>CAMLRG010000240.1 GCA_946482335.1 uncultured Duganella sp. | reverse complement strand
CCTTCCTCAGCGGATCGGGATCGTTCTGCGTCCACACCAGGTAGCGCTGGCCGCGCAGGGCGAAGGTGGTGGCGTCGAGCGAGAAGGATTCGCGGCCCGTCTTCAACTGGCCGCGCTCGATCCACTCGCCCTTGAACGGGTCGGGCGAGCTGTTCTCCAGCACGTACAGGCGGATCTCCCAGATCGCGTCCGAACGCCCGGCGGTGAAATAGATGTACCACTTGCCATCGATACGGTGCAGTTCGGGCGCCCAGATATGCGCGCCCATCACGCCTTGCGCATGCTTGCGCCAGACCACGTGCGGTTCGGCCTTGCCCAGGCCATCGAGCGTGCGCGCGCGGCGCAGCTCGATGCGGTCATATTCGGGGACAGTGGCGGCGAGATAGTAATTGCCGTCATCCTGCAGCACGACCTGGGGATCGGCGCGCTGCAAGACCAGGGGGTTGGCGAACGCCTCCCCCATTGCCAGTGAAACCAGCAGGACTACAAGGAAGCGTGCAACCATTTACACCTCAGTTCTTATAACTCAAACTCACAAAATATCGGCGTCCGGAGAACGCCAGCTCGTTGACGCGGAACAGGTCGCCCGCGTCCGTGATTTGCGCCTGGTCGGTCAGGTTTTTCCCTTCGACCGAGAACGTCCAATGCTGGCCCAGCCGGTACTGGAATTTGGCGTCGAGGAAGCCGGTCTTCTCCTGGAAGTTCGGATTGCCCGAGACGTCGTTGCCGCCGGTGTAGAAGCGGTCGCGGTAAGTATAAGCGATCCGCGCATTGTATTCATTGCGGTCGTACCACAAAGCGATGTTGTAGCTGTTCTTCGACAGGCCAGGATATGGCAGCTCAGTGCCGTCCAGGATATTGGTCAGCGCAGTGCCGGCCGCATACTTGTAGGTCATGCGGGTGTAGTTGGTGTCGATGCCGAAGCCGCCCAGCCAGCCCGGCAGCATGGTCAGCGCGGTGCGCGCCGTCAGCTCCACCCCCTTGGTGGTCGCGCCCTCGCCGTTGATCGGCTGGTTCACGTCGAACAGGGTGCCGTTCTTGAACAGGTCCACGCCGCGCACCAGGGCGCGGTTGATGATGTAGCTGGTGACGTCCTTCTTGAACAAGCCCATGCTCAGCTGGGTGTCTTTGCCCGGGTAGTACTCCAGGCTCAGGTCCGTATTGGTGGCACGGTATGGCTTCAGGTCAGGGTTGCCTGCGGTGCAATCGTCGGTGCCGTCGCCGCCGAACTGCGCCAGGCCGCTGCCGACGGTACAGGTGGCATTCGGCACCAGGAAATCGATGCGCGGACGTGCCATCACCTTGCCCCAGCCCACACGGGCCAGGAACGTATCGGGCATCAGCCACATCCCGGCGTTAAGGCTCGGCAGCCAATCATGGTAGCGGTTCTCAACGGTAGCAATGCCATTGGTGACGACGCGGTCGGTAAAGGCGGAGCTGCCGGGAGAGTTGGCCATGCGCACCTGCAGGCGGGACAAGCCGGTCGCCTTCTCGTCCGTACGGGTATAGCGCACGCCGAAGTTGCCGAAGATCTGGCGGTCCCACACTTCGGTATTGAAGTCCAGGCGGCCGTAGCCCGCCCACACGCGCTCCTCCGCCACATAGGCAGGGATTTGCGGATACATCTTGCCGTCGCTGCCAGGCGCCTCGTACAGGTTCACGTAATTGAACTTGGAAGTATCGAAGTAAGGCGTGGCGGCGCTAAAGACGGGGCTCAACCAATTGGCCGGCATGCCGCTCACCTTGTCATACCCTTTGAAGAAGGTGCCCGGTGAAGTTCCGCGGATAGCGCCGATCAACTGCTCCATCTGCGTCGCATTGATGTACTTGGTCGAGTAATTGGACGTCAGCCAGGGCTGCACTTCCGGAGCGCGTACCACGCCCGTCTTGTTCAGCGGATCGTAGATCAGGGTTTGATTGATATTAGCGGTAACCACATTGATGTCGTCCGCAGTCGACGTCAGGTTTTCGCCGTTGCTGGCCAGGTAGCCGCCGGCGCCGTACTGCTGCGCGGTCGAACGGCGGCCCTGCGCACCGAACCAGAGCTTGCGGAAGAACGGGGTATTGAGCTTGTACTTGAAGTCCAGCTTGCCCTGGTCCTCCGTGTTCTTGGTCTCCGACGGACGGTATTGCAGCTGCACCTGGACGTAGGAAGAATTCGCGTCCGGCGAATAGGCCGACGGGAATTCGAAATGCGGCAAACCTTGCGAATCCAGCGATACCTTCAGGCCCGGCGCATTCTGCGTCAGCGAGATGTTGTTGCTCTGCGAGCTGTAACGCGACTTCGAGGTATTGAACAAACCTTCGGCCTCCAGGCCATTGTTCTTCCAGTTAAAGCCGGTGGACAGGTATTGCGAACGGATTTTCAGCTGGAAATCGCGCGCCGAAGTACCGAAGGCGCCCTGCCCGCCCACACCCGCCTGGTTCAGGCAGTTGCCGACGGTGTACTGGGTCACGTAATGGTTGTTGACCGTCACGCCAGCGGGAGTACTGGTTGTTGGTACCGCCACGCAGGTGCCCGCCGCGCTCTGTACGCCGGTGCTCGGGTTGTACACCGGCGCGGTGCCCTGGTTGAACAGGCGGTTCACGTTGCCCAAGTCGGTGCCGAAATTGCGGTCGTTCAGACGCTGGTCCTGCAGGTTGCCCTGGTAGCTGACAAAGGCGCGCAATGCCGGCGTCACCTGGTACTGCGCGGTCAGTTCGGCCGACGAACGGTCGTGGTCGCGGGTCCAGATGCCATAGCGGGCGATGCCCGGCGAGTAATCGAACCACTGGCGGTTGCATTCGGTGCGCTGGGCTGAAGTGAGCGTGGTCGATGCGCAGCCGGCCGGGCTGCCGACGGCCGCCACCGCAGGATCGAGCGAAGTCACCGTCTTTTCGGGCGAAAAGTCCCAGTCGCGCAGGAAGCGCCAGGAAGTATTGCGGGCGTAATCGTTGCGGGTGTAGACCTTGTCGTAGACGATATTGGCCATCAGGCCCAGTTTGCCGTCCAGGTATTTGTCGGCCAGCAGCAGGCTGGCGCGCGGCTGGACGCCGCCGCGGCTCGAAGCGCGTTCGGCGGAAAGCGTGGTGGCGATGGTGCGCTTGCTGAAGTCCAGCGGCTTGCGGGTCTTGATGCTGACGGTGCCGCCCACGCCGCCTTCGGTCAGGTCGGCGGTGGTGCCTTTGAACACGTCGATCGACTGGATCAGCTCCGAAGCCAGTTCGCGCAGCTCCGCGCCACGGCCGGCGTTGCCGCCGGTGGACAGCACCGACATGCCGTTGATTTCCACGCGGTTCAGGTCCGGCTCAACGCCGCGGATGGAGATTTGCGAGCCTTCGCCGAAGTCGCGGCTCAATTGCACACCGGTGATGCGCGACAGCGCCTCGCCCACGTTCTTATCCGGGAACTGGTTGACGTCCTCGGCCACCAGGGAATCGGAAATCGTATCGTTCCTGATCTTGCGCTCAATGGCCGACGCCACCGAAGCGCGCGTGCCGCTCACGGTCACCACGTGCGTCGTCTCTTGAGCGGCTTCCTGTGCAAAGGCGCCGGAAGCGACCAGTTGCGATACCAAAATGAACATCGTTCGATTGAACAGGCCTGCTTTGCTGTGCTGCTGACTCACGGTGATCTCCTTGTTGTAGTTATCGCTAGTCAGCGCATTCTAGGTGAGCGCTGAGCGGAAAAATCAACAGGGCTCCAAAGAATCAGCACGATGATCAAAGTGTTGAAAAAACCCCGCAGCTAAAGGCGCCCTGCGAATAAGCAAATGCTTGCTGCGGTGCGCAATTGATCAATTCAGTGATTGTTTCGCATCCGGGGCTTGATACATACTGTTACATTGATACACGCTCCGATATCCTGAAGTCGCGTCACCAACAATAATTTCATGAGGATAGGGGAGCTGGTATGAGCAAGTTAGTGAAGAAAGTCGGCGTCCAACAAGTCAGTTACGCGCTCGCGATGCTGGGCATGCTGTCCGGCGCACAGGCGCAGGATGGCGCGGCACAGGAACCAGTCGTGCAGCCTTCGAGCGTGGTGCAGGTGAGCGGCTTCCGCAGGAGCTATGCCGACGCGCTGGTGATGAAGCGCCAGAACATCGGGGTAAGCGACAGCATTTCCTCCGAGGGCCTTGACCGCTTCCCCGACTTGAACGTGGGCGAAGCGCTGCAGCGCATTCCGGGCATCCAGGTGAACCGGGAAGAGGATGGCCGCAGCGCATCCGTCAACCTGCGCGGCCTGCCCAGCGCCTTCGCCAAGATCACGATGAACGGCATGGACTTCGCCGCCCCGGTGCTCGGCGGAGCGGCCCCCATGGGCGCCTTCGACTCGGACATCTTCAGCGCCTTCACGGTCATCAAATCGGTATCGGCAGCGGAGCAGAGCGGCGGCATCGCCGGCAACATCGATATGCAGATCGCTCCCGCCTTGTCGCGCAAGGAAGGCGCCTCGGTCAAGCTGGCTGCCGAACGCAACACGCTTGGCAGCACCACCACGCCGAAGACGTCGCTGAATTTTGCCAAGCGCCTGATGGACGGCAAGCTTGGCGTGTTCGCCAACCTGGCGTGGAAGAAGGAAGAATTCCGCCGCGATTCCCTGTACATCAACCAGTTCACCCAATTGAGCCCTGCGACCACGCCGGACTTCCTGGCGCGTTACAAGGATTATTACGCCGCCAGCTGTACCGGCCAGCCCTCCCCTTGCGTTGCGGCGCCGGGTGGCACCGGCGCCATCTCGAAGGCCGGCATCACCGCGCCGACCGATATCCGCCAGGCTGCGCGCGTCAACGACGGCAGCCTGGCCTCCGGCGCGCTGGGCGCCGAATTCAAGGTCTCGCCCGAGATCCGCGTCGGCGGCCATTACTTCTTCACCGACCGCAACATGAAGAACACGGCGCTCGATATCCTCGATATCGACTACCGCGACGCCAACACCGTCATCAACCCGACCTCGGCGCCCTTCCGGCACACCGACGGCCGCTATTACGTGATGGACTATAACTTCGCCAATCCGCGCGTGTTCGGCTCCATGCGCAAGGAACCGTTCAAGCAAAAGGCCGATGGCTTGAACCTGCGCGGCTCCTTCAACACCGACGACTGGCGCGTCGAAGCGAACGGCGTCCTGTCCAAGGCCACCAACTTCGGCTACCAGGGGCAGCTGGACGTGCGCAATACGGCCAAAGCCGGCGCCGGCAACGGCATCACCGGCAATGTCGGCCTGGGCGGTGGCCTGGACGGCTTCACCATGGCTTTCAACCAGGCCACGCCGGCACTGGGCGCCGCCCAGTTGACCGGTCCATGGACCTGGGGCGGCAGCGGCAACACGCCAACCGTGACCAACTCCAAAGGCGACGTCTTCATCATTGCCGGCTCGGACAACTACGCCGACAACAAGGTCAAAGGCTTGCGCCTGGATGTTGAGCGCTTCCTTGAGTTGCCTTGGCTCGAAGCGCTCCAGGGCGGCATCCAGTACAACAGGAACGAGTACAATTCGCGTGCTTACCGCTCCAGCGCGGCCGGCGTCGATTACAGCAGGATCAGCACCAGCTTCGTGACCCAGAGCGCCTTCGCTGGCGACTACTTTGGCGGCAACGCGGGCAACTACCTGCGCAACTGGCAGACCGTGGACTACGACCTGGTGGCATCGACCCTGCAGCCCACCATTACCAGCGGTGCGCTGCGCACGGCCAGCGGCTGGGTGAACGATCCGGCCGACGGCGGCTTCACCAGCAACAACTTCTCCAAGGACGACGAAATCAAGGCCCTGTACCTGATGGCCAAGCTGGATGGCGAACTGGCCGGCGTCCGCATCCGCGGCCACGTGGGCATGCGTCACGAGGAAACCGACCAGACCGTGGTGTCGATGGACCGCACCGGCACCGGCGCGACCGCGACCTTCAAGACCAACACCAAGAAGTCCACGTACAAGAACAACCTGCCTTCCATGCTGCTGGCGGCGGACCTGACGGACAAGCTGGTCCTGCGCTACGGGAACTACAAGACCTTCATCCGCCCGAATGCCCGCGACATTTCGCCGATCTCCACCACAGTGGTGCAGGATGCGGTGAACGGCGGCTACACCGTCAGCCTGGGCCGCGTGAATATCGAGCCTTACACCAGCAAATCGCAGGACCTGGCGCTGGAGTACTACAACCGTCCGAATGGCCTGATCGGCCTGGCGGCCTACCGCAAGAAGATCCACGGCATGATCGTGGGCGAGAACCGCGACACGGTGCTGTGCCCTGCCGACGGCTATGGCCTGGGCCTCGGCACCTGGAGCGTGGTGGGCGACCGCTGCGTGAGCGACCTTCCCGCGCCGGCCGGCAAAGGCTTGAACGGCCAGTACACCATCGACGTCAACGGCGCGGTGAACTCGCCCAACGACCTGGTCGCCGAAGGCGCCGAGCTCACCGTGCAGCAAGCCTTCGACTTCCTGCCCGCGCCATTCAACGGCATGGGCGGCGTCTTCAACTACTCCTACACCCGCGTCAAGGGCAAGGCACCGGACGGCTCCCCCGCCTTCCTGAACAACGTCTCGCCCCGTTCGGCCAACCTGATCCTGTACTACGAGACGCCGGTGTGGGGCGTGCGCGGCGTCTACAACTACCGCGACGACTACAACCTGCCGGCCGGCGGCACCTTCAGCGGCGCGGCGCGGACGGTGAAAGCGCGCGGCCAGTTCGACCTGTCCGCTTCGTACAAGCTGCGGCCCGACCTGACCCTGGCCATCGACGGTTTCAACCTGACCGATACCTTCCGCCAGGAATATGAAGGCTCGATGGCCAAGCTGCGGCGCGCCGACTACGACGGGCGCACCTTCCAGCTCACCCTGCGCTACACCTTCTTCTGAAGCGTCATGTAAAAAGCCCGCCGGCTCTTGCGAGGCGGCGGGCTTCTGCTTGCGCGAATCCGATTACGCGTTTTCCTTGTTTGCACGCTTGCGTTCGTGCTCTTTCAGGTAACGCTTGCGCAGGCGGATCGACTTAGGAGTGATTTCCACCAGTTCGTCATCCTCGATGAATTCCACCGCGTATTCCAGCGACAGCTGGACTGGCGGCACCAGGCGCACCGCTTCGTCGGTACCGGAAGCGCGCACGTTGGTCAGCTGCTTGCCCTTGATCGGGTTCACCACCAGGTCGTTGTCGCGCGAGTGGATACCGATGATCATGCCTTCGTACACCGGGTCGTTGTGCACCACGAACATGCGGCCGCGGTCCTGCAGCTTCCACAGCGCGTAGGCAACGGCCTGGCCGTCGTCCTGCGAAATCATCACGCCGTTGCGGCGGCCGGCCATTTCGCCTTTGGAGGTATCGACCGGGGCGTAGGCGTCGAACACGTGCGACATCAGGCCGGTACCGCGGGTCAGGGTCATGAATTCGCCCTGGAAGCCGATCAGGCCACGCGCAGGGATACGGTACTCCAGGCGCACGCGGCCCTTGCCGTCCGATTCCATGTTCTGCAGGTCGCCACGGCGGCGGCCCAG
>CAMLRG010000239.1 GCA_946482335.1 uncultured Duganella sp. | reverse complement strand
TGTGGCGGCGCTCCGATTGCCGTCATTCGGCAATACATCGAACAGCAGCAAACGCGGCATTAATGGAAACTAAAGGACGGCTGCGCCGTCCGCGCTCTTGCCCCCGCCGTGAACGACGGGGTTTGCCGCGCAGTTGATCAAGTTGCAGCTTGCGCATCGCCGATGGCTGCTGGCCACCCGACTGCCTGCGCCAGCACCAGGCGCTGGGCGTGGCGCAACTTCATCGCATCGGCCAGTGCGCCACCATCGTTCACGACCTGTACTGTCGTCGCCAAACCTTCGGCAGCGCACATCAATGTGACATTCTGGCTGCAACATCCGGCACGGATCGCCGCCGCCAGGGTGCCCTGCCCTGGGTCGGGCGCACGCAAGCCGCCCAGGTCCGCCACGTAGAGCATGCTCAAGGGGGCGCCGGTTGCCAGGCCGGCGCCTGCCAGCACGGCGCTTACATCACCCCGCACCACGTGCTCGAGAAAAAATGCGTCGGGGTCAAATCGGTACAGTCCGTCAATGGCGGCAACATACACGGAGACCCCGGCGCTTCCTGCGCCACACGCCTGGCTCGCCCACAGCAGCCGCGACAACTGGTATTGCGACAATGGGCGTGCGGAAAAGCCATGGCCGCTTGCCGGGCCCATGATGGCCAGTAAGGTTTTCACCGGCTGCCCCAGCAGCTTTTCCGTGGCGAGCGCCCCCGCATCGATCAATCGGCAGTTGGTCGCGGTATCAATGGAAATGGCCATGCTCTCCCTCCTGCGGACCGCTGGCCGCACGCGGCGGGCGCGGCGGTCGCTCCATCATAGTGCGCCCATCCGCCGTGGCAGCGATTTGATCTGGGTCATGGTTTTGCATCGGTGAAGCGCCCACACTCGTCCGCATTACGTACCATTTTGCGGAGGGAATGATGTACAAGACGATTGTTGTTCACGTCAGCCCGGCGTCCGGCATGCCAGCCACATTCGGGACGGCGGCCGCCCTGGCCACGGCCCATGGCGCCCACCTGGTTGGCACGGCCGTCAGCGGCTTGGCTGAAATGACCTACCTGATGGCGACAGGCGCCGCGGTGGCGACCATGCCAACGTTCGATATCGATGCATCGCGCCAGGCGGCGCAACAGCAGCTCGATGCTTTCGGGCGCCAGTGCGAAGCGGCCGGCGTGCCTTCGTGGGAGACGCGCCTGTTTGACACGACGGCGATCGAGGCGCTGATGCTGCAATCGCGCTATTGCGACCTGCTGGTCGCCGGCAACCAGGACGTCGTGGAATACGGCCTGCTGGCGACGTCGCGCTTACCGGGCCACCTCGTCACCCGCTGCGTGCGCCCCGTGCTGCTGGTGCCGCCCAAGCACCATGGACGGGACAGCTTCAGCAAGATCATGATCGCATGGAATGGCAGTGCCGGCGCCAGCCGTGCCCTGGCGTTTGCCATGCCGCTGCTGCTGCGGGCGACGCAACTGACCATTGTGCTCTGCAATCCAGCCGACGAACGGATCGATATGGGGGCGGAACCAGGGGCCGACCTGGCCACCTACCTGGCGCGCCACCATCGCAATGTCCAGGTGCTCAACCTGGATACCATTCAGCCAGCAAGTATCGCGTTGTGCGAACTGGCCCAGCGCCAGGAGTTCGACCTGGTGGTCGCGGGTGCCTATGGGCATAGCCGCTTGCATGACTGGGTAGTGGGCGGCACCACGCGCGGCCTGATCGAGCAATGCCCGGTTCCCCTCCTGATGACTCAATAGAACGTCCCGGCCACGCCACCGGGCACGCCAGCCGGCGCCCGGTGGCGCCCGCGCTTCAGCCCTTGCTGACCGGTTCGCCCTGGCGCGGCTGGCTGCGCTCCGGGCCCGCTGCGCCCGGCGCCCCATGGTAGATGAATCGATAGACCAGGCCTACCAGCAATGCGCCGCCGACGATATTGCCCGCCAATACCGGCAGCAGGTTGGCCATGACCTCGTACCAGCCCAGCCTGGCCCCCGGTTCCTGCAGCAGCACGGCCAAGGGCAACAGGTACAGGTTGGCCACGCTGTGCTCAAAGCCAGCGGCCACGAACGCCGACACGGGGAACATCACGGCCACGGCCTTGTCGGCCACACTGCGGCCCGCCATCGCCATCCAGACGCCAAGGCATACCAGCGCATTGCACAATACTCCCAGGAAGAATGCGTGGAAGGGGCCCAACGCCACCTTCACTTTCGCGATCCGTAAATACTCGGCCGCGATGGCGCCCCCCTGCATGTCCGGGTGGCCGGACCAGGACACCAACAGCGCCAGGCCGCCCGCCCCCACCGCGTTGCCGGCCAGGACGACTCCCCAGTTGCGCAAGAGTTGGGCGCTGCCGATACGCCGCTCCGCCCACGCCATCACCAGCAAATTGTTGCCAGTGAAGAGCTCGGCACCCGCCACCACCACCAGCAGCAAACCGAGCGAGAACGAGATCCCGGCCATGACCTGCCGGACGCCCATGCTGAGCTCCGGGTCGGCGCGCACCACCACGCTGTACATGGCGCCAAGGCCGATGAATGCGCCGCCCAGCACGGCAAGCATGAACATGGCACGCAAGGGCAGCCGCGCCTTGGCGACGCCAACCTGTTCGATGCGTTGCGCGATCTCACGCGGCGTATAGGCATCCATGCCAAACAGTTCCGCCATCTCCGCCCCCTTGGTTACGGCGCATCGGTCGGCTGCCAGCCACCGCCCAGCGCTTTGTACAAGCGCACATGGGCCGTGCTGTGCGCCACTTCGGCCAACACCAGTGCATCCGCGCTCTCCTGCAGCGTGGCATGGCTCGCCAGCACCGCATCCACTTCCACCTTGCCGTCCACATAGGCCAACAGGGCAAGGTTGGCGGCATTGGCCGCAAGTTCGGACGCCGACTGAAGCGCCTTGCGGCGCTCGCGCGCTGCGGCGAGATCCACCAGCGCGTCTTCCACCTCGCGCAAAGCCCCCAGCACCGCGGCGTGATAGGCCGCATAGCTTTCCTGGACGGCAGCCCGCCCGGCCGCCACGCGGGCGCGTCCGGCGCCGCCGTCGAACGCCACGCCGCTGATGGCGCCGAACAGCCCGCGCAATACACTGCCGCTGCCGCCGAAGCCGATCCCGTGCAGTCCGATGCTGCCTTCCAGGCGCACCATCGGCTTACGCGCCGCATCCGCCTGCCCCAGCCGCGCCAGCGCCGCATCGACGCGGGCGGCCGCGGCGCGGACATCGGGACGTTGGCGCAGCGTATCGGCCGGCAGGCTCACTGCCAGCCCGTCCGGGGCACGCGGTACCGCGGCAGCCGCCGCAAACGAGGTGGCGAGCGCGCCGGGGGCCCCGCCACACAGCAGGGCCAGGCTATGCTCCAGCTGCGAGCGGCTGGCGCGCCAGCGCGGCAATTGCGCCATGGCCAGCGCCAGCGCGGCGCGCGCGCGGTCGCGGTCCAGGCCGGCGTCGGCCGGCGTGCGCTGCGCGGCCAGCAGGGCCAGGATCAGCTGGCGCTTCACATGGGCATCCGCGACGGCTTCACGCTGCTGCACGCCGCGCAATTCGATATAGTGCAACGCGACTTCCGCTGCGACGCTCACCTGGCCATCGGCCAGCGTCAGGGCCTCTGCATTCATCGCGGCCGCACTCGCGGCCAGGCCTGACTTCCGGTAACCATACAAGTCCGGCTCCCAACTCGCGTCCAGCCCGGCACTGTAACTCCGGGTACTGACGCCGCGCTGGCGCACGCTTTCCGCCGCGGCGCCGGCACTGAGCTGGCTCGACAGGCCGGCGCCGGCCAGGTCGCGCAGCGCCCGCGCCTGTTGCAGGCGGGCCGCGGCGCCCGCCAGCGAGGTATTGCGTGCCAGGGCCTGCTCAACCAGCGCCGTCAATTGCGGGTCCTCAAATCGCTGCCACCAGCTGCCAAGGTCCGGGACGCCGCTGGCCGGCACCTCACGGTACCAGCTCTGCGGCACTTCCAACGGCGCTGGCGTCGGCGCCAATGCCGCAAGATCCGGTGCCTGCCCCAGCGATGCACAGCCTGTCAACAGGGACATAAACACCAGCGAGCTACCGATCGCACTGCGCATCACCGCCTCCAGGCATTGCCGATGGGACGACCTTACCGGGCGCGCGGCCCGAAGAAAATGACCAAGGTCAAGTGACGATCGATTCGTAGCGGATACCACGCTCCCGCGGGCAGCGCTTCCCATCAGCCTGGCCGGCGCTTTGATCCAGATCATTTACGCAACCTCCGCCCGCACCCAGACTGGGGCATCCGTGATCGCAGGAGCGAGTTGATGACAGCTTCATTTCCGCGCGCCCGCCGTTGGCGTTATGGCGCCTTGGCAGGAACGCTGTTGGCAGGCTTGGGAACGCTGGGCTGGTACCTGGTGGGACCGCTGGAAGTCAGCGTGACCCCGGTACGCCGTGGCGCCGCCATCGACGCCATTTACGCCGCAGGATCAGTGGAGCCGACGGTCATGCTGCCGCTGGCGCCGCAGGTCGGCGGGCGCCTGGCGGCCCGCTTCGCCGATGAAGGTGCGCAAGTCCGCAAGGGGCAGCTGCTGGCGCGCCTGGACGACGCCGACCTCGCAGGCAGCGTCGATGAACAGCGCGCCCGGGCCGAGTTTGCGCGCAGCCAATACGGACGCGCCAGCGCCCTGGCCGAACGCGGCTTCATCGCCACCGGCGAAGCTCAACGGGCCCGCGCCGAGCTGCTGGCGGCGGAGGCCGCTCTGCGCCGGGTCAGCGCGCTGCGCAACCACACCGCCCTGCTGTCGCCGGCCGACGGCAGCATCATCCGTCGCGACGGCGAAGTGGGCCAATATATCGCCCCCGGCCAGGCCCTGTTTGTGCTGGCTTGCTGTGCCCCGCTGCGTGTCACCGCCGAGATCGATGAAGAAGACATCAGCCGCGTCCATGTCGGCCAGGCGGTCGTGCTGCGCGCCGATGCCCTGCCCGGAAAGGTGTTCGACGGCAAGGTCAGCGACATCACGCCGAAGGGCGATCCCGTTGCCCGCAGCTACCGTGTCCGCATTGCGCTTCCCGAACCGGGCGCCCTGCAGACCGGCATGACGGTGGACGCCAACCTGCTGGTCGCGCGGCGCGACAACGCCATGCTGCTGCCCCCGGCCGCTGTGCGCGACAATATGGTGTGGCTGGTGGTCGGGCAGCGCTTGCAGCCGCGTCCGATCGTCGCCGGCATCCGCAGTCCCCAACAGGTCGAAGTGCTGCGCGGCCTGGATGGCAGCGAACGCGTGGTGGTGCCCAACGACAGCGCGCTCAAGGCTGGCCGCTGGGTGCGACTGCGCTCGCCATAGGCGCCGCCATGCACGTCCAGCTGGCCATCGCCCTCGCCCACCTGCGCCACCGGCGCCGCTCCACCCTGGTGTCGCTGCTGGGGATCATGCTGGGCGTCGCATTCTTCCTCGCGGTCTCCGCGCTGATGCGCGGCTCCGAAGCCGATTTCCTCAAACGGCTGGTCGACAACAGTCCCCATATCACCGTATCGGACCAGTTCCGCGCAGCGCGTCAACAGCCGGCGGAAATGCGGTGGCCAGGCGCAGCGGTGGCGATCAGCAACGTCAAGCCCCCTGTCGAAACGCGCGGCATCCGCAGTTACCGCAGCAAGCTGGCAGCCATCGAGCAGCTGCCGGGCTTGCGGGTCGCCCCGGTCCTGCGCGGTTCGGCCGTGCTCAGCTTTGCCGGACAGCAGCAGGGTGTCAGCCTGTCGGGCATAGTCCCGGCGCGCATGCAGGCGGTGTCCACGATCGACGAGCAGATGGTGAAGGGCACACTGGATGACCTGGCGGCCAATCCCAACGGCCTGGTCATCGGCCAGGGACTGGCCGAGAAATTCCAGCTCGGCCTTGGCAGCACGGTGAACATGGTCACCGCCAGCGGCGGCACGCGCATCATGAAGGTGGTGGGAATCTTTCGCACAGGCAATGCGATGTATGACGAGGGCGAGGCATTCACCCTGCTCAAGCGCGCCCAGGTGATCCTGGCCCGGCCCGACCGCGTCAACCGCTTTATCATCCAGTTGACTGACCCGCACGCCGCGCGCCGCGTGGCGGCAGAGATCGAACTGCAGTTCAACTATAAAGCCGTGTCCTGGAGCGAAGCATCGGAAGACATCCTCAGCCTGCTCCAGGTGCGCAATGTCATCATGTACAGTGTGGTCACCGCCATCCTGGTCGTCGCGTCGTTCGGCATCTACAACACGATCTCGACCATCGTGGTCGACAAGCGCCGCGATATCGCGATCCTGAAGGCCATGGGGTTCCAGGCTGCGGACGTGCGGCGCATCTTCCTGTACCAGGGCTTGATCATCGGCCTGCTGGGCAGCGCCGCCGGGCTCCTGCTCGGTTACGGGATGATGCATATCCTGGCCCAGGTCGAGCTGAAGCCGCCGGGCGTCACCGACGTGGTGCACCTGCCGGTCTGGTGGGGGGCCGAGCAATACCTGCTGGCCGTGGCCTTCGCCCTCAGCGCCTGCCTCGGGGCTGCCTACCTGCCTGCCAACAAGGCCGGCAAGCTGCAACCGGTGGATACTTTGCGGGGCGCGACATGAGTGCCATCCTGCGCGCGGAACACCTGACGCGCCGCCTCGCCGGCGCGGTACCGGTCACCCTGGTGGACGACATCTCGCTGGAGGTCCAGCGCGGTGAATTCATTTGCATCATGGGTCCATCCGGCTCCGGTAAATCCTCGCTGCTCTACCTGCTGGGGCTGCTCGACCGGCCCGACAGCGGCAAGGTGTGGCTGGCGGACGAGGATACCAGCGGTTGCGATGATGACCGCCTGGCGGCCCTGCGCCTGGCCAGGCTGGGCTTTGTTTTCCAGTTCCACTTCCTGCTGGCTGAATTCACGGTCGCACAGAATGTCATGCTGCCCATGCAACGGCTGGCCGAGCGCAGCGCCGATGCCACGCGGACCCATACGTTGGCGCTGCTGGAACGGCTGGGGATTGCGGACCAGGCGGACAAGTTCCCCTCGCAGCTTTCTGGTGGACAGCGCCAACGGGCGGCGTTGGCGCGCGCCCTGGCCAACGATCCTCTCCTGATCCTGGCCGATGAACCGACCGGCAACCTCGATTCGGCAGCGACCCTTAACGTGCGGCAATTGTTGCGCGAACTGGCTGACGGTGGCCAGACCGTCGTGGCCGTTACCCA
The DNA here is from genome assembly GCA_946482335.1 of uncultured Duganella sp. Next base: position 400 of record CAMLRG010000239.1, on the reverse strand, counting down.
CGACCGTGAATTTGCGCGCGCTGCGGACCGGGTTGTCGGGCTGGTGGATGGGCGCAATGCGCAAGGCTGGCAGCCCTAGCGCGTGGCCGTCTGGCATGGCTGCCGGCGCTAGCGCCAGTTCGACTGGAGCAAAGCCCAGCCAAGCTGTTCGCGGATGCGCTCCGGCGTGAGGCAGTGAGTTGGCGCCCCACTGGGCAACGGCACAAAGGTGGTGCTGCAACCTGGTACTGGATTGGGGATATTCGATTCCATGCTCGCTGCTCCTGTCGCCGGCAAGTCGCACTCGCCATGGATTCAATGTAGGCGCCAGGGCAGGAAACCGTCATCAAGGAAACCGGCTTTCCGCTGTAGGTGACTGCCATACAAAAGGCTGTAGGGGTTCACCGACTTATTAGATGCT
>CAMLRG010000238.1 GCA_946482335.1 uncultured Duganella sp. | reverse complement strand
CGGCAGCGTATCGCGATTGCGCGCTGCCTCACCATGCAACCGCAAATCCTGGTGTGCGACGAATCGGTCTCGGCGCTGGACGTGTCGGTCCAGGCGCAAGTGCTGAACCTGCTGCAAGACCTGCAGGATGAATACGGGCTCGCGTATATCTTCATTTCGCACGACCTGTCGGTGGTGAAATACATCTCCGACCAGGTGATGGTAATGCACCAGGGGGAGGTGGTGGAAATGGCGGATGCCGACGACTTGTACCGCAATCCGCGCCATCCCTACACGCGCAGCCTGCTGGCGGCGATCCCGAAAGCGGCCTGACGCCGGCTTGCCCGGCCCGGGCAAAGCTGGCACACTGTCCATTCCACTGCGCCGCACGGGGCGGCGCTCCTGCCACCGGAGCGGGCCTGTGCGAACGAACAAGATTGCTTCCATCGCATTGCTGGTCAGCGTGGCGTTGACCGTCATCGTCAGCGCCGTGCTGCTGGTGTTCGCCGCCTATGCCAATGCCTCCGAGCGCGACAAGGGCTGGCATGAGCTGCAGCGCATGCTCGACGCCAGCGCCGACCAGATCGCGCTGGGCGTGGCCCTGCCGGCCTGGAACTTCGACGACAGGCAAGTGCTGTCGATCATGCGCGCCAGCATGAACCAGCGCGAATTGCATGCCGTCGTGGTGTATGGCGTCGGCAGCAAACGGGAGCACGTGGTGCAGCGCGGCGCCGGCGGCGCGCTCGAAACCGGCCAGCCCCTGGCGACGACGCCGGAAATGCTGGTGGCGCAGCGGCCCATTGTGCTGGATGGCGCCAGCTTCGGCACCGTCAAGGTGTTTGCCACCCCCTCCTATCTGCAGCAGGAGCTGCGCCAGCAGGGCCTTGCCAACCTGGCGGTGATCCTGGCGCTGGCGGCGGTCCTGGTGGCCAGCGTGTACGCCTTGCTGTGGTTCCTGATCCTGCGTCCCTTGAAGGCGGTGCGCCAGTACGTGGCCGGCGAGCCGCCGCAGAAAGCCTGGTTTTACGGCGAACTGCGCGCCCTGAACGATTCGGTGCACGCCATGTGGGGTTTGCTCGAGAGCCGCTACCACGCCATGCGCGAGAGCGAGGAACGCCTCAGCGTGGCGACGCGGGCCGCGCGCATCGGCATCTGGGATTGGGATGTGGCGCATGACGAACTGGTGCTGGACGATGAAATCATGCGCCAGTACGGCCTGTCCAGCCGGCTGGGCGGCGGCAATTACCAGGCCTGGCTGGAGTGCGTGCAGGCGGACGACCGCGAGCGTGTGCGCGCCGAAGTGGCGGCCGCGCTGAAGGGCGAGCGCGAGTTTTCGCTGCAATTCCGGGTGCGCCGGCCCGACGGCGCGCAGCGCCACCTGCGCTCGATGGCCAAATCCTTCCGTGACCAGCAGGGCAAGGTGGTGCGCCTGGTCGGGGTCAGCATCGATGTCACCGAGGCCACCGAGGTCGAGCAGGAATTGCGCCGCCACCGCAGCCATCTCGAAGACCTGGTTGCCGAGCGCACCGCCGCCCTGTCGGTGGCGGTGACCGAAGCGCAGGCAGCCAGCCGGTCCAAGGGCAGCTTCCTGTCCGCCGTCGGCCACGAATTGCGCGCGCCGCTCAATGCCGTGATCGGCTGTTCGCGCCTGATGGCGCACTCGGCAACGATGACGGAGGAGGAAAAGCGCAATATGGCCCTGATCCACCGCTCCGGCCAGCAATTGCTGACCCTGATCAACGATATCCTGGAACTGTCCAGGATGGAGGCGGGCGGCGTCACCCAGCACCGCGAAGCGGTCGATCCCGCGCAACTGCTGCGCGACGTGAGCGACATGGCCAGCGAGCGCGCGGCGCGGGCCGGGGTCGCGCTGCGGATCGAGCGCGGCGTGGTGCCGCCGGCCTTGCTGGCCGACGGCGCCAAGCTGCGGCAAGTGCTGCTCAGCCTCACCAGCTACGCGCTCAAGCAGGCGCGCGCCGGCAGCGTCACCCTGGCGCTGCAGGTGACCGCCCTGCCGGGCGCACGCCATGGCCTGGCGTTTTCCGTGCGCGATGCCGGACCGGGCTTGAACCCCGAGCAGTTGCGGCAAGCGTTCGAGCCGGCCGCCGAGGGCGCCGGGCTGGGCTTGGCGATCGCGCGCGAATACGTGCGTGCCATGGGCGGTGAGCTGGACGCCGAATCGGCGCCGGGGCAGGGCACGCAGTTCCGCTTCACCATCGAGGCGGAAGAAGCCGCTGCCGGAGCGGGCACGGCGCCCATGGCCAGCTTGCCGCAACTGGCGCCGGCCGACCGCGGGCGCCGCGTGCTGGTGGTGGGCGACAGCGTCGACAGCCGCCACCTGTTGCGCAGCCTGCTGGCCCCGGCCGGCTTCGACGTGCAGGAAGCGGCGGACGGGTTGGCAGCGCTGGACGCCATTGCCGCACTGCGGCCGGAACTGGTGCTGATGGATTGGCGCATGCCGCTGCTCGACGGGCTGGCAACGACGCGCCGCCTGCGCACCGACCACGGTTTGCCGCAACCGCGGGTGGTGATGCTGATCGATGCCGGCGTCGACGAAGCGCGCCAGCAAGCCCTGGCCGCGGGCGCCGACGACTGCCTGCGCAAGCCGGTGGAGCAGGGCAAGCTGTTCCGCGTGCTGCGGCAGCAGCTCGGCCTGCAGTATGCCGAGGGGGCCCTGCCTTAGGCGACCGATTTGCGCTACCATAGTCGCACTATGGCTAACCTCATCTCCCTGTTGCAGCAGTATGGTGTCCTGATCGTCTTTGCCGTCGTGCTGGTCGAACAGATGGGGTTACCGATTCCCGCCTATCCAATCCTGATCGTGGCCGGTGCCCTGGCGGTCGACGGCGGCACGCCGTTCCCGGTGGTACTGGGCGTGGCCATGCTGGCTTGCCTGATCAGCGACCTGTTCTGGTTCCGCGCCGGCCGCCGCTTCGGCAAGCGCATCCTCAAGCTGCTGTGCAAGATTTCCCTCTCGCCCGACTACTGCGTCAGCCAGACGGAAGACAATTTCCGCAAATGGGGGCCGAAGTCGATGGTGGTGGCCAAGTTCATCCCCGGCTTCAACACCATTGCACCGCCGATGGCCGGCGCCCTGGGCACCGGCGTGCCGACCTTCCTCGCCTTCAGCCTGCTGGGCGGCCTGCTGTGGAGCGCCACCGGCTTGAGCATCGGCGCCTATTTCCACGCCGACGTCGACAAGGTGCTAGAAGTGTTGTCCACCATGGGATCGACCGCGCTGACGGTGCTGGCGATCCTGCTCGGCCTGTTCGTGCTGGCCAAGTTCATCGAACGCCGCCGTTTCCAGAAAGCCATGCAAACCGAGCGCATCAGCATCGACGAACTGAGGGAATTGCTCGATGCCGGCCACGACCCGGTGATGGTCGACGCCCGCAGCGCCACCGCGCAAATGCTGGAGCCGCCGGTGCCGGGCGCCTTGCTGGTCGGCTCCAGCGACCCGCTGGCGGTGATCCAATCGCTGCCGAAGGACCGCCACATCATCGTCTATTGCAGCTGCCCCAACGACGTCACCGCCGCCAAGGTCGCCAAGCAATTGCACGCCCACGGCTACAAACGCGCCAAACCGCTGCACGGCGGCCTCGACGCCTGGAACACCGCCTTCCGCGGCGAAGGCGAATCGGCCGTGGTGGCCGAAGTCACCCCCGACACCCTCACCCCCGCCGACTCCCGCCACTAAAGCCGCGCCCGAAACCCATAACCGCTCGCAATTTTGTCCACCCCGGGGTCAGGAACCAAGGTGGACATTTCTGGATGCACGGGGATTTTTGTCCACTTGGGTTCCTGACCCCGAGGTGGACATTTTGGGCGCACGGTAATTTTTTGAGTAGTCATACTACTGCCGAATTGTCGTGGAATGTCGCATTTATAACCTAGGTTGCCGCTTCCTGTACCCAAACTACAAATAAACTCTTGCGTCACGGCTAACAAATCCCTTAGTATCAGGGCTCAACTTAACCGTTCGCACCCATGACTGCTCAGAACCACTCCGCCTCGCCTGCCGCCTTCACCAGCCCGCGCCTGCTGGCCGATGTCGGGGGCACCAATGCGCGTTTTGCGCTGGAATTGGCGCCGGGGAAGATTGAACACATCCATGTGCTGGCGGGGGCGGACTATGCCACCCTGGCCGATGCGCTGAAGGCTTACCTGGCCTTGCCGGACGTGGCCGCCGCCGCGGGGCAGGGCATCCGCCATGGCGCCATCGCGATTGCCAACCCGGTCAATGGCGATTTCGTCAAGATGACCAACCATCACTGGGAATTTTCGATCGAGGCCATGCGCCAGGCGGTCGGCTTCGACGTGCTGGTGGTGGCCAACGATTTCACCGCGCTGGCGCGTTCCTTGCCGCTGCTGGCCGACGGGCAAAAGCGCCAGGTGGGCGGCGGCACGCCGCAGGCCGGTGCGCCGCTGGGCTTGATCGGGGCCGGTACCGGTCTCGGCGTGTCGGGCTTGATTCCATCGGCGTCGGGCTGGACGGCGCTGTTGAGCGAAGGCGGCCATGTGACCTTCTCGCCGATGAACCCGGAAGAGGTGGCGATCCTGCAGTACGCCTGGACTGAATTCCCGCACGTGTCGGCCGAGCGCCTGTTGTCGGGTGTGGGCATCGAACTGATCTACCGCGCCCTGGTGGCGCAGCGCGGCGCCGCCGAGCCGCTGCTGTCGGCGCCGGAAATCGCGCGCCGCGCGCTGGTGGGCGATTGCCCCCTGTGCGACGACGTGATCGAGCATTTCTGCACCATGCTCGGCACCATCGCCGGCAACCTCGGGGTGACCCTGGGGGCGACGGGCGGCATCTATATTGGGGGCGGCATCGTGCCGCGCCTGGGCGAGCGTTTCGACCGCTCCGGTTTCCGCGCCCGCTTTGAACAGAAGGGCCGTTTCCGCAACTACCTGGCGGCGATCCCGACCTACGTGATCACGGCCGAGTACCCGGCTTTTGTTGGCGTTTCGGCCATCCTGGCTGAGCGCATGGCGGGCTGATCGCCGTAACCGGACGCAGGCTTTTTGCACTTTTCCCGGTTTTATCGGGTACAATTGATCAAGTTGGATGAAGCGGCGCCCGTCGCCCGCCTTGTTTTCGCCCTGAAAACGCTCTCCACCTGAGACGCTCGCCCTGGCGCGCAGTGGTCCGGCGCCCCCTTATAAGTTTCACAACCAACTTGTAGTGTATGGATAATGTAGAGGCTAAGAAAGTCCTCGAAGCTGCGCTGCTTTGCGCCCGTGAACCCTTATCGATCCACAGCCTGAAAAAGCTGTACGTCGAAACCGACGACCAGGGCAATCCGCTTGGTGTGGGTGTCGGCGCCGATACGATCAAGGAATTGTTGGAAGAATTGCGCCAGGATTGGCAAGGGCGCGGCATTGAAGTGGTCAGCCTGTCGAGCGGCTGGCGCTTCCAGAGCCGGCCCGAAATGAAGATGTACCTGGATCGCCTGAATCCGGAAAAGCCGCAAAAGTATTCGCGCGCCACCCTGGAAACGCTGGCCATCATCGCTTACCGCCAGCCCGTGACGCGCGGCGATATCGAGGAAATCCGCGGCGTCGCGGTGAATTCGCAGACGATCAAGATGCTGGAAGACCGCGGCTGGGTCGACACCGTCGGCTACCGCGACGTACTGGGCCGCCCGGCCTTGCTGGGCACCACCAAGCAGTTCCTGGACGACCTGGGGCTGGAATCGCTGTCGCAACTGCCGCCATTGCAGCAGATCAGCGATACGCAGGATGACAATCCGCTGGAAGTGCTGGAGGCCAGGCTGACAGAGAACTTCGAAAAGGCGGCACACGAAGCACAAGCAGCACACGAGAATGAGGCGACGCCGGACGAGGCGCCGTCGGTAACAGACGACCCGGCGCCCGAAAACGTCGAGCCCTTAGCAGAAACGAATAATGAACAAGCCTGATAACACCCCAGAGACCGGCACCCCTGCCGCCGCCGCCGAGGCGCCTGCCAAGCCCAAGCGCCGCACCAAAGCCCAGATCGAGGCCGATAATGCTGCCGCCGCGGCGGCCGGCGAAACGCCCAAGCCGAAGCGCCGCAGCAAGGCGGCCGTGGCGGCCGAAGCCGTAGCCGGCGATGCGCCTGCTGCCAGCGCCGAGGCGGCCCCGGCCAAGAAACCGCGCGCGAAAAAGGCCGTGGCCGCGGAAGCGGCACCGGTTGCGGAGGCGGCGCCTGCCGCGCCGGCCCCTGAGGCGGCGGCGCCGGCAACCGAGGGCGGCGACAGCCAGGGCAAGGAGCGTGGCCGTGCGCCGCGCGGCCCGCGCCAGATGCGCGAACAGCGCGCACTGCGCCAGGCTGAGAAAGCTGCCGTGGCTGCGGCGGTGGCCGCCGAATCGGCCGGCGCGCCGGCCGAAGGCACGGCGAATGCGGGGAGCGCAGCGGCGGGCGCCGAAGGCGGCGAGGGCGCGAGCCCATGGCCAGCCGCGGTCCCTGCCGAAAAGCGCCACGACCGCAAGCACAAGAACAAGAAGGGCAAGCACGGCAAGCAGGCGCACGGCGAGGGCCATGGCGGCCAGGGCGCGCCAGCAGGCGAAGGCGGCCAGGCTGGCGGCCAGGGCCAGGGCAAAGGCGGCCAGGGCAAGCAGCGCGTGCCGGGCGCCTTCGGCAACAAGATGAAGGCCAAGGACAAGTCGTCCGAAGCCGATGCCGTATTCTCCTTTGTGACGTCGGACGCATTCGACCGCGAAGAGGGCGGCTCCGGCAAGCCTGCCGCCAAGGCGCGCCGCGACCTGACGGCGGAAGACGATGCGCCCAAGCTGCACAAAGTGTTGGCGGAAGCGGGCATGGGTTCGCGCCGCGACATGGAAGAACTGATCATTGCCGGGCGCGTGTCGGTGAACGGCGAGCCGGCCCACATTGGCCAGCGCATCCTGCCGACCGATGCGGTGCGCATCAACGGCAAACTGGTGCAGCGCAAGGTTTCGAAGAAGCCGCCGCGCGTGCTGGTCTACCACAAGCCGGCCGGCGAAATCGTCTCGCATGACGACCCGGATGGCCGTCCATCGGTGTTCGACCGCCTGCCGGCCATGAAGACCGGCAAATGGCTGGCCGTGGGCCGCCTGGACTTCAATACCGAAGGCTTGCTGCTGTTTACCACGTCCGGTGACCTGGCCAACCGCCTGATGCACCCGCGCTACAACATCGACCGCGAATACGCGGTGCGCACGCTGGGTGAGCTGGAGGAAGGCATGCGCCAGAAACTGCTGGCCGGCGTCGAGCTGGAAGACGGCATGGCGCAATTCACCAAGATCGCCGATGGCGGCGGCGAAGGCGTCAACAAGTGGTACCGCGTGGTGATCGGCGAGGGCCGCAACCGCGAGGTGCGCCGCATGTTCGAGGCGATCGGCCTGACGGTGTCGCGCCTGATCCGTACCCGTTACGGCGCGCTGACCCTGCCGAGCAATCTGAAGCGCGGCCGCTGGGAAGAGATGGAAGAGAATTCCGTGCGCGACCTGTTGACGGCGGTCGGCTTCAAGAAGGAAGGCGGTGCCGCAGCGGGCGAGGGCAAGAAGCCGCAGGGCGGCCAGAGCAAGCGCGAGCGCGAGCGCGAGCCGAA
>CAMLRG010000237.1 GCA_946482335.1 uncultured Duganella sp. | reverse complement strand
AGGACATCACCCTTTCACGGTGAGTACCGGGGTTCGAATCCCCGTGGGGACGCCACTCTTTTACTTCAAATTAAGACTGCCTAAAAAGCGTGCAAGCTTATCTCCTTTGCATCTTCGTGGTTTGCGTACTAATATGAGTTACGGACCCTGCACAGGAGGAAGTCATGGAACTTCGCATGCTGCAATCGCATCGCTGGGTGGCGCGCCAGGCTGATTGGACCGCCGCAGCCATCGCCGGTTTCGGAGCCGGCGGTATCCTGATGTTGCTGGAGTTGATGTGGGCCACTGCGCAAGGCGGTGACCGCTGGCTGACAACCCGGATGGTGGCGGCGATGGTCATGGGCTGGGACGTATTGCAATCCACCGGCTACGACCTGTCCGTCGTGATCGCAGCGCTGGCCGTCCACTATATCCTCGGGATCACTTTTGCCATGATGCTGGCGGCGATCATCGCCCCGTTCCAGCTCGATTCGAGCATGGGCCTGGTGATGGCGACCGGCGCCGCGTTCGGCGTCCTGCTGTATGTGCTGAACTTCTATGGCATGTCCGGCGCCTTTACCTGGTTTGCCGATTTGCGCGGTTGGGCCACCTTTGGCGCCCACGTGCTGTTCGGCGCTTGCTGTGCCATGTTTTACCGCATGCTTGAGAGGCCAGAAAAACGCGAGTGAATAAGCCCTTTCAATGCGCCCCGCCAGCGAGCGGGGCGTAGCCGTGTGTAGTTTTCCCATAACTAACCGGGCTTAATCATTATGGCGTTGGCAATCTCCCTCATCCTGATTGTTCTTGGCGCAGTTATTTTTCATTGGCTCAGCCCCTGGTGGCTGACTCCCATCGCTTCCAACTGGCAGGCGATGGACGATGCGTTGATGATCACGCTCGTGATCTGCGCCGCCCTGTTCATCATCATCCACCTGTTCGTCGCCTATGCCGTGGTCAAGTTCCGCCACCGCGAAGGCCATCGCGCGGCGGCCGAATCGCATAACCGCAAGCTGGAGTGGTGGCTGATCGGCGCTACGTCGCTGGGCATCGTGGCGATGCTGGCACCGGGCTTGCATGTGTATGCCAAGCTGATCGACCCGCCGCCGAACGCCAGCGTATTCGAAGTGATGGGCAAACAGTGGGACTGGCATTACCGTTTGCCGGGCAAGGATGGCAAGCTCGGCTCGACCGACGTGCGCTTCATCAATGCCACCAATCCCTTCGGCATCAACCCGGAGGATCCGTCGGGCCAGGACGATGTGCTGGTCGACGGCAGCGAAATCCATATCCCCATCAACCAGCCGGTCAAGGTCCTGCTACGGGCGCAGGACGTGCTGCATGACTTTTACGTGCCGCAATTCCGCACCCGCATGAATATGGTGCCGGGGCTGGTGACCAACTTCTGGCTGACGCCGACCCAGCTCGGGCGCTTCGAGGTGCTGTGCGCCCAGCTGTGCGGCGTCGGGCACTCGAATATGCGCAGCGCCGTGGTGGTGGACGAGCAGGCGGCTTACGACGCCTGGCTGGCCAGGCAGCCCACGTTCAGTGGCCTGCAAGCGCCGGGTGGCGTGGGTGGGCCGCCCGAGCCGGGCAAACTAGGCCGCCTGATCGCACAATCCAAAGGTTGCGTGGCCTGCCACAGCGTGGACGGTGCGCCTGGCGTGGGCCCGACCTGGAAAGGCTTGTTTGGCAAGCAGGAAGCGCTGGAAGGCGGCGCCACCGTGGCGGTGGATGAAGCCTACCTGAAGCAAGCGATCAACGACCCCAAGGCCTCCGTGGTCAAGGGCTATCCGGACATCATGCCGCCCAACCCACTGAGCGAAGAAGAAATGGCGGCGATGATCGACTACATCAAGACGGTACGCTGAGGAGGCCTCGCATGTCTTATGGTGAACAGCACGCGCACGAGCACGAGCAGGATGGAGGCCACCACGCGCCGCAAAGCTTCTGGACCAAATATGTCTGGAGCCAGGACCACAAGGTCATCGCGATCCAGTACACGATCACGGCGCTCTTCATTGGCTTGATCGGCCTGGTCCTGTCCGACCTGATGCGGCTGCAGCTGGGCTTCCCCGGCAAGTTCCAGTTCATCGACCCGAACAGCTACTACCAGTTCATCACCATGCACGGCATGATCATGGTGGTGTACCTGCTGACGGCGCTGTTCCTGGGCGGCTTCGGCAATTACCTGATCCCGCTGATGGTCGGGGCGCGCGACATGGTGTTCCCTTTCCTGAACATGCTGTCGTACTGGTTTTACCTACTGGCGGTGGTGGTGCTGTGCGCGAGCTTCTTCGTGCCGGGCGGGCCGACCGGGGCGGGATGGACCCTGTATCCGCCGCAAGCCATCCTGCCGGGAACGCCGGGCGTGGAGTGGGGCATTGTCGTGATGCTGGTGTCGCTGGCGATCTTTATCGTCGCGGCCACCATGGGCGGCTTGAATTACGTGACGACGGTGCTGCAGGCGCGTACGCGCGGCATGACGCTGATGCGCATGCCGTTGTCGGTGTGGGGTATCTTCGTGGCGACCATCCTGGCGCTGCTGGCGTTTCCGGCGCTGTTCGTCAGCGCCGTGATGATGCTGTTCGATAAACTGCTCGGCACCAGCTTCTTCATGCCGGCCCTGGTGTCGATGGGGCAGCAGCTCAATTACAAGGGCGGCAGCCCGTTGCTGTTCCAACACCTGTTCTGGTTTTTCGGCCACCCGGAAGTGTACATCGTGGCACTGCCGGCATTCGGCGTGATCTCGGACCTGATCAGCGTGCATGCGCGCAAATGCATCTTCGGCTACCGCATGATGGTGTGGGCCATCGTCATCATCGGCGGCCTGAGCTTCGTGGTGTGGGCGCACCATATGTACGTGAGCGGTATGCATCCCTGGTTCGGCTTCTTCTTTGCGACCACCACCCTGATCATCGCCGTGCCGACCGCGTTGAAGGTCTATAACTGGACGCTCACCTTGTGGCGCGGCGACATCCATATGACGGTGCCGATGCTGTTCGCCCTGGGCTTCATCAGCACCTTCCTGATCGGCGGGCTGACCGGCTTGTTCCTCGGCAATGTCAGCGTCGATATCCCGCTGTCGAACACCTATTTCGTGGTGGCCCACTTCCATATGGTGATGGGGGTGTCGCCGGTGCTGGCAGTGTTCGGCGGGCTCTATCACTGGTATCCGAAAGTCACGGGCCGCATGTACAACGAAGCGCTTGCGCAGGCGCATTTCTGGATTACCTTCATCGGTTCTTACGCCATCTTCTTCCCGATGCATTACCTCGGCGTGCTTGGCATGCCGCGCCGCTACTACGCCTATGAAAACTACGCCTTCATCCCCGAGTCGGCGCATACGCTGAACGCCTTCATCACCGTGGCGGCCATCGTGGTCGGCGTGGCGCAACTGCTGTTCCTGTTCAACCTGGCCTGGAGCGCCCGCAAAGGCGCGGTGGCAGGGGGGAATCCATGGCGCGCGGCCAGCCTGGAATGGTACACCCCGCAAACCCCGCCGGGCCACGGCAACTGGGGGCCGGAGCTGCCGGTCGTGCACCGCGGCGCATATGAGTACGGGGTGGATGGGCCTGGCGGCGACTACATTCCGCAAAATGCCGGCCCGGAATTTGGCCCCGATCCCCATGCGCCGCCCCCCGCCCGCCCACCGGCGCGCTCGGCGCCGCACCACGATCCTGCGGAGGTGCCGAAATGAGCGCCAATGCCACGCTGCGCTCGAGCGGCAGTTTCCCCGGGCAGCCGGGCAGTGGCGGCGGGGCCGGCCAGGGCGATGGGGCCTGGCCGCGCGGCGCGCGCCGAATCGGCCTTTGGGTCTTCATGGTGGTGGTGAGCACGCTGTTTGGCCTGTTCGGCGTGGCCTACATGATGCGCGCAGCCTACGAAGACTGGCGGCCGATCGCCTATGTGCCCTGGCAGCTGTATTGCAGCACGCTCCTGCTGGTGCTGTGCAGCCTGGCATGGGAGCTGGCGCGGCGCCACGTGGCCGCCAGGCGCCGGGAGGCGGCACGCAGCACCGCCATCGGCGCCCTGGTGCTGTCGGCCATGTTCGTGCTGTCCCAGCTCTACGCCTGGCAAGCGATGACCGCTGCCGACTACGGCGTGGCCGCCAACCCGGCCAACAGCTTCTTCTACCTGATCACCGGGCTGCACGCGGCGCACGTGATGGGCGGCATGGTGGCGGGCGCGTTTGCCGTGCGCCGGGCAGGGGAGGCGATCGGTTTGTGTGCGCAGTACTGGCATTTCCTGTTCGTCCTCTGGCTCGCCGTGTTCGCCTTGCTGTATATGGTGACGCCCGAGCTGGTCAGGGCTTTCTGCACAACGATAGGCATTCCAGTGAGGTGAGGTATGGATACCGGCACCAATGACATGAAAGGCTTCGTTTCAGATTGGGCGGGCGACCGCGTGGCCTTCCGGGTCCCGTGGGGCAAGGCGATGATGTGGATCTTCCTGCTCAGCGACACCTTCATTTTCGGCACTTTCCTCACCGGCTACATGTCGGTGCGCATGGCCACCACCACGGCCTGGCCCAATCCCAGCGAAGTGTTCTCGCTGACCATTGCGGGTACCAATTACCCGCTGATCCTGATCGCGATCATGACCTTCGTCCTGATCACCAGCAGCGGCACCATGGCCATGGCGGTCAATTACGGCTACCAGCGCAACCGCAAGATGGCAGCGAGGCTGATGCTGGTGACGGCAGCCTTCGGCCTGGTCTTTGTCGGCATGCAGGCATTCGAGTGGAGCAAGCTGATACACGAAGGCGTGCGGCCCTGGGGCAACCCGATGGGCGCGGCGCAGTTCGGGTCCTGCTTCTTCATGATTACCGGCTTCCACGGGCTGCACGTGTCGGCCGGCGTGATTTACCTTTCGATCATCGCGTGGCGCGTGCTGAAGGGCCATTACGAGAAGAAGGGGTATGACATCGTCGAAATCACCGGCCTGTATTGGCACTTCGTCGACCTTGTCTGGGTATTCATCTTTGCATTGTTCTATCTCTGGTAGGAGGCCACCATGTCCGAAGCTGCCACCGCCCATCAGCAGCACCCGATCGGCACCTACGTCAAGGTCTGGATCCTGCTGTTCGTCCTGAGCTTCTTTTCCTACCTGGTGGACTTTTTCCACTTGCAGGGAGTGCTGCGCTGGTCGCTGATCCTGGTGCTGATGATGCTGAAGGCGGGCTTTATCGTCGCGGTATTCATGCACCTCAAATGGGAAAGGCTGGCGCTGATCTACGCGCTGCTGTTGCCGCCACTCGCCATCCTCGTGCTGGTGGGCATGATGATGACGGAATCCGATTATGTGCACGACAACCGGGTCGAGCACTTCGCCGTTGCGCCCTTGAAATGAGGCTTGCACGCTGATATAATTCGCGCACGCTTTTACGACGTCCCCATCGTCTAGAGGCCTAGGACATCACCCTTTCACGGTGAGTACCGGGGTTCGAATCCCCGTGGGGACGCCAAGTTTTCTGAAGCGTAGTGCAAGTCCAGGGTCCCCATCGTCTAGAGGCCTAGGACATCACCCTTTCACGGTGAGTACCGGGGTTCGAATCCCCGTGGGGACGCCACAGATTAGAATGAAGCCGCCTCGTGCGGCTTTTTCATTTCCTGCCCATGCCAAGCTTGTCCCTCGATCTATTTTGCAAAGTTGTCGACAACTTCGGCGACATCGGCATTTGCTGGCGCCTGGCGCGCCAGCTGCAGCGCGAGCACGGCATTGCCGTCACGCTGTGGGTCGACGACATGCGCACGTTCCAGCGCATCTGCCCGCAAGTCGACCTGGCGGCAGCGCGCCAGCAAATCGAAGGCGTCGCCGTGCGCCACTGGACAGGGCAGGAGGGCGAGTTCGGCGCCGCCGACGTGGCCGACATCGTGATCGAATTTTTCGGCTGCGACATCCCGCCCGGCTATATCGCCGCGATGGCGCAGCGCTCGCAGCGGCCGGTGTGGCTGAACCTGGAAGGCTTGAGCGCGGAAGAATGGGTGGAGGGCTGCCACGGCTTGCCATCCATGCATCCGCGCCTGCCGCTGACCAAGCATTTCTTTTTCCCCGGCTTCACCGAAAAAACCGGCGGACTTTTGTATGAAACAGGTCTTGAAGCCCAGCGCCGCGCCTATATCTCCGATCCCGCTGCGGTGCAGGCATTCCTGGCCTCGCTCGGCGTGACGGCGGCCGAAGCGGCCGGCCTCAAGGTGTCGCTGTTCTGCTACCCCTACGCGCCGGTGGCCGAACTGTTCGCAGCCTGGCGCGACGGCGCGCAAGCGGTGACTTGCCTGGTGCCGGAAGGCGTGGCAAGCGAGGCGGTGGCCGACTTCCTGGGCGTGCCCGCCTTGCCTGGCGCGGTGCGGACGGCCGGCGCGCTGACGGTGCGCGTGCTGCCTTTCGTGCCGCAGCAGGATTACGACCGGCTGCTGTGGTCCTGCGACCTCAATTTCGTGCGCGGCGAAGATTCCTGGGTGCGCGCGCAGTGGGCTGGCAAATCCTTCATCTGGCACATTTATGCGCAAGATGAAAACCTGCACCATAAGAAGTTGCGCGCCTTCCTGCAGCGTTATGCGGGCGGCAGCGCGCTCGATGACTTCATGCTGTGCTGGAATGGCGCGCGGCAGGGCGACTGGCCGCAGCTGTGGCAGGCCCTGCTTGGGGCGATGCCTGAAATGTCGGCAAAGTCGGCAGAATGGCAACAAAAAATCCTGGCCAACGGCGATTTGGCCACGAATTTGACTAAATTTTGTGCATCGCTGAAGTAACACAACACAACCCCGTGCTATAATGCACGGTTACTGCAACTCCCCTTAACCGGTATATATTCGCTATGAAATTCGCAAAAGAGATTCGTGTCGGCAACATCATCATGGTTGAAGACAAGCCATTCATCGTTCTGCGTTCCGACGTCAACGGCTCGTCGCGCACTGGCTTCACCTACAAGTGGAAGATGAAAAACCTGCTGACCGGCGCCCCGCTGGAAAACGTGTTCCGCGGCGACGACAAGTTCGACGTGGTGGTTCTGGACAAGAAGCCAGTGACCTACTCGTACTTCGCCGATCCACTGTTCGTGTTCATGGACGAAGAGTACAACCAGTACGAAATCGAAGAAGAGAACATGGGCGAAGCAGTGAACTACCTGAAAGACGGTATGGAATGCGAAGCTGTCTTCTACGACGGCAAGGCAATCTCGGTGGAACTGCCAACCACCATCGCACGCCAGATCATTTACTCGGAGCCGGCCGTCAAGGGCAACACTTCCGGTAACGTACTGAAGGAAGCCAAGCTGGAGAACGCCATCGAAGGCCGCAACTTCTCGATCCAGGTGCCACTGTTCGTGTCCCAGGACGACGTGGTCGAGATCGACACCCGTACCCACGAGTTCAAGAAGGTCGTCCGCGCCTGATTGTTGCAAACTCGCAATAAAAAGCCCGCTGATGCGGGCTTTTTTGCTTTTGAGCAGTATTATTTACTTGCAAACTGCTGGTATGCTTCTGGTTTCATGCTGTTCTTTGAAGAAAGAGGGCGTACCAGATGGATCGACGGGGTTTCGTGAAGTTGGGGCTGGCTGCCGGCGGCGCAGC
>CAMLRG010000236.1 GCA_946482335.1 uncultured Duganella sp. | reverse complement strand
GCGCCCTGATCGGCGAATACCGCAACACCGTGCAAGGCTTGCTGGCGAAGCTGAACGCCGACAACCTGGCCACCGCCGTCGCGATCGCCCGCATTCCGGAAGACATCCGCGGCTACGGCCATGTCAAGGAGCGCCACCTGAAGGCTGCCAAGCAGAAGGAAGCGTCGCTGCTGGCCAGCTTCAACGCCCCGGCCGCTGCCAGCCACGCTGCATAAGGGCTGAAATAGCCTGTTACAAACGGCGCCCTCGCGGCGCCGTTTTTATTTCGCGGCCGCGTTAGAATGGGAGGCTATGATCTTCCGTTCCCTTGTCATTTCCGCCAGCTTGCTGGCTGTGCTGCCGGCCACCGCTGCCGAGCTCTTGCCGCCCGGCGTCCCCGAGTCCTATATGGGCCGCTGCGAAAAGCCCGTCGGCCCACTGGACCGCCAGGGCACGCTGCAGGACGAGATGAGCTTCCTGCGCCTGTGGGCGGATGAGACTTATCTTTGGAACAAGGAAGTGCCGGACGTGAAGATGGCCGACTACCGCACGGCTGTCGACTATTTCCACGCGCTGAAAACGCCGGCGCTGACCGCCTCCGGCCAGCCGAAGGACCGCTACCACTACACCTACCAGCAAAAGCAGTACGAGGAATTGCAGCAAGGCGTTTCGCTGGGCTACGGCATGACCTGGGTGCGCAATACCGGCATCCCGCGCCAATGGCTGGTGGCCCACGTGGAGCCGGGCAGTGCCGCCGCGGTGGCCGGCATCCGGCGCGGCGACGAGCTGCTGGGCGTCGACCATGTCGATTTCGTCCATTCCAGCACGCCGGCCCTGGTCGACAAGCTGAATGCCGGACTGTTCCCGAAGACGGCTGGCGAGCGCCACCACCTGCGCCTGGGGCGCGGCCTGGTGCGCATCGAACGCGTGCTGGAATCGGCCAACGTCACCTATAACCCGGTCGGCAAGGTGCAGGTGTTCGAGTCGGCGGGCAAGAAGATCGGCTACATGCTGTTCTCCAGCCATAACGATATCTCGGAGCAGCGCCTGATCGACGGCTTCACCACCCTGCGCAATGCCGGCGTGAAGGGCCTGGTGCTGGACCTGCGCTACAACGGCGGCGGCAAGCTCAGTATCGCCAGCGAGGTGGCCTATATGATTGCCGGTCCGGCGCGTGCCCTGGGAAGGACCTTCGAGCAGACCCTCACCAACAATCCGGACGCCAGCCGGAGCCCGCAACTGTTCACCACCATGGCCTACGGCCTGGTGCCGGGCCAGGCCACGCCGCGCGGCACGCCGCTGCCCTACCTGGGCCTGGACAAGGTCACCGTGATCGCCGGCCCGGGCACCTGCTCGGCCAGCGAATCGATCGTCAACGGCTTGCGCGGCATCGACATCGAAGTCGAGCTGGTCGGCAGCACGACTTGCGGCAAGCCGTATGCCTTCATCCCGACCCTCAATTGCGGCACCTACTATTTCATGATCCAGTTCCAGGGCGTGAATGCCAAGGGCTGGGGCGATTACGGCGACGGTTTCGCGCCAACCTGCAAAGTGCGCGACAACGTGGTGTATGCGCTGGGAGATCCGGAAGAGAACCTGCTGCAGGCTGCCCTGTACCGCAACGCCACCGGCATGTGCCCGGCGCCGGTGGGTGGCGCGGCGGCGTCGGCGTCGGCGCGCATGCGCGAAGGTGCGCCGGTGCCAGGCCGCGCACCTGCGCCGGCAACGGAACTGGTGCCGGTGAGGCCGGGCGTGACGGAGTTGAAGATTTTGCGATAGGATTCCCGGCATCCTTATTTTTGCCGGAGTCCGTCGATGCTGCGACCTGCACTGCTGCTGTCCCTTCTTGCCGCCTTTCCCTTTGCCCATGCCGCGCCCGACCTGAGCACCGTTGCCGAGCGCTCCGGCTACCAGGCCACCGGCCGTTACGAAGAAGTGCAGCGCCTGTGCGCCGCCTATCAGAAAGCGTACCCGAAAGCGGTGCGCTGCTTCGCGTTCGGCGAAACCCCGGAAGGCCGGCCGATGCTGGCGCTGGCAGTGTCGCGCACGGGAGCGCTGACGCCCGCTGCGGCGAAACAGCGCAAACTGCCGGTGCTGCTGGTGCAGGGCGGCATCCACGCCGGCGAGATCGACGGCAAGGATGCCGGTTTCTGGGCCCTGCGTGAAGCATTGGAAGGCAAGGCGGCCGCCGCGGCCCTGGACAAGCAGGTGGTGCTGTTCGTCCCCGTCTTCAACGTCGACGGCCATGAACGCTTCGGCAAGAACAACCGCCCCAACCAGCGCGGCCCGGTGGAAATGGGCTGGCGCGTCACGGCCCAGAATTACAACCTCAATCGCGACTATGTGAAAGCCGATGCGCCGGAAATGCAGGCCATGCTCAAGCTGGTCAACGAATGGGACCCGCTGGCCTACATCGACCTGCACGTGACCGATGGCGCCAAGTTCCAGCCGGACGTGTCGATCCAGGTCGAGCCGGTGCATGGCGGCGATGGCGCCCTGCTGCCGCTCGGCCAAGCGCTGCGCGACAATGTCATCGCCGACTTGCGCAAGCAGGGCTCGGACCCGCGCCACTTCTATATCTCGTTCGACAAGACCGACGAGCCGGATTCCGGCTTCGTCGACGGCATGCCGACGCCGCGCTTCTCGACCGGCTACTTCCAGTTGCGCAACCGCTTCGCCATGCTGGTGGAAACCCATTCCTGGCGCGACTACCCGCACCGCGTGAAGGCCACGCGCAACATCATCGTCTCGCTGATGGAGCAGTTCGCCCAGCATGGCGCGGCCTGGGCCAAGGCCGCGGCGGAAGCCGACGTGCGCGCGGCAAACCTGGCCGAGATGCCGCTGACCTACAAGACCACCGAACGCACCGAGACCATCGACTTCCCCGGCTACGAGTACACGCGCACGCCGTCCGAGGTGTCGGGCGGCGTATGGACCCGCTATGACGAGAGCAAGCCGCAGAACTGGCGCGTGCCGCTGCGCGATGAAGTGGTGCCGGACGCGATCGCCAAAGCGCCGGCCGGCGGCTATATCGTCCCGGCCGCCCAGGCCGCGCTGGTCGAGCAAAAGCTGAAGGTGCACGGCATCGGCTACAAGCGCCTGGAGCGGCCGTTGGGCAAGGTGGCGCTGGAAACCTTCCGCGCCGAGGAAGCCAAGCTGACCGCCACCTCGTTCGAAGGGCACCAGATGGCCAGCTGGAAGGGTGCCTGGAAGGCCGAGCAGCGCGAAGTAGGCAAGGGCGCCCTGTTCGTGCCGATCGCCCAACCGAAATCGCGCCTGGTGATGACCATGCTGGAGCCGGCCGGCGCCGATTCGCTGGCGGCCTGGGGCTTCTTCAACAATTACCTGGAGCGTAAGGAATACATGGAGGAGTACGTGGCCGAGGAAGCGGCGCGCGAGATGCTGGCGGCCGACCCGGCGCTGGCTGGCGCCTTCAAGGCGCGCCTGGAAAGCGACCCCGCCTTCGCCAAAAATCCACGGGCGCGCCTGGATTTCTTCGCCCGCCGCCACGCCACCTGGGACGAGCGTCACAACCTCTACCCGGTTTACCGAACTGACACCGTTTACTGACTGTTTAGTAAACATCCTAAACTTCAGTGTTTCCGTCACTTTAGATTGCGGGGGAAAAACCAGTGACGTTATAAAGGCAGCACTCAATAAGGAGACACCATGGGTATCCGTCCATTCGCGGCGCTATGCGGCGCCGCGTTGCTCGCCACCGCCGGCGCCACCGCGCAGGCCGCGCCACCGGGCAGCCCGGCCGCGGCCGTCAACGTGTTCATCGGCACGGGCGGCGACGGCCACACCTTCCCCGGGGCCACCCGGCCCTTCGGCATGGTGCAACTGAGCCCGGATACCCAGGTGCGCCACTTCCGCCAGAGCTATCCCTGGGCGGCCGGCTACCGCTACGAGGACAATTCCATCCTCGGCTTCTCCCACACCCATTTTTCCGGCAGCGGCCACTCCGACCTGGGCGACATCCTGCTGATGCCCTATAGCGGCGACACCAAGCTGGAGCCGGGCTACCCCGAGCGCCCGTTCAGCGGCTACCGCTCGCGCTTCCGCCATGAGGACGAGCGCGCGGAACCGGGCTACTACGCGGTGCGCCTGCAAGACCACGATATCGGCGTCGAGCTGACCGCCAGCGAGCGCGTCGGCCTGCACCGCTACCGCTATGCCAAAGGCGCGCAGGCAAAGCTGATCCTCGACCTGCGCCAGAGCATTTACGATTACGCCGGCAAGAACCTGTGGTCCTCGCTGCGCGTGCGCGACAACAGCACCATCACCGGCATGCGCATCACGCGCGGCTGGGCGCCCGGCCGCCAGGTCTATTTTGCGATGAAGTTCTCGCAGCCGCTCGCCGGCCGTGCCTTGCACAACCGCGAGGAAGGCGTCGAATACAAGGGCTTCGCCGGCCCCGGCAAGACCCCGGCCGACAAGCCGCATGTGGAAGGCAAGGCCCTGGTCGGCGCGCTCGATTTCGGCACGCCGGCCGACGGCACCCTGCTGGTCAAGGTAGCGCTGTCGGGCGTCAGTGAAGACGGCGCCCTGGCCAACCTGGAAGAAATGCCGGGCTGGGACTTCGACGCGGAGCGCCAGCGCGCCGGCAAGGCCTGGAACGATGCGCTGTCGGCGGTCGCCATCGACGCGCCGGCCGAAATGCGCACCATGGTGTATACGAGCCTGTACCACGCCATGCTGGCGCCCAGCCTGTTCATGGACCGCGACGGCAAATACCGCGGCCCCGACAACCAGGTGCACCAGGCCAAGGACTTCCGCTACCACTCGACGTTCTCGCTGTGGGACACCTACCGCGCCCTGCATCCGCTGCTCACGCTGCTGCAGCCGGAACAGCGCAATGCCGACTTCGTCAACTCCCTGGTCGCATCGCGCCAGCATAGCCCGCACGGCATCCTGCCGGTATGGGCTTTCCACGGCCTGGAAACCTGGTGCATGATCGGCTACCACGCGGTGCCGGTGATTGCCGACGCCTACATGAAGGGCATCAAGGGCTTCGATGGCGAGAAAGCCCTGGCCGCCATGGTGGCCAGCGCCGAGTACGGGCCGTATGGCGGCCTGGAACACTATATGAAGCTGGGCTACGTGCCGATCGACCTGGAGCCGGAGGCCGCGTCCAAGACGGTGGAATACGCCTTCGACGACTGGACCATCGCGCGCATGGCGGAGAAGATGGGCAAGCAGGAGATCGCCGCGCGCTTCTACCGCCGCGCCCAGAATTACCGCAACGTGTTCGACCGCAAGACGGGCTTCATCCGCGCCCGCAAGTCCGGCGGCGAGTTCCGCGAGCCGTTCAACCCGGTGCAGTCGAATTTCGGCAGCGACTACACGGAAGGCAGCGCCTGGCAATATTCCTGGTATATGCCGCACGATAATGCCGGCCTGGTCGGCTTGCTGGGCGGCGATGCCGGGCTGGCGGCCAAGATCGACCAGGTGTTCGACGCCAAGGTGGACGACAACGTCTACGCCCACATGGAAGATATCTCCGGCCTGATCGGGCACTACGCCCATGGCAACGAGCCCTCGCACCACGTGGCCTACCTGTACAACTACGCCGGCGCACCCTGGAAGACCCAGGCCCGCCTGGCGCAGATCGTCGCCAGCCAGTACCACAACAAGCCGGACGGCCTGGCCGGCAACGACGACCTGGGGCAGATGTCGGCCTGGCTCGCCTTCACGGCACTGGGCTTCTATCCGGTGGCACCGGGCAGCAACGAATACGTGATCGGCCGCCCCTTCGTGGACAAGGCCGTGCTGAACCTGCCGAACGGCAAACGCTTCACCATCCGCGCCGAACAGCTGTCGCCGGCCAATGGTTATGTCGGCAGCGTCGCGCTGAACGGCAAGCCGCTGGCGCGCAGTTTCCTGCGCCACGAAGACATCATGGCCGGCGGCGAACTCGTTTTCCGCATGCAGGCCACCCCCAACAAGGAATGGGGCCGCGAGCGCAGTGCCCGGCCTTACAGCCAGACGGAGTACGCGCAATGAACGCAGCCCATCGCATCCCAGCCGCCTTCGCCGTTGCCGTCGGCCTGGCCTGCGCGCTGGCGGCGCCGGCAGCATCGGCCCAATTCGTCGGCAAGGTAAGCGATCCGGTCGAATGGGTGAACCCCTTGATGGGCACTGCCAGCAAGCCGGAAATGTCGAACGGGAATACCTACCCGGCCGTCACCGTCCCATGGGGCATGAATATGTGGACGCCGCAAACCGGCAAGATGGGCAACGGCTGGACCTATACCTACGATGCCGACAAGCTGCGCGGCCTGAAACAGACGCACCAGCCGTCGCCCTGGATGAACGATTACGGCCAGTTCGCGGTGATGCCGGTGACCGGCGCCAAGCGCTTCACCGAAGACGAGCGCGCCAGCTGGTTCTCGCACAAGGCGGAAACTGCGAAGCCCTATTACTACAGCGTCTACCTGGCCGATGCCAACGTCACGGCCGAACTGGCGCCGACCGAGCGTGCCGCGCAATTCCGTTTCACCTTCCCCGAGTCGGACAAGAGCTACGTGGTGGTCGACGCCTTCGACAAGGGTTCCTACGTCAGGATCATCCCCGCACAGCGCAAGGTGGTCGGCTACAGCACGCGTTATGCGCGCGGCCCGCTGCCGGCCAATTTCCGCAATTACTTCGTGATGGTGTTCGACAAGCCCTTTGCCTCCACCGACGTGTGGCGCGGCAAGGAACTGGTCGAAGGCGCGCTGGAAATGGAAAGCCAGCATAGCGGCGCCATCGTCGGATTCAAGACGGCGCGCGGCGAGAAAGTGCATATGAAGGTCGCCTCGTCCTTCATCAGCCCGGAACAGGCCGAACTGAACCTGCAGCGCGAACTGGCGAACGACGACTTCGATACCACGCGCGCCCGTGCCAAGGCAGCCTGGAACCATGTGCTGTCGCGCGTGGAAGTGGAGGGCGGCAGCATCGACCAGGTGCGCACCTTCTATTCCAGCCTGTACCGCATGGTGCAGTTCCCGAACAAGCTGTACGAGCTGGATGCCACCGGCAAGCCGCAGCACTGGAGTCCCTACAACGGCAAGGTGCTGCCGGGCTACCTGTATGGCGGCACCGGCTTCTGGGATACCTTCCGCGCCCTGTATCCCTTCCTGAACCTGGTTTACCCCTCGGTCAACCGCGAAATGCAGGCCGGCTTGGCCAACGCCTACCGCGAAGGCGGCTGGCTGCCCGAATGGTCCAGCCCCGGCTATGCCGACATCATGGTCGGCAACAATTCCGCGTCGGTCGTGGCCGATGCCTGGATCAAGGGCACACGCAGCCCGGACATCGCCACCCTGTGGGAAGCGCTCAAGCACGGTGCCGCCAACGAGGGCCCGATAAGCGCCGTCGGCCGCCGCGGCGTCCAGTACTACAACGAGCTGGGTTACGTGCCCTACGACGTGAAGATCAACGAGAACGCCGCGCGCACGCTGGAATACGCCTACGACGACTTCGCGATCTACCAGCTGGGCAAGGCGCTCGGCAAGCCCGAATCCGAGATCGGCATCTACGCCCAGCGCGCCATGAATTACAAGAAGCTGTTCGACCCCGAAACGGGCCTGATGCGCGGCCGCAACCGCGACGGCAGCTTCCAGTCGCCGTTCAA
>CAMLRG010000235.1 GCA_946482335.1 uncultured Duganella sp. | reverse complement strand
GATCAGTGTGATTACGTGCGTTTTCGCTTTGTTCGACAATGTACTGGCGGAGCTCAGCCACTTGGTGATCAGTGTGATTACGTGCGTTTTCGCTTTGTTCGACAATGTACTGGCGGAGCTCAGCCACTTGGTGATCAGTGTGATTACGTGCGTTTTCGCTTTGTTCGACAATGTACTGGCGGAGCTCGGCCACTTGATGATCAGTGTGATCACGTAATTTTTCGACTTGTTCGCAAGTGTATTTACGTAGCTCGGCAACTTGGCGATCAGTGTGGTCCCGTAACTTTTCAACCTGTTCGTCGGAATTTTTTCTGAGCTCGGCGACTTGGGCGTCGGTGCGGTCACGCTGGGCAGCGAGGTTCTTCTCATGTCTTTCACGTTGCAGCTCAGAGCATTCGCGTTGCTCAGCATTGATTTGGCGAATTTCGATGAGAATGCGCTCGTAGGAATCCTTGAGTTCGGCGATTGAAACACTCTGGGTATCCACGCTTACCTCCAGCTTTGCAATTTTTGCGTCATTCTCCATAGCCGCCTCCACTGGTCATTGCGCTACTCTGCCGCAGGACGGGTGGGTGCGTTTTGAGCTTGGACAGCAAAGGCGGAGGAAAGTTCCGCCGATTTAGCCGGAACGGTGGCTGACCTCGATCAGCACGCCGCCGGGAGCGCGGCACCAGAAGCCCAGGCAGCCATAGCTGACGGCGGGAGCGGGTGGCAGCGGCAGGCCGGCGTCGGCCAGGCGCTGGTAGGCCGCGTGGACCGCATCGTTGGACGGCTGCAGGAAGCCGATGTGGAACCCGGCCGGATAGTCGACCTGCGTGGCAGCCTGCTGCAGGATCAGCGCAAAGCCGCCTTCGCCGCGCAGGATCGCCATCCCCTGGGCCGGCGCGGGCACGCGTTCAAAGCCGAAACCCCGTTGGAAGTAGTCTGCCGCGGCTTCCAGGTCCGATACGGGCAAATCAATATGGTTAAGCTGCATTGTTGATCTCCGGTATTAATGGCATATTCCTATCCTACGTGAGAAACGCTCGGAGAGCCTGATGCGAAAGATTGTAGTGTGTGCCCTGGCCTTGCCCCTGTGCTGCGCAGCGGCTGAACCCGACGATTGGATCGGCACCGACCGCCCCGACTTCGTGGATGCGCCGGATGTGGTGGGCAAAGGCCGCGTGCAGCTGGAGACCGGCTTCCTGCAATCGAAAGAGGCGCGCAGCACGCCATGGCTGTTGCGGATCGGCGCGACGGACGATCTGGAGTTGCGCCTGGAGTCCGATGGCCGCCTGACCAACCGTAGCGACCCGTCCCGCGCGCGCGGCTGGGGCGATGCCGCGCTGAGCGTCAAATGGCAGCTGCGTGAAGGCGGGGGCGGTACGCCATCGCTTGGCCTGATCATGCAAGCCGATTTTGCAAGCGGCTCGCGCGCATTCAAGGGCAATGGCACGCGCCCATCGTTCCGCGTGCCGATCGAGTGGGATTTGCCGCACGACCTGAACCTGGGCCTGATGCCCGGCTATTACCTCGACCGGGATGAGCGCGGGCGCCATGTCCCGACCGCCATGCTGGGCGTCACGCTGGCCAACAATGTCGGCGAGCGCGCCTACACTTTCGTCGAGCTGGCAGCGCCGCGCATTGCCCGCTCGCGCGATGGCGGCACCCCGGCCAGCTTCGACTTTGGCGGCGGTTATTCGCTGACGCGCGACCTGCACGTCGACGCCGGCATCATGCTTGGCCTTAACCAGCGCACGCCGGACCTGGCGTTCACGGTCGGCTTGTCGGTGCGGCTATGAAGAAGGGCACGCAAGGGCAGGTGGTGCTGGTATTGCAGGGTGGCGGCGCGCTCGGCGCTTACCAGCTCGGCGTCTACCAGGCGTTGCACGAAGCCGGCGTCGAACCGGACTGGGTGATCGGCACCTCGATCGGTGCGCTGAATGGCGCCATCATCGCCGGCAATCCGCCGGAACAACGCTTGCCGCGCCTGCGCGCATTCTGGGAAACCATGGAGCGGCAAGGCATGTTCGGCGCGTTGCCGCCGCTGCTTGCCAATGCGCTGACGCTGACCCAGGGTATCCCCGCCTTCTTCGATCCCAACCCCATCGCCTGGTGGAACCCCGCCGCGCCGCTGGGCGTGGAGAATGCAGCCTTCTACCGCACCAACGCATTGCGTGGCACGCTGGAAGGGCTGGTGGACCTGAAGTACCTCAACGAACGCCACACGCGCCTGACCGTGGGCGCGGTGAACGCGCGCAATGGCGTGATGCGCTACTTCGACACCCGCAAGGAGGCGCTGGATTTGTCCCATGTGATCGCGTCGGGCGCCATTCCGCCGGCCTTCCCGGCGGTGCGCATCGGCAGCGAGCCGTACTGGGATGGCGGCATCTATTCCAACACACCGATCGAGGCCGTGCTCGATGACGAGCCGCGCCGCGATTCGCTGATTTTCTCGGTGCAGGTGTGGAATCCGGACGGCAGTGAACCGCAAAGCGTGCTCGATGTGCTCGAGAAGCACAAGGAAATCCAGTACGCCAGCCGGGCCAGCCACATCGAGCAGCAACGCAAGCTGCACCGCTTGCGCCACGTGATCCGTCAGCTGGCCATGAAGTTGCCGGAAGAGGTGCGCAGCTCGCCGGAAGTGCGCGACTTGGCCCTATGGGGCTGCGGTACCGCCATGCAGGTGGTGCTGCTCAAGGCGCCACGCCTCAGTTGCGAGGACCACACCAAGGACATCGATTTCTCAAGCGCGGGCATCAGCCAGCGCTGGCAGGCCGGCTACGCGGACATGCAACGCGCATTGCGGGCGCGCCCCTGGGCCGAGGGCGTGGATCCGATTGAAGGCATTGCCATCCACGAACATTTTTAACTATCGAATTCATAGTTTTAATCAAATTTATTAATTGCCTTTGTCTCTTTAGAATGATTTCACCGATCACATGAAGGAGCAAAGCAATGAGCCACACCCCAATTACCACCGCATCCGGCATCCCGGTCGCAGATAACCAGAATTCCCTCACGGCCGGCCCGCGCGGCCCCGTCCTGCTGCAGGACTTCCACCTGATTGAAAAGCTCCAGCATTTCAACCGTGAACGCATCCCGGAACGTGTGGTGCACGCCAAAGGCTCCGGAGCCTACGGTACCTTCACCGTTACCCACGATATCAGCCGCTATACCAAGGCCAGGCTGTTCTCCGCGATCGGCAAGCAGACCGAGACCTTCGTTCGCTTTTCCACCGTCGGCGGCGAGCGTGGCAGCGCCGACACCGAGCGCGATCCGCGCGGCTTCGCGGTGCGTTTTTACACCGAGGAAGGCAACTGGGACCTGGTGGGCAACAACACACCGATGTTCTTCATCAAGGACGGCATCAAGTTCCCCGACTTCATCCACACCCAGAAGCGCGACCCGCAGACCAACCTGAAATCGCCGACCATGATGTTCGATTTCTGGAGCCGTACGCCGGAATCGCTGCACCAGGTCACCATGCTGTTCAGCGACCGTGGCACGCCGGATGGCTATCGTCACATGGACGGTTTTGGCAGCCATACCTTCAGCTTGATTAATGCTGCCGGCGAGCGTGTCTACGTGAAGTGGCATTTGAAGACGAAACAGGGCATCCGGAACCTGAGCGCGGCCGACGCGGTACGGCTGGCGGGCTCCGATCCGGACCACGCTCAGCGCGATCTGTTCCAGGCTATCGCCAACGGCGACTTCCCGCAGTGGGATGTGAAGCTGCAGGTGGCGACCGAGCAGGAATTGGCAGCGTGGGAACAGCGCACGGGCTGGAACCCATTCGACCTGACCAAGGTGTGGCCGCATGCGGATTTCCCGCTGATCCCGGTCGGCGTGCTGGAATTGAACCGCAATCCGGTCAATTACCATGCGGAGGTGGAGCAGGCCGCGCTGTCGCCGGCCAATGTGGTGCCGGGGATGGGGTATTCGCCGGACAAGATGCTGCAGGCGCGCTTGTTCGCTTATCACGATGCGCAGTTGTACCGGGTAGGTACCAACCATCAGCAACTGCCGGTCAATGCGCCGCGATGCCCGTTCCATCATCAGCAGCGCGACGGGGCGATGGCGCTGGGTGCCGGTGGGGCGGAACAGAACTATGCGGCGACCGAGGCGGCGGGCTCCAATCCGCAGGGAATGGGACATGGGGAGCCGGTGCTGGCGCTGCATGGCGGGGCAGGGCGTTACGATGGGCGCGGCAGGGAGGATGATTACACCCAGGCCGGCAACCTTTTCCGTTTGTTGCCTGAGCAGGAGAAACAGAACCTGTTCGAGAATATCGCGGGGCCTTTGAGCCAGGTCAGCGATGAGATTATCCAGCGCCAGCTGGGGCATTTCGACAAGGCGGATGCAGCCTACGGCGCCGGGGTGCGCGCTGCGTTGAAAGCGCGCGGGCGCAACGTTGACTGAAAACCGGCGCTGCGACCGTCGCGTCAAAGGTGTCTGACCCTGAGGGTCAGACACCGGGTTACCGGTTTGGATGTGTACAATAACGGTTCCGATCAACCAAGCACCTGAACGGTACCGCAATGACCATCAAAATCAGCCAGAATTTCGACTCTGGCGCCATCGAAGTAGTCCGCGCCGACGGCGCTGCCAACATCGAACTGAAGCTCCGCAAGGACAACGCCGCCGACATCCACCAGTGGTTCCACTTCCGCGTGCAAGGTGCGCGTGGCGAAGCGCTGACGATGAAATTCCTGAACGCCGGCGAAGCCACCTACGCCAAAGGCTTCGAGGACTACAACGCCTGCGCCAGCTACGACGGCGAGAACTGGTTCCGCGTCCCGACTTCCTTCGACGGCCAGGTGATGACCGTCAAGCACACGCCGCACAACGACAGCGTCTACTACGCCTACTTCGAGCCGTATTCGTGGGAACGCCACCTGCGCCTGCTGGGCGAAGTGGCCGAGAACCCGATCGCGCGCGTGCTCGATATCGGCTCCTCGGTCGATGGCCGCGACATGAACCTGGTCGTGGTCGGCGAGCCGAACGCGGAGAAGAAGATCTGGTTCATCGCGCGCCAGCACCCTGGCGAGTCGATGGCCGAATGGTTCATCGAAGGCCTGGTCGACTCCCTGCTGGACGATGCCAACCCGATTTCGCGCAAACTGCTGCAGCGCTGCTGCTTCTACATCGTGCCGAACATGAACCCGGACGGCTCCGTGCGCGGCAACCTGCGCACCAATGCGGCCGGCGCAAACCTGAACCGCGAGTGGATGACGCCAACCCTGGAGCGCTCGCCGGAAGTGCTGTGCGTGAAGGAAAAGATCCACGAAACCGGTGTCGACATGTTCTTCGACATCCACGGCGACGAGGCGCTGCCTTACAACTTCGTGGCCGGCAATGAAATGCTGGAGAACTTCACGCCGGAACAGATGGCGCGCCAGAAGGGTTTCATCGACCGCTACAAGAATGCGTCGCCGGACTTCCAGGACACCTACGGCTATGCCCCTTCCAAGTACAAGGAAGACATGCTGACGCTGGCCTCCAAGTACATCGGCCACCACTTCAAGGTGCTGTCGCTGACGCTGGAAATGCCGTTCAAGGATAACGCCGACCTGCCGGTGCCGAGCGTGGGCTGGAACGGTGCGCGCAGCGCGGCGCTGGGCGCGGCAATCCTGCAGCCTATCCTGCTGTCGCTGGACGACTGAGGCGGCCGCGATGGGCGTCGAGATCGAACGCAAATTCCTGGTCGCGGGCGATGGCTGGCGCGCGCAAGGCGAGCCGGTATTGCTGCGCCAGGGTTACCTGTCCTCGCAGGCCGAGCGCACGGTGCGCGTGCGGATTGAGGGCGAGCGGGCGGTCTTGACCATCAAGAGCAAGAACGTGGGCGCGGCGCGCGGCGAGTGGGAGTATCCGATCCCCGTCGCCGACGCCGCCGAACTGCTGGACCGCTTGTGCGAGCGGCCACTGATCGAGAAATACCGCCGCCGTATCCCTTACGGCGGTTTCGTGTGGGAGGTGGACGAGTTCCTCGGCGAGAACGCCGGCCTCGTCGTCGCCGAGATCGAATTGCCGGCAGAGGACGCTGCATTCGATAAGCCGGACTGGGCTGGTGAAGAGGTGACGCACGATTTACGCTACCTCAATTCCAACCTGATCAAGCAGCCATACGCCACTTGGAAGTGATCCCCATCCGGCGTATGCTGGTGCGCGTCGGCGTGCCAGCCATGTCCGATGCCGCAGGCAGCGCCTCAACAGCCCCAAGAACAAAGCCCGCGTTGAGCGCGGGCTTTTTCTTAGTGGAAGTGCTCGGTGCCGGTGGCCGCGTCTTCGGGCATTTCAGCGTGGACCAGTTCTCCTGACGGGTCGGCAAACAGTGGGGCGCCGCAGTCGTCGCAATATTCGGCGACATACTTTTCACCCAGCTTCTTCACTTGCGACACGCCGGCGGCGTTCAAGTGCTCGACGATTTCCTCGACCGGGGTGCGCGGCTTGAGCAGTTCGGCCATGCTGCCGGACAGGCCTTCGGCCGGCGTGCCGTCCTCGTCTTCCTGGCCGTACAGCGGCCACACCACGCCGTACATCACGTCGCTGTCGGAACGGCGGGTGAAGGCGACGCGGTATTCGTCCACCTGGCCGTCCGGCGCGGTTTCGTCGCCGAAGCCGGCGATCACCGCGCGCAGGTCGGACGGTTCGCAAGCCAGCGAATGGGTCAGGTAATGCACGGCGGCGCGGATCGACACCGGGCGGATCAGCTTGTCGGCTTCGCGGCAACCGGTGTAATACGCTTCCGGCAGCAGCAGCTCGATGCCGCAGCCTGGCAGCAGGCGCGCCACGGTCGGCGTGGCCTGCGTGGTCCAGGCGGCCAATGCATTGCGACG
Organism: uncultured Duganella sp.; assembly: GCA_946482335.1. Next base: position 800 of record CAMLRG010000235.1, on the reverse strand, counting down.
TTCCTCGGCTTGCGCGGCGTGGTGGGCCGGCATCTGCCAGCGGAACATCGGGCCATTGTGCGGGGCCACCACGGCCACCATCAGGTAGCGGGTATCGGCCAGGAACGGCGCCGTTTCCGGCGTCCTGGCGTCGGACTTGATGGCCTGGCCTTTCAGCGCCGCCTGGGCCAGCTTGTGCACCTTCGAGTATGCCTCGGCATGGGTGCGCGGCAGCTGGTCGATCGAGTACAGCGTGGACGACATCGCCATATGCGTGCCATCGGCCAGCAGGTGGGCGGAGAAGTGCGCCGACAGGGTGTTCAGGATATCCGCCGGGATCTGGCCGGAAGCGATCGAGAAACGGGTCCAGGCCAGCACCGGGGCGGCTACCAGCAGGATGTCGTATTCGCGCGATTCGCCGTCGACTTCGACCACGATGGTGTCGGATTCGCTCACCGCTTCCACGCTATCCATCAGGATGTCGTAGGCGGGCAAGTCTGCGCTGAACAGGGAATTCAGGGCGGCATCGACCGTATCCTGGTGTCCGGTACGCAGCAATTTGTGCAGCTGGGCATCCAGCACCCGTTCCCAGTTTCGCTCTTCAATGCGGCTGGCTGCCTGGCCCAGGGCTTGGGCGAGGGTGGTAAGGCGCTGGCTGTCGGCTGATAATTTATGGGTTGAATCTTTGGATGGGCGACGCATAGCGCTTTTCTTAGTGAAAAAGGAAACCTTGTTACCCTTATTGTAGTGGATTCGGCAAGGATTGGCGGAGCAATAAATAAATGGGGACGTACCCCATTTATGGAGCAATGAAAAACGCC
>CAMLRG010000234.1 GCA_946482335.1 uncultured Duganella sp. | reverse complement strand
GCAGCAGGTTGCGCATATTCATCGACACATCGCCGAAGTCGATATTCACCGGGCACGGCGATTCGCACTTGTGGCACACCGTGCAGTGGTCGGCCACGTCTTCGAACTCCTCCCAGTGACGGATCGAGATGCCGCGGCGGGTCTGCTCTTCGTACAGGAAGGCTTCGATCAGCGAAGAGGTGGCCAGGATCTTGTCGCGCGGCGAATACAGCAGGTTGGCGCGCGGCACGTGGGTCGAACACACCGGTTTGCACTTGCCGCAGCGCAGGCAGTCCTTGACGCTGTTGGCAATCTCGCCGATATCGCTTTGCTGCATGATCAGCGACTCGTGGCCCATCAGCCCGAACGACGGCGTGTAGGCATTCAGCAGCGTGGCATCCATGCCCGGCAAGTTGAGCAGTTTGCCTTTGTTGAAGCGGCCTTCCGGGTCGACGCGCTTCTTGTACTCACGGAATTCGCCAATCTCGTCGTCGGTCAGGAATTCCAGCTTGGTGATGCCGATGCCGTGTTCGCCCGAGATCACGCCGTTCAGCGAGCGGGCCAGCTTCATGATGCGCGCCACGGCCTTGTGCGCATCCTGCAGCATTTCATAATGGTCCGAATTGACCGGCAGGTTGGTGTGCACGTTGCCGTCGCCCGCATGCATGTGCAGCGCGACGAATACACGGCCGTGCAGCACGCGCTTGTGGATCGCGGTCGCTTCGTCGAGGATCTGCTTGTAGGCACCGCCATTGAAAATCTGGCGCAGCTGGGCGCGGATCTCCTGCTTCCAGCTGATGCGCACGGTGCGGTCCTGCGCCACGTCGAACAAGGTGGCTTGCGGCTGGTGCTGCAGGCGGTCGTCCAGCGCGCCCGCCAGGTGCTCCAGGCCCAGCGCCAGCAGCGCGGCGCGCACCTCGGCCAGCGGTTTGTCCAGGTTGGCCAGGATGAAGGACCAGCGTGCATGCACCTGGTCCAGCAGCGCCAGCGCCTGCGCCTGGCGGTCGCCCAGCATTTCCGCGTAGCCGACCTTGTCGTCGCTGGCATCGTCGCTCTTGCCGAGCGGGAGCCGGTCGGCGGCCAGGAAGGCGCGCAATTCTTCCGCCAGCTGCAGCTTGTTCTTGATCGACAGCTCGATGTTGATGCGCTCGATGCCGTCGGTGTACTCGCCCATGCGGTTGAGCGGGATCACCACGTCTTCGTTGATCTTGAAGGCGTTGGTGTGCTTCGCGATGGCCGCGGTGCGGGCGCGGTCCAGCCAGAATTTCTTGCGCGCTTCCGGGCTCACGGCCACGAAGCCTTCGCCGACGCGGGTATTCGCCAGGCGCACCACTTCCGACGCGGCCATGGCCACGGCATCTTCATCGTCGCCGACGATATCGCCGAACAGCGCCATCTTCGGCAGCACGCCGCGCTTGGACTTGGTGGCATAGCCCACTGCGCGCAGGTAGCGCTCGTCCAAATGCTCCAGGCCGGCCAGGCGCAGGGTCTTGAATTGTTCGCCCTTGGCCGGCAGCGAGTCGAGGTAATCCTTGATCTCCACGATCGACGGGATGGCGTCGCGCGCCTGGCCAAAGAATTCCAGGCAGACGGTGCGCGTGAACTTCGGCATCTTGTGCAGGATCCAGCGCGCGGACGTGATCAGGCCATCTGTGCCCTCTTTCTGCACGCCCGGCAGGCCGGCCAGGAACTTGTCGGTGACGTCCTTGCCCAAGCCTTCCTTGCGGAACTTGCGGCCTTCGATCTCCAGGATTTCGGTCCTGAACGGTTCGCCTTTGGACTCACCGCGCGCGTTCGGGTGCGTCCATTCCAGCTTGAAGCGGGCCAGCGGCGTGTCGTGGATCTTGGACAGGTTGTGGTCCAGGCGCGTCACTTCCAGCCAGTCGCCGTTGGGGTCGACCATGCGCCAGGAAGCCAGGTTGTCCAGCGCGGTGCCCCACAGCACGGCCTTCTTGCCGCCCGCGTTCATGGCGATATTGCCGCCGATGCAGGAAGCATGGGCCGAGGTCGGGTCGACCGCGAACACGAAGCCGGCCTTCTCGGCCGCTTCGCTGACCTTGTTGGTGATGACGCCGGCTTCCGAGTGGATGGTCGCGTATTCGCGGTCCACGCCCGGCAGCACCTTCATTTCCACCGCGCCCAGCTTGAGCAGCTTTTCGGTGTTGATCACGGCCGACAACGGCGTCAGCGGGATCGCGCCGCCGGTGTAGCCGGTGCCGCCGCCGCGCGGGATGATGGTCAGGCCAAGTTCGATACAGCCTTTCACCAGGCCGGCCATCTCGTCTTCACTGTCCGGGGTCAGCACCACGAACGGATACTCCACGCGCCAGTCGGTGGCGTCGGTCACGTGGGTGATGCGCTTCATGCCATCGAAGCAGATATTGTGCTTCTCGGTGTACTTGCCCAGGACTTTCTGGGTGCGCTTGCGCAGGTCGTACATCTGGCGGAATTCTTCGCCGAAGTCGGCCACTGCCTTGCTGGCGGCGCGCAGCAGCTTTTCGACATTGCCGCTGCGCTTCTGCGACTCCGCATCGGCGGCATCGTCCGCGGTGCGGCGCTTGTCCACCTCGGTCAGGCGGTGCTGCAAGGCGTCGATCAGGGCCTGGCGGCGCTTCGGGTTGTCCAGCAGGTCGTCCTGCAGGTAAGGATTGCGGCGTACCACCCAGATATCGCCCAGCACCTCATACAGCATGCGCGCGGAACGGCCGGTCTGGCGGGATGCCCGCAGTTCGTCCAACAAGGCCCACGACTCTTCGCCCAGCAGGCGGATCACGATTTCGCGATCGGAGAAGGAGGTGTAGTTGTACGGAATTTCCCGCAAGCGGGTTGGGGCGTGACCATCGGGCGATTCGGCAAGCAGGGCTTGGATTTGAGCTGGTGCGTTCATGGTGCGTGGACGGGAGGCTGACGCTGGGACAGGACATTCTATCTTATTGCGACGCACAAGATGGGAACAGCCTTAGAAGAAGGCCGGGTTCCGTTAACGTCAATTGACGGAATAATATTTTGTTGTTTAAGCGAATTTCAGAAATTCATTTGAACCCGCACCGGTGTCGATGCGTGGAATTCTGCAACATTGCTGCTGTGCGGAATCTTTTCAACCCCCCAGGGCATTCGCCACCGAGCGCCAGAAGCCGTCCGGCACGTAGAGCAGCAGGGTCGTCATGGTCAGGTAGCGCGCCAGTTTGCCGATCGCCATGTACACGGTCGCCGGCCAGAACGGCAACTTCAGCCAGCCGCCCAGCGTGCACAGGGGGTCGCCAATGCCCGGCACCCAGGACAGCAGCATGGTCTTGGCCCCATAGTGGGCCAGCCAGCCGAACCAGCGGCTGGAACGCTCTTTGGTAAAGGCCTTCTTGGCGTAATAGCCGATCCAGTAATCGACTATGCCGCCCAGCGTATTGCCAAGCGTGGCAACCGCGATGGCAGGCCAGAACATGGCCGGGTTGGCTTTGCAGACGGCAAAGACTGCGGGCTCCGAGCCCATCGGTACCAGCGTGGCGGAGACGAAACTGATGATAAAGACCGAGGATAGTCCCACTTCGGGCGCCGCAATGACGTCCAAAAGCCAGCGGATAGCGTTTTCAATCATGGCTCAATTATAATCATCCATACCAAGCCCAAAGCACGTTAGACATCCTGCCCCTCGCATACCCGCATGGCAGGCGTGCACCTCCTCCGGTTACCCGCCGTTGACAGTCTTTGCACCACCTTAATCCTTTGCAAATCATGACTATCGACTACCTGAAGAAAATCCTGACTTCCCGCGTCTATGACGTGGCCCATGAATCCCCGCTTGAACTGGCGCCGATCCTGTCGCAGCGAATTGGCAACCAGATTTACTTCAAGCGCGAGGACGTGCAGGACGTCTTTAGCTTCAAGGTACGCGGCGCTTACAACAAGATGGCGAATCTGAGCGACGCGCAATTGAAGCGCGGCGTCATTTGCGCCTCGGCCGGCAACCATGCGCAGGGCGTTGCCCTGTCGGCAGCCAAATTAGGTTGCCGCGCCCTGATCGTCATGCCTGCCACCACCCCGCTGCTGAAAATCGAGTCCGTGCGCCGCCGCGGCGGAGCGAGCGTGGAAGTGGTGCTGCATGGCGAGTCCTATACGGACGCCTACAACCATGCCCTGCAACTGGAGAAGGAGCAGAAGCTGACCTTCGTCCATCCTTTCGACGATCCCGAAGTGATTGCCGGCCAGGGCACGATCGCGATGGAAATCCTGCGCCAGCATTCCGGTCCGATCCACGCCATCTTCGTGCCGATCGGCGGCGGTGGCCTGATTGCCGGCGTTGCCGCTTACGTGAAGCAGCTGCGCCCGGACATCAAGGTGATCGGCGTGCAGACCATGGACTCGGACGCCATGTGCCGCTCGATCAAGGCTGGCGAACGCATCACCCTGGCCGATGTGGGCCTGTTCGCGGACGGTACCGCGGTGCGCCTGGTGGGTGAGGAAACCTTCCGCCTGGCGCAACAATTCGTCGACGAAGTGATCGTGGTCGATACGGACGCCATCTGCGCCGCGATCAAGGACGTGTTTACCGACACACGCTCGATCCTGGAGCCTTCCGGCGCCCTGGCGGTGGCCGGCGCCAAGGCTTATGTGGAACGCGCGGAGATGGGCAAGTACCCTGTGCGCGGCGAGACGCTGGTCACCATTTGCAGCGGCGCCAACATGAACTTCGACCGCCTGCGCTTTGTGGCCGAACGCGCGGAACTGGGCGAATCGCGCGAAGCGGTGTTCGCGGTGACCATGCCGGAACAGCGCGGGTCCTTCAAGCGCTTCTGCCAGCTGGTGGGGCCGCGCAACGTGACCGAATTTAACTACCGGATAAGCGACCAGGAGCAGGCGCACGTGTTCGTCGGCGTACAGATCGCCGACCGCAGCGAGTCGTCGACGATCGCGCGGCGCTTTGAGGAGCACCAGTTCCAGACGCTGGACTTGACGCACGACGAACTGGCCAAGTCGCACTTGCGCCACCTGGTCGGCGGCAAGAGCGTGCTGGCCAAGGATGAATTGCTGTACCGCTTCGAATTCCCGGAGCGGCCGGGGGCGCTCATGCGCTTCCTCGATTCGATGGCGCCGGAGTGGAACATCTCGCTGTGCCACTACCGCTCGCAGGGCGGCGACGTGGGCCGCATCCTGATTGGCTTGCAGGTGCCGCCGCAGGATGCGGAGAAGTTTGCGCAGTTCCTGGCGACGCTTGGCTATCGCTATTGGGATGAGTCGCAGAATCCGGTGTACAAGCTGTTCCTCTAAAACCGGTAAGGCGGGGTGAGACCCTTTCTATGCAACCGCTGTTGGTGTTGGGGACGCCGTCGGGGGTCTGACCCTTGGGTCTGACCCCGGTTTACCGGTTTTTGGTAAACTCGGGGTCATGAACCTCCCCGAACACTCCCCCCTCGGCAAGACCTCCGCCTACCGCACCGACTACGCCCCGGAACTGCTGTTCCCCATCCCGCGCCAGGCCAAGCGCGATGAACTGGGCCTGCAAGGCACCCTTCCCTTCTTCGGCGTCGATATCTGGAATGGTTACGAGCTGTCCTGGCTGAACATGCGCGGCAAGCCGCAAGTGGCGGTGGCGCGCTTCACCATACCCGCCGACTCGCCGAACTTGATCGAATCCAAATCTTTCAAGCTTTACCTCAATTCCTTCAACCAGACCAAGCTGGCCGGTCCCGACGCGCTGAAAATGTTGCTGCAGCAAGACCTGTCGGCCGCCGCCGGCGCCAACGTGCACGTCACCTTGACCATGCAGGAAGACTTCGAAAAACTGGAAATGGGCGAACTGGAAGGCCAACTGCTCGACCGCCTCGACATCGAGGTGGACAGCTACTCGCCCCAGCCGCAAACCCTGAAAGCCAATTTCGACGAACTGCCGGTGGAAGAAACCCTGGTCTCGCACTTGCTGAAATCGAATTGCCTGGTGACCGGCCAGCCCGACTGGGGCAGCGTGCAAATCAGCTATGTCGGCCCGCAGATCGACCAGGAGAGTTTGCTCAAGTACCTGATCGGCTTCCGCGAGCATAATGAGTTCCACGAGCAATGCGTCGAGCGCATCTTCACGGACATCCTGCGCCAGTGCAAGCCGCAGCATTTGACCGTGTATGCCCGCTACACCCGTCGAGGCGGCCTTGATATCAACCCTTGGCGCACCAATTTTAGTAGTGCCAAGCGGCCGTCGAATTTGCGCAACGCCCGGCAGTAAGTGAATTTTCCAGGTAGAAACATTACATGAATTTCGAGTTACACGGCTGAGAAACAAGCCTATAATGCGCACGCAACAGCACATAATGTGGCGTCATGAATAACTTGAGCAAAATCCTTTCGCTAGAGAACGTCCAGCTCGACCTGGAAGTCTCCAGCAAAAAGCGCGCGTTCGAGCAAGCCGGTCTCATCTTCGAGAACAATTGCGGCATTGCGCGATCCACCGTATCCGACAACCTGTTCGCGCGTGAGCGCCTGGGTTCGACCGGACTGGGCCATGGTGTGGCGGTGCCGCACGGGCGCATCAAGGGTTCCAAGAGCCTGAAGGCGCCGCTGGCGGCCTTCGTGCGGCTGGCCGAGCCGATCCCTTTCGAGTCGCCCGACGGCAAGCCGGTCAACCTGCTGTTCTTCCTGCTCATTCCCGACCACGTGACGCAGCAGCACCTCGAAATCCTGTCCGAGATCGCGGAAATGTTCTCGGACGACGCCTTCCGCCAAGCCCTGACGGAAGATCCGGACCCGAAATCGGTGTACAGCCGCATCGTCAACTGGCAGCCAAGCCTGCAAGCGGCGGGTTAAGCCATGCTGCAGACGCCGCTGACGATCCAGAGACTGTACGACGACAACCGCGAAACCCTGCAACTAGGCTGGTTTGCCGGCTTTCCGGGCGGCGAACGCCTGATCTCCGGCGACGTGGCCTCGGCGGCCGACCAGGTGGGTCACCTGAACACGATCCACCCCGGCCGTATCCAGGTCTTCGGGCACCAGGAAATCAATTATTACCAGCGCCTCAAATCGCTGACGCGCGCCCATGTGATCGGTGAACTGATCGCGGGCGGCCCGCCGGCGCTGATCATCGCGCAAGGCCTCGAGACGCCGCCGGACATCCTGGCGATTTGCGACGAAAAGAATATCCCGCTGTTTTCCACGCCGCTGCCAGCGGCCCAGGTGATCGACTTCCTGCGCGTCTACCTGTCGAAAAAGCTGGCGCAACGCATCATCATGCATGGCGTGTTCATGGACGTGCTGGGCGTGGGCGTGCTGATCACCGGTGACTCCGGCCTGGGCAAATCCGAGCTGGGCCTGGAACTGATTTCGCGCTCGCACGGCCTGGTGGCCGACGATGCGGTGGAATTCGCGCGCATCGCGCCGAACATGATCGAAGGCCGCTGCCCGCCCCTGCTGCAAAACCTGCTGGAAGTGCGCGGCCTGGGCCTGCTGGACATCAAGGCGATCTTCGGTGAGACCGCGGTGCGGCGCAAGATGCGCTTGAAACTCATCGTGCACCTGGTGCGGCGCTCCGCGCTGGAAGAGGAAGTTGAGCGCCTGCCGTTCCAGTTCCCGACCGAAGATGTGCTGGGCCTGCCGATCCGCAAGGTCGTGATCCCGGTCGCGGCCGGCCGCAACATCGCGGTGCTGCTGGAAGCGGCGGTACGCAACACCATCCTGCAACTGCGCGGCATCGACACGCTGCAGGAATTCATGGA
>CAMLRG010000233.1 GCA_946482335.1 uncultured Duganella sp. | reverse complement strand
GAGTTCACCACGTGCAGCAGGGTCACCGCCAGGATGTAGCCGCCGAAGAACCAGTTGGCGACGTAGATGTGCTTGACCTTGCGCTTGATGATGGTGCCGAAGAACACCACGGCATAAGCGATCCACACCACGGCGATCAGGATCGAGATCGGCCATTCCAGTTCAGCGTACTCCTTGCCGCGCGTGAAGCCCATTGGCAGGGTGACCACGGCGGCCAGGATCACGGCTTGCCAGCCCCAGAAGGTGAAGGCAGCCAGCTTGTCGGAAAACAATCGGACCTGGCAGGTGCGCTGCACCACGTAATACGAGGTGGCAAACAGGCCGCTGATGCCGAAGGCGAAAATCACCGCATTGGTATGCAGGGGGCGCAGCCGGCCATAGGTCAGCCAGGGAATGTCCAGGTTGAGGGCGGGCCAGGCCAGCTGGGCGGCAATGATGACGCCGACCAGCATGCCCACCACGCCCCATAATATGGTGGCGATCGCGAATTGCTTCACGACCTTGTAGTTGTAGTCCAGTGATTGATCCACTTTGAATTCTCCAGGCAGACACTTTGATGAGATGTGTCAAAGGTTACCGAGGAGCACTTCAAAAAAACATGACGTGGATCAAATCCGGTCGTCGTCCTGTAAAACCCGCATTGCCGGGCCGACCATATCGTCGAACTGGCCGTCGTCCGAGGCCTTGAAAAATAGCCACAGCGCGCCGAACACCAGGCCCACGCTGAGCGGTATAAGCAGGTAGAGTGATTCCATGTTGTTAACTCCTGCGCAAACGCAGCGCATTCAGGATGACGATGGCGGAACTGGCCGCCATGCCGACGCCGGACAGCCAGGGGCTCAGCAGGCCGAAGGCCGCTGCCGGAATGGCAATCAGGTTGTACAGCGTGGCCCAGGCCAGGTTTTGGCGGATCACGCGCATGGTGCGGCCGGCGCTGCGGGCGGTGTCGGCCAGCAGCGGCAGGCGCGCATCGAGCAGCACGCAGTCGGCGTGCACCTGGGCCAGTGTGGCGCCACCGCCCATGGCGAACGAGACATCGGCGGCGCTCAGCACGGCGGCATCGTTGATGCCGTCGCCCACCATCGCCACCACCGCGCCGCGCGCCTGCAGCGCCTGCACATAGGCGACCTTTTCATCGGGCAGGCAATCGCCGATCGCTTCGGCGATGCCCAACTGCCCGGCCACGCTGGCGGCCAGCGCTTGCTGGTCGCCGCTGAGCAGCACGACCTTCTTGCCGAGCCGGCGGAAATAGTCGACCGTGGCTTGGGCGTCCGGCCGCAGCGCATCGCTGACCAGGAAGCGCCCCAGCCAGCGGCCCTGCATGCCCAGCCAGACGGTGGTCGCCGGCGCGTCGCCCGCGCCGCCGCCGCTGCCGCCGTGCCCGGCCGCGTGTGCCAGTGCCGGTACCGGGCTGCCGGCGAGGCCGGCCACGTAGGCCGCGGTCCCCAGGCGGTAGCGTACGCCGTTGACCGTCCCTTCCATGCCCTGGCCGGCCTGCTCTTGCAAATTGCTGGCGCCAGCCGCGCCGGTGCCGTGCGCCCCGGCCGCCGCCCTGATGGCGCGCGCTATCGGATGGGCGCTGCCTGCTTCGAGTGCCGACGCCACGCGCAGGATGCCGACCATGCGTGCACCGTCGATGGCGTCCACACGCTGCACCGTCGGTCGGCCTTCGGTCAGCGTGCCAGTCTTGTCGAACACGATATGGGTGGCGCGGTGCAGCGTTTCGAGTACGTGCGGCTGCACGATCAAGGCGCCTTTGCCGAGCAGTCGGTCGGTGGCGGCAGCCAGGGCGGAGGGCGTGGCCAGCGACAAGGCGCAAGGGCACGACACCACCAGCACCGCTATGGCCACCGGCCACGCGCGCGCAGCATCGTACCAGCTCCAGAAGCCGAAGCTGGCCGCGGCGAACAGCAGCAGCGCCGCCACGAACCAGGAGGCGGTGCGGTCCGCCCACAGTGCAATCTTCGGCTTGGCGCTGCCGGCGCGTTCGATCAGCTTGAGCAAGCCGGCCAGCGTGCTGTCCCGCGCCGGCTTCTCGACGCGCAGCACCACCGGGCTGCCGGCATTCACCGCGCCACCGGGTATGGCATCGCCCGCCACCTTGCGCTGCGGGGCGCTCTCACCCGTCAACAGCGCCAGGTCGACGGCGGTGGCGCCTTCGACCACCACGCAATCCGCCGCCACCGCCTCGCCGCCTTTGACGAGGATGTGGTCGCCCGCCGCCAGTGCACTGGCCGGAACGGCAACGGTATTGTGCGAACCGGGCCAGGCGGACAGACGCTGTGCCAATTCCGGTGCGCCATGGCGCAGGCGGGTCAGCGCCGATGCCGCCTTGCGCCGCGCCACCATTTCCAGGTAGCGGCTGGCCAGCAGCAGGAAGATGAACATCGTGACCGAGTCGTAATACACCTCGCCTTCGCCGCGGAAGGTCGACACTGCACTGCCGATGAAAGCAGCCAGGATGCCGAGTGCCACCGGCACGTCCATGCCAAGTGCGCGCGCCTTCAGGCTGGCCCAGGCGCCTTTCAGGAACGGCTGGGCGGAATAGGCGATGGCCGGCAGCGTCAGCAGCAGGCTGGCCCATCGCATCAGGGCCGCCATGCCGGCGTCCAGCGTGCCGTCGTCGCCGGCCATGTATTCGGGCGCGACGTACATCATCACCTGCATCATCGACAGCCCGGCCACGAACAACTGCCGGCCCAGCGTGCGGCTGGCCTTCTGCAGTTGGGCGTCGTGGCGCGTGGCGTCGTAGGGCCAGGCGTCGTAGCCGATGCTGCGCACCGCTTCCAGCAGCGCGGCGGCATTGGTCTTGTCCTTATGCCAGCGGAGGAACAACTTTTCGGTGGCGACGTTCAGGTTCGCCTGCTGCACGCCGTCAACCTGGCGCAGGCGATGCTCGATCAGCCAGACGCAAGCCGCGCAGCGTATGCCCTCCACCAGCAGGGTCGTTTCACGCGCATCGCCATCGCTGACGATGGCTGGATCGTCGTCCGGCAGCGCCAGCGCGGCCGGCACCAGCGCCGCAGTGCCCTTGGCGCCAGCCGTGCCGGCGCCGGCGCCGCCAGGCGTGGCTGCAAAACCATCGCGCTCGCGGTAATAACTGGTTTGACCGATATCGACGATCGTCTGCGCCACCGCCGCGCAGCCCGGACAGCACATGGCGCGCACGCGGCCGTCGATCGTCACGCGCCACCCGGCGTCCGAAGGCACCGGCTGGCCGCAATGGAAGCATCCTGTGATTTCCGTCATGTTCATGGCTGTACCGTCATGCAGAGCACATCGAGCCAGCCATGCCGGCCGCCAGCGGCGCGTACCAGTCCCAGCAGCCCGAAGCCCAGCACCAGCAGGCCGCACGCCACGCGCACCGCGCGCTGTTGCAGGTACTGGCGCAGCCGTGCGCCGGCCATGCCCATGGCCAGCAGCATCGGCAGCGTACCGAGCCCGAAGGCGCCCATCACCAGCGCGCCGTCCAGCGCGGAGCCGGTCAGCATCGCCGTCAGCAGCACGCTATAGACCATCCCGCATGGCACCCAGCCCCACAAGCCGCCGAGGGCCAGTGCCTTCAGCGGCGTATCCATCGGCACCAGGGGTTTGACCAGTGGCTGCACGCGGCGCCACAGTACTGCGCCGGCCGCCTCCACGCGGGCCAGGCCGCGCCACGCATCCATCAGGTATAACCCCATGGCGGCGAGCATCAGGTTCGCCATCCAGTACGCCACGACCTGTGCCGACGCCACGCGCGCCAGGCTTGCCACGCCACCGGCCAGGCCGCCTGCCACCGCCCCGGCCAGCATATAGCTGGCGATGCGGCCGGTGTTATAGGCCAGCACATGGCCGGCTTGCGCCGCTGCCGTCGCCGCAGCGCGGCCGGCCGGCGCGATCGGAATCACACGCCCCGGCGCGCGGCCGGCCGACGGGGCGCCCGCGCTGAACGCGCTGACAATGCCGCCGCACATGCCGGCGCAATGCACGCTGCCGGCCAGGCCGGCAATCAGGACGGGCAACAGGTTCATGGTTCCCTCAAATCGTGCGCGAGAAGCGCAGCGGATGCACCTGGCCCGGTGCCGTGCCGGCGGCGCGGTCCGCCGCCAGGTGGCGGTCGAACACCATGCAGATATTGCGGATCAGCAGGCGGCCCTTGGGCGTGACGGAAATCCAGTCATCCTCGATGGCCAGCAAACCGTCGCGTTCGAACTCGCGCAGCTTCTCGATCTCCTTGGCGAAATACTGCTTGAAGCGGATCGGGTAACCGAGTTCCAGCGCCGAGATCGACAATTCGAAATTGCACATCAACCTCTGGATCACCATGCGGCGCAGCAGGTCGTCGTTATCCATCGCATAGCCGCGCGCGATCGGCAGGCGGCCCTGGTCCAGGCGCGCGTAATACTCGTCCAGCGTTTTCTCGTTCTGGCTGTAGGTGCCGTTCACCGAGCTGATGGCCGATACCCCCAGCGCCACCAGGTCGGTTTCCGCGTGGGTCGAATAACCCTGGAAATTGCGGTGCAGCCGGCCCTGGCGCTGGGCCACGGCCAGGTCATCGTTCGGCTTGGCGAAATGGTCCATGCCGATGTAGACATAGCCTGCTTGGGTCAGGCGCTTGATGCACAGCGCCAGCATATCCAGCTTGGCGGCGGGCGTCGGCAGCTCGTCTTCGGCGATGCGGCGCTGCGGCTTGAACAGGTGCGGCATATGGGCATAGTTGTACAAGGCGATGCGGTCCGGATCGGCTTCGATCACCTTGTCCATGGTGGCCTGCATGGTGGTCATGCTCTGCTTCGGCAAACCGTAGATCAAGTCCACGCTGATGGAACGGAAGCCCGCTTCGCGCGCGGCACGGATCACGGCCAGGGTTTCTTCCGCCGGCTGGATACGGTTGACGGCCTTCTGCACGTCGGGATCGAAGTCCTGCACGCCAAGGCTGACGCGGTTGAAGCCCTGCGAACGCAGCGACCGGATGCGCGCCGCATCGACGGTGCGCGGATCGATCTCGATCGAATACTCGCCTTCTTCATCCGGCGCGAAATCGAAGTGCTTGCGCAAGTGGGCCAGCAGCTCGCCCATCTGCTCGTCGTTCAGGTAGGTCGGCGTGCCGCCGCCGAAATGCAGCTGCTCGACACGGTTCATGCCGGTGAACAGCTTGCCCTGCATATCGATTTCCTGTTTCAGGTAGTCGAGATAGGTCACGGCCTTGCTGCGGTCCTTGGTGACCACCTTGTTGCAGGCGCAGTAGTAGCAGACCACATTGCAGAACGGGATGTGCACGTACAAGGAGAGCGGAGCGCGGGCGCCGCGCATGCGCAGCCCGGCTTGCGCCTCGAGGAAGCTGGCGTAGCCGAAATCCGGCTTGAAGCGGTCGGCCGTCGGGTACGAGGTGTAGCGCGGGCCGGAAGTGCTCAGGCGGCTGATCAGCTCTGCATCGAACTGTACCGAAGGTTCTGCAATGGTATTCATGATCTTCTTTATTCGGGGTTAAGCGGCCAGCCGTTTCGGTTGCTGGCGGATGTGCGTGCCGCGCGCGGCGGCCACCGCCGTCAGGCGCGCGTGGCGCGTGCGTTCGAACTTGAACAGGCTGAAGGCATCGCGCAGGTGGCCGGCCTCGTCGGCCAGGCTGATGGCGGCGGCGGCAGCTTCCTCAACCAGGGCGGCGTTCTGCTGCGTCACCTGGTCCATGTGGTTGACCGCCTGGTTGACCTGGTCCACGCCGATGCTCTGTTCACGCGAGGCGGTGGAAATTTCGTGCATGATGGTGGTGACTTGCTGGACCGAGTTCACCACCTGTTCCATGGTCGCGCCGGCGCGCTGCGCCCGTTCCATGCCGGTGCTGACTTTGCCCACCGAGATTTCGATCAGCTGTTTGATGTCCTTGGCGGCTGCCGACGAGCGCTGCGCCAGGTTGCGCACTTCGCCGGCCACCACGGCGAACCCGCGGCCCTGTTCGCCGGCACGCGCCGCTTCCACCGCGGCATTCAGCGCCAGGATATTGGTCTGGAAGGCGATGCCTTCGATCAGCCCGATAATGTCGACCACGCGCCGCGAGGAAGCATTGATCTCGTCCATCGTGGCGATCACCTCGGACACGATCTCGCCGCCCTGCACCGCAATGCCGGAAGCGCTCACCGCCAACTCGTTGGCTTCCATCGAATTGTCGGCATTGGCCTTCACCGTCGAGGAGAACTCCTCTATGCTGGACGCAGTCTTTTCCAGGCTGGCGGCCTGTGATTCGGTGCGGCTGGCCAGGTCGGCGTTGCCTGCGGCGATCTGCTTGGTCGCCACGGCCATCGCATCGATATTGAAGCGCACGTCGCGGATGGTGGCGATCAGGTTATTGTTCATCTGCTGCAGGGCGCGCAGCAGCTGGCCCACTTCGTCGGTGCTGTCGGTCTCGAAGCTGCCGGTCAAGTCGCCGGCGGCGATCAGGCGGGCGCCATCGAGCGCGCGGCCCAGCGGCTGCAGCATGCCGCTGCGCAGCGTGTACCACAGGAAGACGTTGATCAGGAAGCCGAAGGCGGTGGCGCCAAAAATGCCCCAGCGCGTCAGGTCGCTGGTGCCGTCGGCAAACAGCGCAGCCAGGCAGACCGCAATCTGCAGCACGTTGACCACGCTGGTGGCCAGCCAGATGCGCATGGCCAGCGATACGTGGCCAAGGCGTGCGAGCAAATTCGACAGTCCCAGGTGTACTACCTGGCCGTTCTTGATGCGGATATTGCGCGCGCCGGCAGCGATCTTGCGGTAAGCCTCGGCCGCCGCCGCAATCTGCGCGGGTTCCGCCTTGGTGCGCACCGACATGTAGCCGATGGTGCGGCCGTTTTCCTTGATCGGGGTGATATTGGCCTTGACCCAGTAGAAGTCGCCGTTCTTGCAGCGGTTCTTGACCAGGCCAGTCCAGGGGATGCCGGCGCGGATGGTATGCCACAGGTCGGCGAATGCTTCCGCCGGCATGTCCGGGTGGCGGATGATGTTTTGCGGCTGGCCAATCAGTTCGGCGGCGCAAAAGCCGCTGATATGCTCGAAGTAGGGATTGACGTAGACGATATTGCCATCCAGGTCAGTCTTGGAGACGATGGCCTGGTCTTCGTCAATCTCTACTTCCTGGTTGGTTATCGGTAAATTCTGACGCATGGCGCGCTCCCTGTTGAACTTCTTGCCATAACGCAAGATCACAGGGATAAGTCTAGGGACTTAGGCGCGCAATTTTAATGATGTAGATCAAATCTATCCTGGTTGGCGGGCCTCAGGCTTCGGCAGGGATGGCCGACAGGTCCCGCACATTCTTTTGCACCGCCACGGCAGCG
This sequence comes from uncultured Duganella sp., assembly GCA_946482335.1. Next base: position 407 of record CAMLRG010000233.1, on the reverse strand, counting down.
AACAGGCTTAGCACGTATGACATGGCATAAAAGCCCTTTTCGCTGGGCGCCAGCGCCGCGTTCCACAGCCCGACCGTCAGCAGCAGCAGGGCGGCGCCGGTGGATACCCAGCACAGGCTGAAGTACAAACTCGTGACCCGGATGCCTTCTGCCCTGTCGCGCACCGACTTTTGCAGCGAAACCGCGGAAAACAGGCCATACAGCAAAAGGGTCAGGTAATAGCCCTTCTCGTTCAACTGCATGCTGGCATTCCAAAGACCGATCAGGTAGGTGATCGCGCCAAGCAAGAGGGCGACCCAGGACGCGCTGACGAAAGCGCCGGAAGGACGGACAGGGATGGACATGTGGTCTCCTTGACAATAGGTTTGGCGGCCGGGCTGGCCGCCACACCTACATCAGACCAGATT
>CAMLRG010000232.1 GCA_946482335.1 uncultured Duganella sp. | reverse complement strand
CTTTTTCTGGAATTCGATGCGCACCAGGTGGCCGTCGCAATGGTGGGCGAAGTCTACGAGGTTTACTTCCCGCCGCCCGCGGCCGGCGTCTTCCCCCGGCGGCCGCACGCCCAGGCTGGCGACGGCCGGCAGCGGCTTGCCGCCCAGGCCGTGCACCTGCACGATGAAGATGCCGCCCAGGGCAGGGCGGTGCGGCACGCGCAGGTTCAGCGTCGGGAAGCCGATATCGCGTCCCAGCTTGGCGCCGTGGATCACGTGGCCGGAAATCGCATAAGGGTGGCCCAGCAGCGCCTGCGCCTGCGGGAAATCGCCTGCCGCCAGCGCGGCGCGCACGGCGGAGGAGGAGATGCGGGTGTCGCCGTTGCGCACGGTCGGCAGCACTTCGACTTCAAAGCCGTACTGCCGGCCCGCTTCGGCCAGCAGGGCGACATTGCCGGCGCGTTTGGCGCCATAGCAGAAATCGTCGCCCACCATCAGCCATTTCACGTGCAAGCCCTCCACCAGCACCTTCTCGACGAAGGTTGGCGGCGATTGGGCCGCGAAGTGCTCGGAAAAGTGCTCGACGATGACGCGGTCCACGCCATTGTTCTCCAGCGCCTGCAGCTTGTCGCGCAGGTTGGCAATGCGCGGCGGCGCCTTGGACAGGTCGCCCATCCTGCGGGCGAAGAATTCGCGCGGATGGGGCTCGAAGGTCATCACGGCCGATTCCAGCCCGAGACGGTCGGCGGCCGCGCGCACGCGCGCCAGCAACGCCTGGTGGCCGCGGTGGACACCGTCGAAGTTGCCGATCGTCAAGGCACAGGGCGCACGCGCCGCTGCGTTGGGAAGTCCGCGAAATACCTTCATGCTTCAGTTGTTGGGCGTAAATACTTGATTATACGTGGTGAAAGCAAAAAAGCGCTGCCTGCGGGTGCAGGCAGCGCTTTTCTCGGCTCAGCCCGGCTTTGCTTAGACCGGGTTGTTAATGTACATGGTCCAGTAGCGGGCCAGTTCCGGCTCGCCAGCGGTGCCCTTCACCGACTTCAGGGTGCTGATGGCAGCAGCCTTCTTGCCGGCGTTGTACTGGGCGATGCCGTAATGCAGCTTCATTTCTTCCGGCTTGCGCGCGCTGCCCAGCTTGATCGCTTCGTCGATCAGCTTCAAGCCTTCGGCGCCCTTGCCGTCGGAGACCAGGGCATAGCCCAGGTTGGCCAGGCCGTCGGCGTCCTTTTCCTTACGGAAGTTGGCTTCCTGGGCGGCGGCATTCTTCTGCTGTTCGGCCAGGGTCTTGATGGCCAGGTCCTTCAGGCGCTGGTGGCGGCCGGCGTCGGCGCCGGTGCCCAGGGCACCCTTCTTGTAGCCTTCTTCCACGATCTTCAGCGCTTCGGCCGGGTTGCCGGCTTGCAGGGCCAGCTGGCCCATTTCCATGAATTCGGCCGGCTTGGCGATTTGCTTCAGGGCCAGCTTCAGGCGCAGCACGTCCAGGTTCAGGGACGAGGAGAAGCCTGGCTTGCCGACCACACGGTTCAGCAGGTCAGCCCAGTACGATGCCTTCGGGTAGGAAGCTGCCAGTTTTTCCAGGGTATGCACATAGCCGGCCTTGTCGTTCTGCTTCAGCTGGATGTTGGCCAGCATTTGCAGGTTGCCTTCGGACTTGGCGCCTTGCAGTTCCTTGGCCGCCTCGTTCAGCTTGCCGCTCAGGTAATAGGTCTGGATCAGCTGTTCCTTCATCTGGGTGTTGCCAGGGTTGTCCTTCAACACTTTCTGGATGTAGGTGATGGCCTTTGGATAGTCCTTGGCGCGCAGGTAGATGCTGGCCAGGGCTTCGGTGATCTTGGACTGCTGGTTGGCGTTCAGCTTGCCGGATGCCAGCACGGACTCGAAGGCGCGCGCGGCAGTGTCATTCTCGCCGGCAGCGGCGGCGATGGAACCGCGGGTGTATTCCAGCTGGAACTTTTCCAGGTCGGACTTGTTGCCGACTGCGTCGACTTCCTTCAGTTTCGCCAGGGCTTCCTTGTTCTTGCCGGAGGCGGCCAGTTTCTGTGCTTCCTGCAGTGGCTTGCCGACTTCGGCGCGGACGGTTTGCGCGTAGGCGACGGACGACAGGCCCACCATCGGGACGGCTGCATTGAAACCAATTGCGGCCATTACCAGGCCGAGATGTGCGAGACGAAACTTGGTCATGGGGTAATTTTCTTTCTTCAAAATGCGAAATAGGCAGGATAACCTGCCTATTTAGGAAAATAAAGGGTGTGTTGACCCAATTATTTACTGGAACTGCTCGTTGCCGACCAGACCAATCTTGGTGACGCCGAGACGCTGGGCCGAAGCCATGACGCCAGCCACCACGCTGTAGTTCACCAGCTTGTTGGGACGCAGGTGCACTTCAGGCTGGTCAGCCTGGGCCGCTACGTTCATCAGCTTGGCTTCCAGGGCAGGGCGGTCAGGAACCACCACGTTGTCCCACAGGATGGTGCCGTCGAAGTCAACGTCGATGGTCACGACCACAGGTTCCTTGGTTGGCGGCGGCGGGGTGCCGACCGGCATGTTCAAGTTCACCGAGTGGTTCGCTTTTGGAATGGTAATAATCAGCAGAATGATCAGAACGAGCATGACGTCGATCATCGGCGTCATGTTCATTTCCATCATCGGTTCCGCTTCGCCGCTGGAACCGCCTACGCTCATACTCATGAATTGTTTCCTTTTCAGAAGGCCGCCCCCGATGCAGCCGGGGGCGGCTTGTTCTTACATCTTATCAGGCGGTTCGGTGATGAAACCGACCTTCTGGATGCCAGCGCGCTGAGTGGTGTAGATCACACGGCCGATCGATTCATATTTCGCGTCTTTGTCGCCGCGGACATGAACTTCAGGCTGAGGCACCTTCACAGCTTCCTCTTTCAGAAAATCGAACAGCTCATTGGCGTCGCGCATTTTCTTCTGGTTCCAGTAGATGTCGCCATCCTTGTTAACAACGATGTTGACGTTCTCTGGCTTGGTCTGGATTGCCTGGTTGATCTCGGCTGGCAGATTGATCTTCTGCAGCTTCAGAACGACCGGGCTCGTGATCAGGAAGATGATCAGCAGAACCAGCATGATGTCCACGAGCGGAGTCGTGTTGATCTCACTGTTAAGCTGCTCTTCTCCGCCTTCGGAGCCTACGGACATCGACATGGTATTAACCTACTTTTTTGGATGCGGCAGCGGAAGTGGACATTGCGCCGGAGATCAGCACGGAGTGCACGTCAGCGGAGAACGAACGGATGTCTTCCATTGCGGTCTTGTTGCGACGCAGCAGCCAGTTGTAGCCCAGAACGGCTGGAACTGCCACCAGCAGACCGAAAGCGGTCATGATCAGCGCGGCGCCCACAGGACCTGCCACCTTGTCGATCGACGCGTTACCGGACATACCGATCGCGGTCAGCGCGTGGTAAATACCCCAGACGGTACCGAACAGACCGATGAACGGTGCGGTGGAACCAACGGTTGCCAGGAAGGACAGGCCATCGGACAGACGGGACTGCACTTTTTCCACAGCGCGGTCGATGGACATGGTCACCCAGGTCGACAGGTCGATCTGTTCCAGCAGGGCGCCGTCGTGGTGCGAGCTGGCCTTGGTGCCGGTTTCAGCGATGAAGCGGAATGGCGAACCTTCGGTCAGGGTGGCGGTGCCGGCAGCGATCGAGGAAGCTTTCCAGAACTTGGAAGCGGCTTCTTTCTGCTGCTTGAAGATCTTCTGCTGGTCGATCAGCTTGGTCACGATGATGTACCAGGAACCGATGGACATGATGGACAGGATGATCAGGGTGGCGCGGTCAACGATGCCGCCGTCCCAAACGGCCGCGATACCGAATGGGCTTTCCACTTCTTCTTTGGCGCCAGCGGCGGCTGGGGCTGCTGCGTCGGCAGCTGGAGCGGCTGCGTCGGCTGCTGGTGCTGCGGCCGCGTCAGCTGCTGGAGCGGCGGCTGCGTCAGCAGGGGCCGAAGCTGCCGGGGCAGGAGCGTCAGCCATTGCTGGCGCGCTTACCAGGGCGGTAGCTGCGGTCACCGAGAACAGCACAGCGGCCAGGACAGCGGACAAACGGGTATTCTTAAACATGCTTCCTCCAAATTTGAAAAATAATCAGTTCGCTGGCTTAAACGACAACGGACTTACTTAGTTGCGAGACGGTGTTCTGTCTCAGGTTTATTCCAGCGTCCAGACGTATTGCATCTGTTGCCAGGTTTCTTGCGGCTTGCCGTCCACGGTGGCCGGCTTGAATTTGCACTTGGAAATGCCGGCAACGGCAGCCTTGTCCAAATCACGGAAACCACTAGATTTCACTACTTTCGAATCGCCTACACGGCCGTCCGCAGAGATCAGGAACGACAGGGTAACCGTACCGGTTTCTTCGTTACGCAGCGAAGACTTCGGCCACTCTGGCTTGGCGCAGGTGCTGAAGTCCACCACAGCCGGGGTCTTCACGCCGGTAGCCGGAGGGGCTGGCGGCGCAGCCGGTGGGGCTGGTGGTGCTGGACGAATGTCGGTGGTTGCCGGCTTCACGTTGGTCGCGTTGGCGATCACGTTCTGCGCTGGCGGCGGTTGCTGCACGTTCACTTCGACCGGAGGAATGAATGGCGGTGGCGGTGCCTTCATCTCTGGCGGAGGTGGCGGTGGCGGCAGTTCTTTTGGCGGAGGCGGGGCAACCTCCTCGATGATCTTGGTCTCCACCGGTTCGATCATCTTGCTGATCATACGCTTGCCCAGGCCGGATACGATGCCGTACCCGACAACGACGTGCAGGACTACGACGAACGCGATGCCCGTATAGTTCTTCTTCCCGGCAATTTTCTCGTTATCACTGAAATTCATGCCTGCTTTCTCCAATACCAACTCTTGTGTTGCTACTTTAAACCCCCAAAATGGCGACACAAAGCTACAGCCGCATCCGGGACGTCGGCGAATTATACATACGAATTTTGGATTTTTGCATAGAATTTTGTCCCGAAAACCGTTTAATTTTCATGCCCTTAGCCCCATATTGGCAGGCTGTTACGAGACTACGCGGAATGCCCCTGGAAGAAAAAGCAAGAGAAAATTGACCATTTTTTCGCGACTGCGATTGATCTTCATCACTTTTTCCTGAGAACGGAAGAATCCTCGCCCATCAATGGGGCGAGGCAAACGAAATTTGGCGAAGTGTGTTGCTTCGACGAAAGAGTGTCAAAAGCCCCGGTCAAATCACCCGGTTGCGCTTCTCGCGCTTGCACTCGATGGTGCTGACCACCTGGCCATCCGGTGAAACCGTATCCAGGTGCACGTCGAAACCCCAGAGGCGGGCCACGTGTTTCAACACTTCATTGGCCTGCTGGTTGAGGGGGCGGCGGTTGTACTGCGTATGGCGTAGCGTGAGGGCGCGGTCGTCGCGGGTATTGACCGACCACACTTGTATATTAGGCTCGCGGTTGCCCAGGTTGTACTGGTCGGCCAGCATTTGCCGCACATAGCGGTAGCCCAGTTCGTCATGGATGGCCGACACCGCCAGCTTGTCATTCTTGTCATCGTCCAGCACGGCAAAGAAGTGGAATTCGCGGATCAGGCGCGGCGACAGGTACTGGGCGATGAAGCTCTCATCCTTGAAATTGCGCATCGCGAAGTCCAGCGTTTTCTTCCAGTCGCTGCCGGCAATGTCGGGGAACCATTCGCGGTCTTCAGCGCTCGGGTTCTCGCAGATGCGGCGGATGTCGGACATCATCGCAAAGCCCAGCGCATACGGATTGATCCCATTGTAATAGGGGCTGTGCACGGGCGGCTGGTACACCACATTGGTATGGCTCTTCAGGAATTCCATCATGAAGCCATCGCTGACCACGCCCTCGTCGTACAACTGGTTGAGGATGGTGTAGTGCCAGAACGTGGCCCAGCCTTCGTTCATCACCTGGGTCTGGCGCTGCGGGTAGAAGTATTGGCTGATCTTGCGCACGATGCGCACGATTTCGCGCTGCCACGGCTCCAGCAGTGGCGCGTACTTCTCTATAAAGTACAGCAGGTTTTCTTCCGGCTCGGGCGGGAAGCGCGGCGCCGGCTTGTCGACCGCTTCCTCTTCGCGCCGCGGCACGGTGCGCCACAGTTCATTGATTTGCGATTGCAGGTAAGCTTCGCGCTCTTTCTGCTTGGCCTGCTCCTGCGCCAGCGACAGCTTGGCCGGCCGCTTGTAGCGGTCCACGCCATAATTCTGGATGGCGTGGCAAGAGTCGAGCAGCAATTCGACGGCATCGATGCCGTGGCGCTGCTCGCATTCGGTGATGTAATTCTTGGCGAACAGCATGTAATCGATGATGGCGTCGGCATCGGTCCAGGTGCGGAACAGGTAATTGCCCTTGAAGAAGGAATTGTGGCCATAGGCGGCGTGGGCGATCACCAGCGCCTGCATGGTCAGGCTGTTCTCCTCCATCAGGTAGGCGATGCAGGGATTGGAGTTGATGACGATTTCATAAGCCAGCCCCATCTGGCCGCGCTTGTAGCCCTTCTCCGTGGCCAGGAAGTGCTTGCCGAACGACCAGTGCGCATACGACACCGGCATACCCACCGAGGTGTAGGCATCCATCATTTGCTCGGCGGTGATGATCTCGAGCTGGTTGGGGTAAGTGTCGAGGCCGAAGTTATGCGCCACGCGGCGGATTTCCTCGTGCGCTTGCTCGATCAATTCAAACGTCCATTCGGATTGCTCCGGCAGGGCCCTGGGATGCGGTGGCCGCTTGGTCATCTGGTTCATACTATTTCGGCTGCTTCTTGAACAATTCGCGGAACACCGGATAGATGTCGGCCGGCGTGACGATTTTCTGCATGGCGAAGTGCTGGTGGTATTCCGGCACCTGGGCATATTGCTCCCACAGGTTTTGCGGCGGCCCGTCGGTGATTTCTACATAAGTGTAATACTGCACCTTGGGCATGATGGTGTTGACCAGCAATTGCCGGCACAGCACGGAATCGTTGTCCCAGTTGTCGCCGTCCGACGCTTGCGCCACATAGGCATTCCAGCTGCCGCCGCCGAAGCGCTCGTCGAGGATCTTGTTCAGCAGGTGCAGGGCGGAGGACACCACGGTGCCGCCCGATTCGCGCGAGTGGAAGAATTCATTCTCGTCCACTTCCGACGCCGCCGTATGGTGGCGGATGAACACCACCTCGATCTTGTCGTACACCCGCTTCAGGAACAGGTAGAGCAGGATGAAGAAACGCTTGGCCGTATCCTTGCGCTGCTCGTCCATCGAGCCCGACACGTCCATGATGCAGAACATCACGGCCTGGGTCATCGGCTTGGGCACCTTGATGCGGTTGGAATAGCGCAAGTCGAAGGGGTCGATGAAGGGGATGGCCAGCAGCCGCGTGTGCAGGTGGTGCACCAGCTTCTTCAATTCCATCACGCGCGGGTCGTCCAGCGGGGCGCCGGCCACCAGCAATTCCTCCAGCTCCCGCTCGGCCTCGATCAGGCGCTTGCGCGACGAACCGCCCACCGCGATGCGGCGCCCCAGGGCGCCGCGCAGGGAACGCAGCACGTGGATATTGGACGGCGTGCCCGACACCGTATACCCGGCGCGCTGCGGCTTGAACTCCGTGGTGGCCGTCAGCTGGGTCTTGATCATGTGCGGCAATTCCAGGTCTTCGAAGAAGTAGTTCATGAATTCTTCGCGCGACAGTTCGAAGATGAAATCATCCTCGGTGGTCTGGTCGCTATTGCCTGCGCGGCCGCGGCCGCTGCCCCCGCCGCCTTTCGGGCGGTTGATCAAGTCGCCTTTCTGGTATTCCTGGTTGCCCGGGTTGACCACTTCCCACACACCGCCGTGGGCGTGGCCGAACGACGGTTCGTTCACGTCCTTGACGGGAATGGAGACTTTTTCGCCATTCTCGATGTCGGTGATCGAGCGCCCCTTGATGGCGCGCCCGA
>CAMLRG010000231.1 GCA_946482335.1 uncultured Duganella sp. | reverse complement strand
ACGCCATCCACCCGGTGGCCGGGCGCATGCCGGGCCACATGAACGTGCTGCTGGCGGAAGCCGAAGTACCGTACGACCAGGTGTTCGAGATGGAGGACATCAACAGCGAATTCGCGCAAGCCGACGTGGTGCTGGTGCTGGGCGCGAACGACGTGGTCAATCCGGCGGCGAAAGATCCGAAATCGCCGATTGCCGGCATGCCGATCCTGGAAGCCTACAAAGCCAAGACCATCATCGTCAACAAGCGCTCGATGGCTTCCGGCTACGCAGGCCTGGACAATGAGCTGTTCTACATGGACAAGACCATGATGGTGTTCGGCGACGCCAAGAAGGTGCTGGAAGATATGGTGAAGGCTGCCGAATGAGGCGGCCGGGCCCGCGGGACGGCCGTCCCGCGGGTTTTCCTGTTATTCGTAAGGGGTGAACAGGAAGCCGTTGCTGATCTTGGCGATCGTGCCGGCGTAGTTCTCGTCGCTGTTGCTGATGTCGGCCAGGGCGGCGGCGGCGCTGATCTTCTTACCCTCCAGCAGGTCGACGTACCACTTCAGGCCGCCGGCATCGGGCTGGCGGTGCAGCACGTTCTCATAGATTTTCGTCACCAGTTCGGTATTGCTCGGGTTGCTGCCATAGGCGGCGCGGAATTCAGGGCTGTCCATGAAGCCGGCGGCAATCGCCTCGATGCCGACACCCTTGTCGAACTGGCCGATCCAGAAGCCGACGCCGGCGGCATCGGGCTCGCGGTTGAAGGCGGCCTGGTACAGGCGGTACATGTCGCCGGCGTGGCTGCCCTTGGCGACGTCGAAGGCCAGCGTGCCGTCGACGAAAGCCAGGCGTTCGACGCTGTTCAGGATGTCGGTGCCATCGTCGCTGCCCTTGGCGGTGACCGAGCCGCTGCTGCCGTTGCCGCTGACGGTGTAATTGGCGCGCAAGCCCGCGTAGGTGGCCGTATCGATGCCGGCACCGCCGTTCAGGGTGTCGTTGCCGCTGTCGCCGAACAGGATATCGTTGCCGTCGTTGCCGTTCAGGATATCGTTGCCGGCAAAGCCGGGCAGGAAATCAAGGCCGCTGCTGCCATTGATGGTGTCGTCGCCACCCCAGATGAAGGTAAACAGCGCGTCGATGTCGTCGCCGTTTTCCAGCACGCTTTGCACCTTGGCGGCGTCGACCTTCATGTCGTCGATGCTGAAGACCAGCTTCTGGTTGATGAAGAAGCGCAGGCCGGTAACGGTGCCGCTCACCTGCAAGCCGTTGATGGTGAACTGGCCGAGGAATTCTTCGCGGAAGGGCCCGGCGTCGATGATGATCTGGCTGCCGCTCATGGAGGTCAGCGTGGCGTCGCCATCCCAGTCCGGAATCGTGCTCTCGTTGAAGGGAACGTGGTAAGTAACTGTCGACATGCGGGCATCCTTTCAGAAATGAACGACGCGCATGTTATCACAAAGGCATTACGGCGTAGGACGCGAGCGCTGCCGCTGGAATTCGCTGATCTGCGCCGCGTAGCGCTGGCGCGATGCCTGCGTGTGCCAACTGTTCTGCGCCTTGATCATGGCGGCGGCGCCTTCGCGCGTGCCGACGATGCGGTCGATGCGGCGGGCCGCCGCCAGGCCCCAGGCATTGCGCGGGCAGGCGATGCCGCCCAGCACCGGCTTGTTGCTCTGCGCGATCGGCACCGTATGCAGGCGGACGATCTCGGGCTCGCTGCGCCCGGCGTATTGCAGCGCATAGTCGTAGTCGATCGTATAGTCGGCGCGGCCGTGCGCCACCATCTTCAGCACATTGCGGCCATAGTCGCCGACCGCGGTGGTTTCCAGGCGCGACCCGGCAGGACGGCCTGCGATCAGGCTGTCGACCGCGGCCCCATAGCTGCGGCGCTCGACGACGATGCCGCGCAGGGCAGGATCGGCCAGCACTTTCCGCAGATCCACCTCGCCGTGGACGTTGAGCGGCAGCCGGGCCAGGCTGGTGTGCTGCACCACCAGTTGCACGGGCGGCACCAGGTTGGTATCGACGAAGTGGGCCAGCTTTTCGCGTTCGGCATTGCGCAGCGCGGCGACCACGCAGGCCGGCTCGCCGCGCTCGATCATCAGCCACGAGCGCTTGGGGTTGGCGTAGATGAAATGGTGTTCGGCTTCGGGCCAGCGGGCGCTGATGTACAGCACGACCTGGTCGGCGATGCCGCTGGTGGGCTTGCCGTCGACCGGCATCGAGGCCGGCGGCACGTCGGGCATCAGCCAGGACATCTTGTCGCGCGCCTGTGGCGCGCCCGGGGCCAGGGCGGCGGCCAGCAGCAGGGCGATGGCGGGTGCGCGGCGCATGGGGACCTGTTAGCGGCGGCCGTACATCATCAGCTCGGCCAGCACGGCGCGTGCCGGGGCGGCGATGTCGATGGCGGCCAGTCCCAGGCCGAGCAAGGGCTGCAGGGCCGACTCGTTGGCGAAGATGCGCGCCATGGTGTCGGTCAGGCGCACGGTCAGCTTGCGGTCCCGGCGGCGCTGCGCGGCGTAGTCCGCCAGCGCGGCAGGCGTGGCGCCGCGTGCCAGGGCGCGCGCCAGTTCGGCGGCGTCGCGCAAGCCCAGGTTCAAGCCCTGGCCGGCCACTGGATGCAGCGTTTGCGCGGCATTGCCGACGGCGACGCAGCGCGCGCTGCCGGTCACGCCGGCGTTCAGGCCGAGCGGGAAAGCCAGGCGCCGCGACACTTGGGTGAATTTGCCCAGGCGCTCGCCGAAGGTGTCGCCCAGTTTGGCGAGGAAGGCGGCATCGTCCAATGCCAGCAGGGCTTCGGCGCTGGCGGGGCGGGCGCACCAGACCAGGGAATAGCCGTCGTCCTGCGGCAGCAGGGCCAGCGGCCCTTCGCTGGTGAAGCGTTCATAGGCGCGGTGCGGCACCGGCGAGCTGCTGTGCACTTGCGCAATGATGGCGGTCTGGCGGTAGTCGCGCTGCTCGGCCTTGGCCGCTTGCTCCCCGAACAGGCCGCCCTCGGCCTGCACCACGATGGCGGCGCGCAGCACGCGGTCTCCTTGGCCTTCACTGTCGAGGTACAGGGTGACGCCGTCGGCCGCTTCATCGCTGCCCGTCACGCGCATCGGGCGCAGTGCGGCAATCCCCAGGCCGGCGCACACCGTGCCCAATGCTTCGACGATGGCGCCGTAGCGCGTCACGTAGCCCAGCGCCGGCAGATCGTGTTCGTCGCGTGTGATCATGCTGCGGCCGAACTGGCCGCGCCGCGAGACGTGGATTTCGTGGATCGCGGTGGCGTGGATCGGCCACGCGCCGACCTGCTCGAGGATCTGGCGGCTGCCATAGGACAGGGCCAGGGTGCGCGGGTCCTGCATGGCTTGTTCGAGCGGCTTGGCGTCGACCAGCGCGATACGGTCCGGCTGCACGCCGCGCTTGACCAGCAGGGCTGCCAGCGCCATACCCACCGGACCGGCGCCGCAAATGGCGATATCGACGTCCATCATTTCATCAAGGCTTCAATGTCGGCCACGGTCTTGGGCGCGCCGCCCGTCAACAGCTGATAGCCGTTCTCGGTGACGATCACGTCGTCCTCGATACGGATGCCGATATGCCAGTAGCGCTCCGGCACGCCTTCGCCCGGACGCACGTAGATGCCCGGTTCCACCGTCATCGCCATGCCTGGCTGCAGCAGGCGCGATGGCTTGTCTTCGCGCGAAGTGTCGCGGTACAGGCCGACGTCGTGCACGTCCATGCCGATCCAGTGGCCGGTGCCGTGCATGTAGAACTGCGTATACTTTTTCTCCGCCAGCACCTGGTCCAGCGTGCCCTGCAGCAGGCCGCAGTCGAGCATGCCTTGCGCCAGCACGCGCACGGCCGCATCGTGGGCGTCGTGGTATTGGCGGCCCGGCGCGATGGCGGCAAAGGCGGCTTGCTGGGCCGCCAGCACCAGCTCGTACAGCTCGCGCTGGGCGGGGCTGAAGCGGCCATTGGCGGGGAAGGTGCGCGTGATGTCGGAAGCGTAGCCATCGAGTTCGCAGCCGGCGTCGATCAGCACCAGCTCGCCGTCCTGGATGCGGCGGTGATTGGCGTTGTAGTGCAGCACGCAAGCATTGGGGCCGGAGGCCACGATCGGGGTGTAGGCCGGGTACTGGGCGCCGTTGCGGCGGAATTCGTGCAGCAGTTCGGCTTCCAGCTCGTATTCGTGCAGGCCGGCCCCGCCGGCTGCGTCCCGCCGCGACGCCGCGAAGCGCATGGCGCGCGCGTGGGCGGCGGCGGAAATGCCGCCGGCGCGCAGCATGATGGCGCGTTCATGCTGGTCCTTGAACAGGCGCATTTCGTCCACCAGCGGCGGCAGGTCGCGCAGCACGGGCGGCGCGGTGGTGCCGCTGCGCGAGAGCTTGCGCACGCCCTCCAGCCAGCGGCGCTGCTGCTCACCGGCATCGGCGCTGCGGCCCATGGCCGCGTACAAGGCGCTGGCGTTGGACAGCTGGCGCACCATATGCTCGTCCAGCGCGCCGATCGGGAAGGCGAAGTCGAAGCCGAAGGCTTCGCGTGCGGCATCGGGACCGTGGCGGTAGCCGTCCCAGATTTCCGATTCCAGGTGCTTTTCGCGACAAAACAGGATGCTCTGCGCGCCCGCCGCGCCGCGCGGCGCCACCAGCACCAGGGCCGCTTCCGGCTCGGTGAAGCCGGTCAGGTAGTAGAAGGAGCTGTCGTGGCGGTAGGGGTAGTCGGTGTCCGCATTGCGCGCCACTTCCGGCGCGGTGGCGATGAAGGCCACGCTGCCCGGTTCCATCATGGCCAGCAGGCGCGCGCGGCGTTCGCGGTAGGGGCTCATGAATCCATGCCCGCGTTCAGCTCTTCGAGCTGGCGCACCGTGCCGACGTTGACCCATTCGCCCTGGTAGATCTCGCCGCCGATGCGGCCCTGGTCGGCGAACTCGAACAACAGCTTGCCCAGGCCGGCCTTCTGGCCCGGCGTGATGGCGGCGAACATTTCAGGACGGTACACGCCGATATTGGCGAAGTTCCATTTGGGCGAACCCTGGCCGGAAATCGTGTACAGGTTCAGCGCGAAGTCGCCGTCCGGGTTGTGCCACGGGTTCGGCGTCAGCCACACCCAGGCGATGTCGCGCACGTGGGGCGGATACGGGTCGCCGCGGTGGTCCTTGTCCTTCAGCACGTCGAGCGCTTCGGAAAAATCGAAGTGCGGGCAATAGATATCGCCCGACAGCACCAGGAAAGGCTCGTCGCCCAGCAGGTGCAGGGCGTTGGCGATGCCGCCCGCCGTTTCCAGCGCTTCCGCCTCGGGCGAATACTGGATGCGCGCGCCGAACTGGGAGCCGTCGCCCAGCGCCTGCTCGATCATGTGGCCCAGGTGGGCGTGGTTGATCACGATGTCCGTGATCCCGGCGCGCACCAGGTTCAGGATGTGCCACACGATCAACGGGCGGCCGCGCACGTGCAGCAGCGGCTTGGGGCAGGTGTCGGTCAGCGGACGCATACGTTCGCCGCGGCCGGCGGCGAGGATCATGGCTTTCATGCGGCGCCCCTCAGAAGGTGTAGCCGACTTGCGGCGCGGTGCCTTCCAGCGTGTCGAGCAGCTTGATCAGCGGCTTCAGGTCGCGGTAGCGGTTGGCGGTCTTGCGCACATAGTCCATCACGGTCGGCAGGTCGCCCAGGTACATCGGCTTGCCGTCGCGGTAGTTCAGGCGGCAGAAGATGCCAAGGATCTTCAGGTGGCGCTGCAGCGCCATGTATTCGAAGTCCTTGTAGAAATCGTCGAAGTCCTTGCGCACCGGCAGGCCGGCGCTGCGCGCATGCTGCCAGTAGCGGATCAGCCAGTCCAGCACCAGTTCCTCGTCCCACGACACGTAGGCGTCGCGCAGCAGCGAGGCGGCGTCGTAGGTGATCGGGCCGTAGACGGCATCCTGGAAATCGAGGATGCCGGGGTTGCCCTCGTCCATCCACATCAGGTTGCGCGAGTGGTAGTCGCGGTGCATGAAGACCTGGGGCTGGGCCAGGCAGTTGGCCAGGATCGCTTCGAATACCTTGTCCAGCTCTTTTTGCTGGGCTTCGGTGAGCGTGGTGCCCAGGTGCTTGCCGATGTACCACTCCGGGAAGATATTCAATTCGCGCAGCATGAAGGCGCGGTCGAATTCCGGCAGCACGCCGGGCTGGCTGGCTTGCTGGATCTTGACCAGGGCCGCCAGCGCTTCGGCATACAGGGTGGCGGCCGAATCGTGGTTCAGCGCCTGCAGGTAGGTCGTATTGCCGAGGTCGGACAGCAGCAGGAAGCCTTGGCCGATGTTGTCCGCGACGATCACGGGCACCGACACGCCGGCAGCGGCCAGCAGGCGGTCAACCTTGACGAAGGCCGGCACGTTTTCGCGCTGCGGCGGCGCATCCATCGCCACCAGGGTGGCGCCGTGGGCGGCGCGGTGGGCCGGCAGCACGTCGACGCGGAAATAGCGGCGGAAGCTGGCGTCGACGGAAGCCGGGCGCGCCGAGGCGGCGTCCACCAGGCCCGTGCCCTGCAGCCACGCTTTGAGCTCGGCAAGGCGTGGATCGGCGGCTGGGGATGGTAAATTAGACAATAAAGACATTGAAACAGCCTGCGGAATCCAGTTGTGGGTAAAGATTCCCATATAATAAGGGATTCACATTAAAAAATCGCCTCTATGGTGTTTCACGCGTACCACCCATGACCCGGTTCCTGGCTCCACCCAACACCAAACGCTGGGCGTTCGCCTTGACCGCCATTGCCGCCGCCGCCGCCGCACTGCCCGCCCATGCCCAGGCGCCTGCAGCGGCCAAACGCACGCCGCGCGTGGAAGACAAGAATGCCGTCACCACCGTGCGCGCGGAAGACATTGCCGGCCGCCCGGAGCGCGAGGTGCGCCTGCTGCGCGACGTGGAAGTGGTGCGCGACAAGATGCGCGTGACCTCCGATGCGGCCAGCTTCCTGCAAGTGGAGCAGGAGCTGGAAGCCAAGGGCAATGTGCGCATCTGGCGCTTCGGCGACTATTACACCGCCGATGAACTGAAACTGAACATGGAAACGGGGCGCGGCTACATGCTGCAGCCGACCTACCAGCTGGAATTGAACAATGCCCAGGGCAAGGCGCAGCGCATCAACTTCCTGAGCGAGGATGAAGCGCAAGTGGTGGACGGCACCTACAGCACGTGCCAGGGGCCGAACCCGGATTGGTACCTGAAGGCGCGCTCGCTCAACCTGGACCAGGGCCGCGACGTCGGCACCGCCGGCGCCACCATCATCTATTTCAAGGACGTGCCCTTCATCGGCACGCCGGCGCTGTCGTTCTCGCTGTCGGGCGCGCGGCGCTCGGGCTGGCTGCCGCCGACCCCGTCGTACTCGTCCAAGGGCGGGGCCGAACTGACCGCGCCCTACTACTTCAATATCGCGCCCAACCGCGACCTGACGCTGTACCCGCGCTATATCGCGCGGCGCGGCCTGCAGCTGGGCGCGGTCGCGCGCTACATCGGCGAGACCGGCGCCGGCAATTATTACGAGGGCCGCACCTTCCTCGAATACCTGCCCAACGACAAGGAAGCGGACCGCGACCGCTGGCAGCTGCATACGGCGCACACGCAAGGCCTGGCCAAGGACTGGACGTTCGGCTGGAACCTGCGCGCCGCCTCGGACGACAACTACCCGAACGACTTTTCCAAGACCGTATCCTCGTCGGCCGAGCGCCAGCTGCTCAAGGAACTGCGCACCGACTACCGCGGCGAGTACTGGAGCCTGACCGCCCGCGCGCAGAAGTACCACGTGCTGCAGGATCCCGACTCGGTCAACAATCCGGACTTGTTCGTGACGCGCCCCTACGACCGCCTGCCGGCGGTCAACTTCCACGCGGCGCGCTACGACGTGGGCGGCTTCGACTGGCAGGTCGACGCCGAGCTGACCCGCTTCTGGCACCCCGACCTGATCAAGGGCAACC
>CAMLRG010000230.1 GCA_946482335.1 uncultured Duganella sp. | reverse complement strand
TACAACGGCTACTGGTGGGCGCCGGAGCGCGTCGCGCTGCAAACCCTGATCGACCACACCCAGGCCACCGTGAACGGTTGGGTGCGCGTCAAGCTGTACAAGGGCAATGTCATCGTCGTGGCACGCGACTCGAAGACCGATTCGCTGTTCGACCAGACCATCGCCACCTTCGACGAAGACGGCGGCGCCTACAACCAGGCCGACGCCGGCGGCTTCATCAAGCTGAACGCGCTGCGCATGCGCATCGCCGCCAACGCACGCAACAAGCGCGGCCAGTAACCCCCACCGCGCTCCACAGGACGGGCCGCTTTGCGCGGCCCGTTTTTTTTGTTACATTGCCCTGGGAGAATGCAAACCTGCGGAGACCAGCGCATGAACAACTTGAGCATCAAGAACAAGCTCTACATCGGCTTTGGCGGCATAGTAGCAATCATCTTGATACTGATAGTCCTGGCGTTCAACAATTTCAGCAGCCTCACCAACGCCAACAAATGGGACAGGCACTCGATGGAAGTGCTGATCGAACTGGACCGCATCAACAACGCCGCGCTGCAGCTCCAGGTCGATGCCCGCGGCTATATCCTGACCGGCAACGAGGCCTTCCTGGCCAGTGAACAGGAACACGCCGAAATCATGAAGCAGCGGGCGGCCAAGGCGGTCCAGCTGACGGTCGACGACCCGCAGCAGAATGAGCGCCTGAAGCGTGCCCAGGCTTTGCTGTCCAACTGGGCCGACGTGCATATCCGGCGCCAGATCGAAAAGCGCCGTGCGCTGAGCGACAGCAAGGGGGCCGCCGATGCGCTGGGCCAGTCGGCGGAGCTGAAGGAAGCCGGCGCCATCGTGGGCAGTGCGCGCGAATTGCTGGAACAGGCTGCCGACGAGGAGCGCCGCCTGCTTGCGGCCCGCAGCGCCCAGTCGGTGGAATTGCACAACAGCCAGAACAACCTGCTGCTGGGCGGCGGCGTGACGGTGGTCGTCCTGTCGCTGCTCATTGCCTACACCCTGGGGCGCGCGATCCTGGGACCGCTGGGCAACCTGACCGCGGCCCTCGGCCGCCTGGGCGCGGGCGAGCAAACGGCGCGCATCGCGATTACCTCGGGCGATGAACTGGGCAAGGTGAGCGAAGACTTCAACAAGATGGCCCAGCAGTTGCAGGATGGCGCCGCGCGCGAGCTGGCCGCGACCAACGACTTGCGCGCCAAGGTGGATGCGCTGCTCGTATCGGTATCGCGGGCGGCGAACGGCGACATGACCGGCAGGATCACCGTGACCGGCGACGATGCCATCGGCCAGCTGGGCGAAGGCTTGCAGCGCATGTTCGACAACCTGCGCCAGCTGCTGAACAATGTGCAGAAGGCGGGCATCCAGGTCACCACCTCGGCAACGGAAATCGCCGCGTCGGCCAAGCAGCAGGAGGCGACCGGCGTGGAACAGGCCCAGACGTCGGTGGAAGTGCTCAGCACCACCAAGGAGATTTCGTCGAATACGTCGCAGCTGCTGAAAACCATGGAAGAGGCGACGGCGGTGGCCGATTACACGACCAGCGCCACCTCCGAGGCGCAAGGCAACCTGCGGCGCATGGACCAGACCATGCAGAACATGGTGAACGCGACCGATTCGATCAATGCCAAGCTGGCAGCGCTGTCGGAAAAGGCGTCCAACATCAATTCGGTGCTGACCACCATCACCAAGGTGGCCGACCAGACCAACATCCTGTCGCTGAACGCGGCCATCGAAGCCGAAAAGGCCGGCGAGGCCGGGCGCGGCTTTTCGGTGGTGGCGACCGAAATCCGCCGCCTGGCCGACCAGACTTCGGTATCGACCTGGGATATCGAGCAAATGCTGAAGGAAATGCAGTCGGCCGTCTCGGCCAGCGTGATGGGCATGGACAAATTCTCGGAAGAGATCCGGCGCAGCGTGGGCGAAGTACGCCAGGTGACCGACCAGTTATCGGGTGTGATGGACCAGGTGCAGAAACTGGCGCCGCAGTTCGATGCCGTGCTGCAGGGCATGCAGGCGCAGTCCGTCGGCGCGCAGCAGATCACCGAGACCATGATGCAGCTGAACGATGCCACCCAGCAGACCGTCGAATCGCTGAAGGCGACCAGCGAGGCGGTGCACCAGCTGCAATATGCGGCCGGCGACCTGCAGTCGAGCGTCGCCACGTTTGCCGTCAACGCATGAAGGTCCTGGTCTTCCACATCGGCGCCGACCGCTATGGCTTGCCGCTGCGGCAGGTGCGGCGCGTGCTGCCCTTGCTGGAATTGAAGGGCATTCCGCTGGCGCCGGACAGCGTGGCGGGCCTGATAAACCTGCACGGCGATCCGGTGCCGGTGGTCGACCTCTCGCGCATCAGCGGCGGCCCGCCTTCGCGCCAGCATTTCGACACCCGCATCGTGGTTGCCGATTACACCGATGGCGAAGGGCGCCTGCATGCGCTGGGCCTGATGGCCGAGCGCGTACAGGGCGTGCAGGACGTGGCACGGCAAGCGCTGGCGCCCAGCGGGGTGCAGGCGGCGCAATTCCTGGGGCCCGTGGCGGGCGATGCGCAAGGCATGGTGCAGCTGGTTGAAGTCGATGCCCTGCTGCCGGCCGAACTGCGGGCACGGCTGTTCCCGGCGGAGGCTACGGTGCAATGAACGTCCTGTCCGCACTGCGCAGCATGACCGGCATGAACCTGGCACACAGCACGGTTGAACGGGCGGTGAAGCGGCGCATGGAGGCGACCGGACAACGGCAGTGCGAGGCATATGCCGAAACGCTGGACGAGACGGAACTGCGCGAGCTGCTGGAGCTGGTGGTGGTGCCGGAATCGTGGCTGTTCCGTGATCCGCAAGCGTTTGCGGCTGCCGTCGAATTCGTGCGGGCGCAGCTGGCCGGCGGCGCGGCGCTGGTCCGCATCCTTTCCGTGCCATGCGCCGGCGGCGAAGAGCCCTATTCCATGGCGATGGCACTGTGCGACGCAGGTGTCCTGCCGCGCGCGTTCATGATCGATGCTGTCGATATCAGCGCGGCCTGCATAGCGCGCGCCGAAGCCGGCGTATTCGGCCGCAATGCCTTCCGTGCCAACGACTTGTCGTTCCGCGACCGTTATTTCAGCGCGGCCGGCGACGATGTGTACCGGATCGACGACCAGCTGCGCGCGCGGATCCGCTTCGCCCGGGGGAGCCTGCTGGAAGGGCCGCTGGGCTCCGCGCGGCAGTACGATGTGATCTTTTGCCGCAACCTGCTGATCTACTTCGACGAACCGACCACCGCTGCCGCCATTGCGCGGCTGTCGGCACATCTGAGCGACGACGGCATGCTGCTGGCCGGCTACGCGGAAGTGCCATCGTTCGTGCGCCATGGCTTCGCGCCGCTGCCGCACCGGCAGGCGTTTGCGCTGCGCAAGGACATCAAGCGTCCTGCCGTCCCCGCCCGCGCCGCCCTCCCCGGCCGCCGCCCGCCCGCGCTGCCCACGCCTGCCACGCCGGCCTCGCCAGCGGCAACGCGCGCGCGGTCGGGGCCGGCTGCAAGGCAGGCTCCCCCGGCGACAACGCCGGCGCCCACAGCGCCAGCCGGCACCGCTGCCGTCGGCGAAGAAACCCTGCTGCAACACGCGCGCGCCCTGGCCGATGCCGGCCGGCTGATGGAAGCCCATTCCGCATGCCGCGAATTCCTCGCGCAGCAGCCCGAATCGGCCGATGCACACTTCATCCTCGGCCTGCTGGCCGAATCCGCCGGCCAGCAGGCCGACGCGGAAACGCAGCTGAAGCGCTGCCTCTACCTGCAACCGGACCATTACGACGCCCTGTGCCACCTGGCCCTGCTGCAGGAGCAAGGCGGCAACAGCAGCGCCGCCGCCGCGCTGAAGGCACGCGCAGCGCGGGCCTTCCGGCGCCAGCGGCCACAGTGATAGGCGGCGACCACCATGACCGACCCGATACAAGACCTGGAAGCGTGCTGGAACCGGATTGGCGTTGCCGGCGACCATAGCTGCGAATTGCTCGACAAGGCGGTCCATTGCCGCAACTGCGAAGTGTATGCCGGTGCTGCCCTGCGCAACCTGCAACGCCCGGTGAGCCCGGGCTACCAGCGCGAGTGGGCCGAACATTTCCGCGCGCCGCCCGAACAAGGGGTACGCCATGACAGTTCCTGCGTCGCCTTCCGCATCGGCCACGAGTGGCTGGCCCTGCCGACCGCCATGTTCCGGCAGATCGCACCGAAGGCCGTGCCGCACCGCCTGCCGCACCGCAATGCGCGCGGCCTGCGCGGCGTGGTGAATGCCGGCGGCAAGCTGTATCCCTGCGTCTCGCTGGCGGAGCTGATGGGCATAGCCGAAGACGGCGGCGAGGGGCGTGCCGGCCGCCACACCTTCGCCCGCATGCTGCTGGTGCAGTGGGAAGAGCAGAGCTATGCCCTGCCGGTGTCCGAGCTGCACGGCATCATCCGCTACGCCGCCAGCGATCTGAAACCGCCCGCCGCCACCATCAACAAGGGCCTCGAGCGCTACCTGGCCGGCGTGCTGCCGCACGAGGACATGCAGGTCGGCTGCCTGGACCAGGGGCTGCTGGGCTACCAGCTGGCGAGGACGCTGCGATGACGGACAAGAAGGACGACCTGAGCCAGTTCTCCATGCTGGAACTGTTCCGCATGGAGGCCGACAGCCAGACGCAGATCCTGACCGACGGCTTGCTGGCCTTCGAACGCCGCCACGACCCGGCCGACATCGAGTCGATGATGCGGGCGGCCCATTCGATCAAGGGCGCCGCCTCCATCGTGGGGCTGGATATGGTGGTGCAGCTGGCGCACGGCATGGAAGACGCCTTCATTGCCGCGCAGGCGGGCAAGCTGAAACTGACGCCGAACCGCGTCGACGCGCTGCTCGCGGCGGTGGACCTGATCGTGCAAAGCTCGCGTGTCGATGGCGATATGGATGCCTGGCTGGCGGCGCACGGCGCGCAAGTCGGCAAGACGATGAACGACGTGCGCGGGATTGCCTTCCTGCCGGAGCCGGTGGCGCCGGCACCGGCCACCGCCCCGCCAGCCGCACCGCCCGCACCCGCACCGGCGCCGGCACCGGCGCCCTTCCCCACACCGGCGCCCCGCCCAGCGCAGGCCGAAGTGCAAGCCGACGCCGGCGCGGACGCAAGGCCCGCCGCCCCCGCCGGCGAGACGCCGGCCGATGGCGCAGCCGACCAGGCAATCCCCGGCCGCATGCTGCCGCCGATGAAGACGGCGCAGAATTTCGACCGCCTGCTTGCCCTGGCAAGTGAAGCGCGCATCAATGCCCACCAGCTGCATCCCCTGATCCAGGGCGTGCAGCGCTACAAACGCAACCAGGCCGCCCTGTTTGCCGTGCTGGAAGAACTGATGGAGGCGGCCGCGCAGGCCAGCGACCCGACGCTGAAGGAAAAGGCCCTGCTGGCGATCCAGAAGAGCCAGCCGCTCAAGCAATTCATGCTCGAGCACATCAACGACATGGAAAATTTCGAGCGCCGCCTGCTGACCGGTTCCGAAACCATGGTCGACGAAGTGCTGTCCTTGCGCATGCGCCCTTTCCGCGACGGCATCCAGCATTTCCCGCGCATGGTGCGCGACCTGGCGCGCAGCCTGGGCAAGGATGTGCTGCTGCAAGTCGAAGGCGAAGACACCCTGGTCGACCGCGACATCCTGCAGCGCATCGAAAGCCCGCTCAACCACTTGCTGCGCAATGCCGTCGACCACGGCATGGAGCCGTCCGGCGAGCGGCAGGCCGCCGGCAAGCCCGGCACCGGCACCATCCTGATGGAGGCGCGCCACCGTGCCGGCATGCTCAGTATCGAGATCAGCGACGACGGCCGCGGCGTCGACCCGGAAATGATCCGCCGCACCGTGATCGAGCGCAAGATGGCCACCGAGCAGATGGTGGCCGCCATGTCCCATGCGGAACTGATGGAATTCCTGTTCCTGCCCGCCTTCAGCCTGAAAGGCGGCATCACGGAGATTTCCGGCCGCGGCGTAGGGCTGGACATCGTGCACGACACCATCCGCCAGCAGAACGGCACGGTGCGCATCGAGTCCGAGCTGGGCAAAGGTTTCCGCACCTCGATCACCCTGCCGCTGACGCAATCGATCGTGCGCGCCCTGGTGGTGGACGTCAAGGGCGAAGCCTACGCCATCCCGATCGTCAAGGTCGAGCGCATCGTCAAGGTGGCGCCGTCGGCCGTGCACACGCTGGAAAACAAGCAATTCTTCGACCATGATGGCGAGCACCTCGGCCTGGTGGCCGCCGCCCAGGTGCTGGAACTGGGCGATATGGAACACGCCGAAGAATTGCCGGTGGTCGTCATCGGCGCCGGCGCCCGGCGCTACGCCCTGGTGGTGGACAAGATCCGCGGCGAGCAAAGCCTGGCGGTGCAAGCCATCGACCCGATTTTCGGCAAGATGCGCGATATTTCCGCCGCCGCCCTGCTGGACGACGGCGAGCCGGTACTGATCCTGGACGTGCCCGACCTGTTGCTTTCCGTCGAAAAGCTGCTGGAAGAAGGCAGCCTGCACCAACTGACGCGCGCCAGCCACGCCGGACGGCGTAGAATGAAACGCATCCTTGTCGTGGACGATTCGCTCACCGTGCGCGAAATGGAGCGCAAACTGCTCGTTGGACGCGGATTCGAGGTGGACATCGCGATCGACGGCATCGATGGCTGGAACGTGGTGCGCAGCGGCGACTACGACCTCGTCATCACCGACGTCGACATGCCGCGCATGGATGGCATCGAACTGGTCAACCTGATCAAGAAGGACCTGCACTTGCACAAGCTGCCCGTCATGATCGTTTCCTACAAGGACCGGCCGGAAGACCGCGCGCGCGGCCTGGCCGCCGGGGCCGACTATTACTTGACCAAGGGCAGTTTCCACGACGAGACCCTGCTCGATGCGGTTTCCGACCTGATAGGCGACGCCTACCGATGAGGATCGCGATCGCCAACGACGTCCCGATGGCGGCCGAAGCGCTGCGGCGCGTGGTCGCCAGCACGCAGGAACACCAGGTGGCATGGATCGCCGGCACCGGGCTGGAGGCGGTGCAGAAATGCGCCGCCGACCGGCCCGACCTGATCCTGATGGATTTGAACATGCCCGATCTGGACGGGGTGGAAGCCACCCGCCGCATCATGGACGAATCGCCGTGCGCCATCCTGGTGGTTACCGGGCGCCCGCAGGACAATGTCAACCAGGTGTTCCGCGCCCTGGGCGCCGGCGCGCTCGACGTGACGGCGACCCCGGTGCTGAAGGGGAAGCAAGGCGGTGACGCCGAGCTGCTGCACAAGATCAAGACCATGGACAAATTGATCCGCCACAGCGGCGGCAACCAGTCCATGCCGCCGCGCCGCCGCAGTTCCCAGGCGGCGCCGCGCGACGCCGCCCTCGACACCCTGGTGGCCATCGGCGCCTCGACCGGGGGACCGATGGCGATTGCCCGCATCCTCTCCGGCTGGACGCCGCCGTCCAATTGCGCCGTGGTGGTGGTACAGCATATCGACGAAAATTTTGCCGACCATTTCGCCAAGTGGCTGTCGGAACAGCTGGCGGTGCCGGTACGCGCCATCGAAGGGCGCACCGCGCTGCAAGGCGGCAGCGTGATGGTCGCCAAGAGCAACGACCATCTGGTGCTGGATGAGAAACAACAGCTGGGCTACGATCCCAACCCCAAGGATTACGCCTACCGGCCTTCGGTCGACGTGTTCTTCCATTGCGTGGCGCAGCACTGGAAAGGCGAGGCGGTCGGCATCCTGCTGACCGGCATGGGGCGCGATGGCGCCGACGGCATGTTGGCGTTGCGCCGTGCCGGCAAGGTCACCATCGCCCAGGACCAGGCCAGTTGCGCCGTCTACGGCATGCCGCGCGCCGCGGTGGAGCTGGACGCGGCCCAGACCATCCTGCCGCTCGACAAGATCGGCCCCTTCCTGCGCAGCACCGTCGGCGGCCGCCTGCCCGCATGAAAGTCGGGGTCAGCTCTGGCAACCGGACATTTGCT
>CAMLRG010000229.1 GCA_946482335.1 uncultured Duganella sp. | reverse complement strand
GTGGAAGTGATCTGGAACCACCTGATGCGCTACCGCGGCGGCACCATCGAGCGCCACACCGCCGAATTCCCGGTGCAGACCAATGGCGCCTTCACCCCGGTCACGCGCACCGAGAAGGTGGCCTTCGCCCAGGGCATGGAAAACCCAGAGCCGAACCGCCTGGTGTACTACATGGCGACCCTGACCGGCCCTTCCTCGGTGGCCGGCGACGCGCTGCTGGTGGTCGACCCGCTGGACCAGGTCAAGGAATCGCGCCTGGCCTGGACCTACAACCCGGGCCAGCGCCGCGTGCTGCGCGCGCCGAACGTGGCCTACGATTCGCCGGGCCAGGGCGCGGACGGCTTACGCACCACCGACGACTACGACGGCTTCAACGGCGCGCCGGACCGCTACGACTGGAAACTGGTGGGCAAGAAGGAAATGCTGGTTTCCTACAACAACTACAAGATCACCAACAAGGCGCTCAAGTACGCCGACATCGTGCGCCCTGGCCACATCAACCAGGACCACGTGCGCTACGAGCCGCACCGCGTGTGGGTGGTGGAAGCGACCCTGAAGAAGGACAAGCGCCACATCTACGCCAAGCGCGTGTTCTACGTGGACGAAGACAGCTGGCAAGTGATGCATACCGACGCTTATGACGGCCGCGGCGAATTGTGGCGCGTGCACGAGATCGGCGGCATCCAGTACTACGACGCCATGACCCACTACTTCGCCTACGAAGTGTTCTACGACCTGCAGGCACGCCGCTACCTGCTGTCGGGCATCTCCAACCAGGAGAAGCCGATGAAATTTGGCGTGAAGCTCGGCCCGTCCAACTTCACGCCGGATACGCTGCGCCGCTCTTCCAACTAAGAGGGCGCAGCGGGTTTGGGGGTGTCTCTTCGGGCGCATTGTCCTTTGGGATCGGTGCGCCCATTTTTTCGCAGGTAGAGCATGAATAAAGCATTGATACAGGCCGGCGCAGCCCTGCTGGGGGCACTGATGGCGCTGCCGGCCCCTGCGCGCGATCCACTGCAGACGCCGGCGCGCATGTCGGCGCGGGCGCCCAAGGCCATGCTGACGGCAATGGCGCTGGCCGGCCAGCGCACGGTGGCGGTGGGCGAACGCGGCATCATCCTGGTGCGCGATGGCGGCGACAAGGCCGCCTGGCAACAGGCCAAAGTACCGGTGTCGGTCACGCTGACCGACGTGACCTTCGCCAATGGCCGCGACGGCTGGGCGGTGGGGCACGATGGGGTGATCCTGTCCACCAATGACGGCGGGGCGCAATGGACGCTTCGCTTCGACGGCAACAAGGCCAATGCGCTGATGCTGGCCGACGCCAAGGCGGCGCTGGCCAAGGCGCAGGCGGCCGGCACGGGCGGCGCCGCAGCGGGCGCGGACGGCGCCTTGGCCGATGCCGAGAATGCGCTGGCCGATATCGAGGCGGCGGCCAAGTTCGGTCCCTCACGTCCCTTGTTGGGCGTATGGTTCCGCGATGCCAAAACCGGCTACGCCGTGGGCGCCTATGGCCAGGCTTTCCGGACCACGGACGGCGGGGCCAACTGGCATTCCATGGGCGCCGGCCTGCCCAATCCCGAAGGCTTGCATTACAACGCCATCGCGGGCGGGCCAGGCCGCATGCTGGCCATCGCCGGCGAGGGCGGCTACGTATACCGCTCGCTCGACGGCGGCGACAAATGGCAGCGCATCGAAACCGGCTACAGCGGCCAGCTGTACGGCGTGATGTTCACCGGCCGCGCCATGCTGGCCTATGGCTTC
This sequence comes from uncultured Duganella sp., assembly GCA_946482335.1. The sequence goes on along the minus strand of CAMLRG010000229.1, from coordinate 6,256 downwards.
GGCGGCCATGTGTTCCGCAGTGAGGATGGCGGCGCCACCTGGCGCGAAACGCCGGCGGTGACGAAAAAGAGCCTGGTCGGCGGGACCATGCAGGGCAGCAGCATCGTGCTGGCCGCACAGGATGGCGCGCTGCTGCGCAGCGACGACGATGGCGTCAGCTTCCGCGTGATGCGCCAGGGCGACGCCGTGCCGACGGCGGGCATGCTGGCGCTGGACGGCACCGTGCTGCTGTCGGGCGTGGGGGGCGTGCGCAGCGTACGCGCAAGCGGGGAGGAGGGCAAATGACGCGCGCAGACGACAAGACCTGCAAGGTCGCCGAGGAAGGGCACCAGCGCTTCACTTCCATCGAGCACTGGCTCGAGCCGCGCCTGTTCAAGCACCGCTTCGTGATCATGCTGGCCTTCCTGGCGGCGTCGGTGCTGTTCGCCTGGCAGGCGGCGCTGCTCAAACCGGACGCCAGCCTCCAGAAGATGGTGCCGGCCACCCATCCCTTCATCGCCAACTACCTCAAGTACGAGAACGAGTTGCGCCCGCTGGGCAACAATATCCGCATCGCGGTGGAAGCGACCAAGGGCGACATCTACAGCAAGGAATACCTCGACACGCTGAAGGCGGTGACCGACGAAGTGTTCTACATCCCGGGGGTGGACCGCGGCAACCTGAAGTCGCTGTGGACGCCCAATGTGCAGTGGATGGAAGTCACCGAGACCGGCATGAACAGCGGCCAGATCATCCCGCAGGGATTCGACGGTTCGCCGGCCATGCTGGAGGAAGTGCGCGCCAACGTGGCGCGTTCGGGACGCATCGGCAGCCTGGTGGCGGCCGACCAGAAGTCCACCATCGTGCAGGTGCCGCTGCTGGAGATCGACCCCGACAAGGGCACCAAGCTCGATTACGGCCTGTTCTCCGAGCGGCTGGAAAAGCTGGTGCGCGACAAGTACGAAGCCCAAGGCGTGAAGATCCACATCGTCGGCTTTGCCAAGGTGGTGGGTGACCTGATCCACGGCGCCAAGGCGATCGGCCTGTTCTTCGCGATCACCTTCGCCATGACGGTGGCGCTGCTGCTGTGGTATTCGCGCTGCTGGAAGTCGACCCTGGTGACGGTGTTCTGCTGCTCGCTGGCGGTGATCTGGCAGCTCGGTATCGTGCGGCTGCTGGGCTTCGGGCTCGATCCTTACTCGATCCTGGTGCCGTTCCTGACGTTCGCCATCGGCGTGTCGCACGCGGTGCAGAACATCAACACCATGGCCACCGAGCGCCTGTCCGGCAAGTCGGACATGGAAACGGCCAAGCTGACCTTCCGCCAGCTGTTCATCCCGGGCACCATCGCGCTGCTGTGCGACGCGGTGGGCTTCTCGACCCTGCTGGTGATCGAGATCGGGGTGATCCGAGAGCTGGCCATTTCCGCTTCGGTCGGCGTGGCGGTGATCGTGCTGACCAAGATGTTCCTGCTGCCGATCCTGATGTCCTACGTGGGCGTGACGGACGCCTGCCTGCGCCACCAGGCGAAGAAGGCGAAGAGCGACCACCGCTTCATGCGCATGCTGTCGCGCTTTGCAGAGCCGAAGTTCGCGCGCATCGCGGTGCTCGGCGCGCTGGCGGTGTTCGCCACCGCCTTCGTGCTCAACCGCGACCTGAAGATCGGCGACCTCGATCCCGGTGCACCGGAACTGCGCGCCGATTCGCGCTACAACCGCGACAACGCCTACATCACCAGCCACTACTCGACCAGCTCGGACGTGTTCGTGACGATGGTGAAGACGCCGCCTGGCGAATGCGGCGCCTACCCGACGGCGGAAGTGGTGGACCGCTTCCAGTGGGAGATGGAAAACGTGCCGGGGGTGGAATCGACCGCCTCGCTGTTCACGGTGCAGAAACGCATCATCTCCAACGTCAATGGAGGCAGCCTGAAATGGCAGGCGCTCTCGCGCAACCGCTTCGTGTCCAATTCGGCGCAGCGCATGATCCCGTCCGAGTTGTACAGCAACGATTGCTCGATGCTGCCGGTGCTGGTGTTCCTGGCCGACCACAAGGCCGACACCCTGACGCGCGTGGTGCAGGCGGCGCAAGCGTTCGCCAAGGAGAACAACACGCCGCAGGCGGAATTCATCCTGGCAGCCGGCAATTCGGGCATCGAGGCCGCCACCAATATCGTGATCAAGCAGGCCGAGATCACCATGCTGGTGCTGGTGTACGCCATTGTGGCATTGCTGGTATGGTGGGAATTCCGCTCGCTGCGCGTGACCATCTGCATCATGGTGCCGCTGTACATCACCTCCGCGCTGTGCGAAGCCATCATGGCCCAGCTGGGCCTGGGGGTGAAGGTGGCGACCCTGCCGGTGATCGCGCTCGGCATCGGCATCGGCGTCGACTATGGCATCTACATCTACAACCGCCTGCAATGTTTCCTGGACCGCGGCATGGCGTTGAAGGAAGCCTATTTCGAAACGCTGAAAACCACCGGCGTGGCGGTGGCCCTGACCGGCGTCACGCTGGCGCTGGGCGTGCTGACCTGGGTCTGGTCCGACATCAAGTTCCAGGCCGACATGGGCCTGCTCCTGATGTTCATGTTCCTGTGGAATATGGTGGGGGCGATCATCATGATCCCGGCGCTGGCTTCGCTCCTGCTGCCGCAGGCGCGGGGGCGCGCCGCCTGACCGGGGAGGGGGAGCTAACCCTCAGCGCGGCGGCAGGTCCTTGACCGCCGCCGCGTATTCCGGCGAATTTCTCAGGCGGGCGATCGCCTGCCACATGGCTTCGACCTTGTCCCGGTAGCGGGCATAGACGTCGGGCCGGACTCCCAGGTAGTAATTCTCGACGAAGAAAGGCGCCGGCAGGGCTTCGACCTTGCCGGCGAAACGCGGCTCGGCCAGAAGCGGCGCTGCCGCAACCTCGAACGTCACCAAGGCATCGCCTCGGCCCGCCAGCAGCTTGGCCATGTTGGCCTCGGTATTCTTGCCCCTGCTGTCGGCAACCACACCCAGTTTGCGCAACCGCTTTGCCACCAGCAGGCCGCTGCGTTCATGCAGGACGGGCCGCGCCAGCGCGTTGAAGGCGTTGCCGTCCCAGCCTACTTTGGCGCCGATACGGCGGTACACCAGCACGCGCGTGGAGACAGTGGCGCGCGCCGGGTCCGGGGCGCCCGGCTGGCCGGGGAATACATAGGCTTCGTCGCCTTCGATGCCGTGTGCAACCGAGGGATAGCCGTCGGCCAAGCCGCCGCGTACTTCAGCCAGGCAGCGCAGGTAGGGCGCGCGATGGAAGGTCACGCGCAGGCCGGCCTCGTGCGCCGCCATGCGCACCAGGATGGGAATGGCGCCTTCGCGGTCTGCGTAGATCAGGGGCGGGTAGGGATTTTCTTCGATGCACAGCCGCAGTTCGGGCAAGCCGTCGGTCGCGACGACCGCGGCGGAGGCCGGGCCGGCGGCCGCCAGCGCGAGGCCGGCGAGAACACGGAGGATGGTGGGGCCGGCGAGAGCGGAGAAAGGGAGGAAAGGAAGATGGCGGCGGGCGGCAGGGATCATGCCGCCATGGTGGCGGGAAGCGGGCGCAGAGTCAATCAGCGCCCGGAAACGCACCGCTAGTTTACTCCTGGCGCAGCCAGGTTTGCGAACGGCCCAGCAGCGGAACGCCGATGTAACCGCGTACTTCCAGCTTCTTGCCGCCGTCGGCCAGCTTCATCTTGCTCTTATACACCTTGCCGTTGTCGGGGTCGAGGATTTCGCCGCCCGTGTACTCCTTGCCGTCCTTCTTCAGGCCCGTCATGAACACCATGCCAATGACGGGCTGGTTCTTGCGCGCGTCGGTGCACTTGTCGCAGACCGGGTTCTGGTCCTGGTCGGCGGCGCGGAACAGCTTCTCGATCCTGCCCTGGACTACGCCGTTCTCTTCGGTGATGCGGATCAGGGCCTTCGGTTTGCCGGAGACGTCATCGATGTTCTTCCACAGGCCGGCGGGGGAGGAGTCTTGGGAAAATGCAGGGGCGGCAGCCAGGAAGGCTGCCGCCGCCAGCGCCACTGTGCGGGTTAAGCGCATGGGGGTGTCTCTTTGTAGTTTGAGGGTGATTCAGTGTAGCGCAGCTCCCGGGCGGAAAGCGCACGGTCATGCGTTTTTTGGAGTGTTGCCTCTATTTTGGGCGCGGCAGCAACATGAGCCTTGCCGGACCGTCCGGCGTGTCGACCAGGCCGGCATCGGCAAATCCGGCCCGCCGGTAGCAGGCAATGGCCCGCGCGTTGGCGGGCGCCGGGTCGACCTGGATGCGGGTGACCGCCGGGTCGGCGAACAGCCGCGCCACGAAGGCCTGCACCATCCGCGTGCCGAGGCCCTGGCCCAGGCGGCCGCCATCGGCCAGGAACTGGTCGATGCCGCGCGCGCCGGGGTCGGATTCGTCGGGCCACCAGCCTTCGGCAGCGTCGCCCATCACGCAATAGGATTGGATGTAGCCAACGGGCTCGCCGTCGAGCAGCGCGATATAGGCGCGGTCGGGGCTGGCGGGATCGGTCAGGGGAAGGTAGTCGGCGGCGACCGTTTGCGGGTCGCCGGGATCGCCCCACCACTGCCGCACGTGCGGGCGGCACAGCCACTCGTGCAGCAGGGGAATGTCCTGCGCGGCGAGTGGCTGGAAGGTGATGGGGCTCAAGGTGGTGGACGACGAGGCGGAAAAGCCCTTAAGCCGCAGGCAGCTTGGCCAATTGTTCCTGCATCTTGGCCAGGGTGGCGCCGAAGGTGGCGACGCGTTCCTTTTCCTGCGCCACCACGGCGGCGGGCGCGCGGGCGACGAAGGATTCGGAGGAGAGCTTGCCGGACGCCTTGGCGATCTCGCCTTCCAGGCGCGCGATTTCCTTGGACAGGCGCTCGCGTTCAGCCTTGACGTCGATCTCGACCTTCAGCATCAGCTTGGTGGTGCCGACCACGGAGACGGCGGCCGGCGATTCCGGCAGCACGTCCACGATCTGCACTTCCGACAGCTTGCCCAGCATCTGGATGTAGGGCGCGAAGGCGGCCGTCCTGGCCTTGTCGGCGCCGGCCGCTTCCACGATCAGCGGCACGCGCAGCGAAGGCGCCAGCTTCATTTCGCCGCGCAGGTTGCGGGTGGCGTCGGTCAGGGCCTTCAGCTCGCCGACCCAGGCTTCGGCGCCAGCGTCGATGGCCGCTTCGTTCGGCAGCGGGTAGGCCTGGGTCATGATGGACTGGCCTTCGCCGCCCTTGCCGGCCAGCGGGGCCACGGTCTGCCACAGCTGCTCGGTGACGAACGGGATGATCGGGTGCGCCATGCGCAGGATCACTTCCAGCACGCGCAGCAGCGTGTGGCGCGTGGCCTGCTGCTGGCCCGGCGTGCCTTGCTGCACCTGGACTTTTGCCAGCTCCAGGTACCAGTCGCAGTACTCGTACCACACGAACTGGTAGATGGTGGAGGCGATATTGTCGAAGCGGTAGTCGGCAAAGCCCTTGTGCACTTCCTGCTCCGCGCGGTTCAGCGCGGAGATGATCCACTTGTCGGCGGCCGACAGGTCGGCTTCGTTGGCGCTGCAGTCGTGGCCTTCGGTGTTCATCAGCACGAAGCGGGTGGCGTTCCACAGCTTGTTGCCGAAGTTGCGGTAGCCTTCGCAGCGGCCCAGGTCGAAGTTGATGTTGCGGCCGAGCGAGGCGTAGGACGCCATGGTGAAGCGCACGGCGTCGGTGCCATAGGCCGGGATCCCTTCCGGGAATTCCTTGCGCGTGGCTTTTTCGATCTTGGCCGCATCCTTCGGGTTCATCAGGCCGGTGGTGCGCTTGGCCACCAGTTCTTCCAGGCCGATGCCGTCGATCAGGTCGATCGGGTCCAGCGTATTGCCCTTGGATTTGGACATCTTCTGGCCCTGCGAGTCGCGCACCAGGCCGTGCACGTACACGGTCTCGAACGGCACCTTGCCGGTGAAGTGGGCGGTCATCATGACCATGCGCGCCACCCAGAAGAAGATGATGTCGAAGCCGGTGACCAGTACCGACGAAGGCAGGAAGGCTTGCAGTTCAGGCGTTTCGGCCGGCCAGCCCAGGGTCGAGAAAGGCACCAGGGCGGAGGAGAACCAGGTGTCGAGCACGTCGTGGTCGCGGGTCAGCGCGCCGGTCACGCCCTTGGCGGCCGCTTGCGCTTTGGCGTCTTCCTCGCTGCGGGCGACGTAGACGTTGCCCTGCTCGTCGTACCACGCCGGGATCTGGTGGCCCCACCACAGCTGGCGCGAAATGCACCAGTCCTGGATGTTGTTGAGCCACTGGT
>CAMLRG010000228.1 GCA_946482335.1 uncultured Duganella sp. | reverse complement strand
GAGCGCAACCTTGCCAAGGTTGAGGTCGAGAGTTCGAGACTCTTCTCCCGCTCCAAGTATTTCAAACCCAATGCGGGAATAGCTCAGTTGGTAGAGCGCAACCTTGCCAAGGTTGAGGTCGAGAGTTCGAGACTCTTTTCCCGCTCCAGAATGCTTAGAAAGAACCTGGCCTCGCCGGTTGTTTCTTCCAGCCTTACGGCGGGGTAGCAAAGTGGTTATGCAGCGGCCTGCAAAGCCGTGTACGCCGGTTCGATTCCGGCCCTCGCCTCCAGAAGAAATGAAAAATCCCCGCTCAGTCGGGGATTTTTCATTTTCGGCGTCGATTTTTGTGCAATTGGCACAGTTGGTGAAACTACATGCAAAAGCCGGTCAAGACTCCCCTGGAAGCGATCAAGCTGATCATCCATATCTGGCGCCGCTCAATGGGCTTCCTCACCAGCATTGAAGTCTGGCTGATGGTCCTGGTGGCAGCCGCAACCGTGGGCGGACTCTTCCTGGCGGCGATGGGTGATGCACGCAGCCTTCTGGCAATGGGTTTCGCCGTCGGATACCTGATAGTTCGCCCGGTACTGCACGCCAAAGGCATCTTGGGCTGGCCGTTTATCTAAAGTCGCTAAAGTCGGTGTCAAAAGTCGGTGTCAGGTCTGTCATTCGGACACAGAGCGCCCACCTTTGATTCTTCTCAAAGGCCTAGGTCAAATATTCCTGCTGAGATTTTTCGCACGGCGGACCGTCTTTGCGGAAACGCCTGCATTGCAATCTCGCAGATTGGAGACCGCACCAAGCGCAAAAAAGCCGGCTTCCTGCGGGAACCCGGCTGCGAGTCAGAAATCAACGTTATTGAGCAAATTTAATCGCTGCTCGTTTGATGGTGACGGAACCTCCTGTTTTAGGGAATTGGATACCTACCCCCACCGCGTTCGGGATGCCGAAGTCAGAACATGTGAATTCGGTATCCTGATCTGCAACCAGCACTCTATTTGCGGTCCAGCACTTAAACTCGGAAGCCGCCCAATTCGCGGAGTAAGCATAGAACTGCAAAATCGAATCCATCCCACCATTTCGATTTGAAACGAATGCTTGATCGAAGTTGAGGACCATTTTCCAGGTCGCGCCGCTCAGATTAACTGGATTGGCGAAGGTATAGCCAGCAGCTGCCCCCGCCTGGTTCAGAGTAAACCGCATGTTTGAGCCGGTGCTGCTATCTGCCGCGCCGCTGCTCAAAGTCCAGCTATTGGGGCGCGCACTTAATACAACGCCTTTTCCTGCGCCTGCCAGAAGTGAATCAAGAATTTGTGGATCATTCACAGCGGGAGTGGCGCGGTCAAACAAACCATCCGCACCGCCAATCTCCCAATAGAACGGCAACATGCCATTGGCAAGCGCCGTTTGGGCGACATATTGAGAATAATATGCCCGCGAAGCGCGATGCAGGGCAAGGTCGTCGCCCGTCAACTGAGTACGCAGCGTTGCCATATACTCTCCCAACACAACCGGAATCCCGTGGTCAGCGAATTTTGCCTTCATTTTGGCAAACTCCGCATTCACATAATCCTCTTCCTCGCGAGTCGAGTTGCGAGTGGTGTCAGTCGTCGAGTGGAAGCCGTTACCCCAGTAGTAGAACATGTTGGCATACCATTCGTCCTGCGTCTGGATCGACCAGCTGAATGGGTAAAAGTGCACCTCTGCCATTTGGCGGCCCGTTACCGTGTCGGTCGGCATGACATTCCAAAGATCGGCAGCCAGATCGATGTTGGTTTGTGGCGATTGGACGATCAGCACGCGATAAGCGTTTCTGCCGCCCGTCGAACGAACCGCATTGACAAATGTCTGGTGATAGCTTTCCAGAACTGCTATTTCGGCAGCATCGTCGGCATCCGGCTCATTGGCGCTTGCAAACAGGACATGCTCGTCAAAGTCACGCAGGGCCGTGGCAATTTGTTCCCAATAGGCTTTCTGCTTGGCATTGACCGCTTCTTTCCTATCCTCGGTAATATTCTTTTCCAACCAGCCGCCATCCCAATGGATATTGACGATGACGTACAGTCCGTTATCGACCGCATATTGCACCACTTGCTTCACGCGATTGAGCCAAGCATCACTGATTTTTCCAGTCTTCTGATCGGCATACTGATCCCAGGACACGGGAATCCGAATCGCGTCAAAACCGCTGTCCTTCACCAGTTTGACATAAGCGGCAGAAACCATGGGCTGGCCCCAGCAAGTCTCCGACGCCGGGGTGCAACCATATGCTTCCATGGTATTTCCAATGTTCGTTCCCAACTTTATTTTGGCGGCCAGCTGCATGGCGTTACTGCTCATGCCAGTCGCATTCGGGGCAATTGGATTGGTGTTGTAGTTCGGATAAAGCGGAACCTTGATCGTGAAATCTTTGGTGGTCTTTGCGCCGCAGCTGTTGGTATAGACAGTTGTTGCAGTGCAGCTAGCGCTTGGCGTTATCGTTTGCTCCCGCGCAGTGCCGGTAGTTCCACAGTCGCCACTCCATAGCCAGGATCCGCCGCGAGTTGGTTGCGGTCCCAATACGATTTGAGTTCCGGCATCAACCGATGCAGTTGCTGTTTGAGTCCAGACGCCAGCCACCTTGATATAAGGCGTTACCGGAGTTGGACTGCAAGTTTGAGCCTGCACGCTTACAGCGCTTCCGTATAGTGCTAAAAGAAGCGATGAAATAATTAAACGCTTATTCTTCATTTTATTACCTTATCGTTATTAAAGTGGTGGGGACGTTAGACCGGATGCCAGAGCAGGGCGTGCAGACGCGCGGCTCCCTTTGGCCAGGCACTTCAGGCCGCCATGGACTTGAGCAGGGAAACGTTCGGATTACTCGGACAGCGCCGGCGTCGAAGACAATAGAGGGCCAGGCGCGAGCCCCGGATGGTGATGTTGACGAGCACGTAGCCTGTGAACGGCTTCGGGAAGCCGGCGGGCTGCGCGTCGCGCAGGAAGAACAGGGGCGTTGTCGCGTCCTTTGTTGTGAACCATCGCAATGTCTCCTTTGCTGACGATATCGCCCGGATTCAAATCTATCGAAATGTAACCAGTCGATGAAATGATTCTGCACCCTGCACATTGTTGAAGCTAGTACGAAATCGTCCAATTGCTTGAATGAAATAGCAGAGCCGGGCACTCACGCCGCCACCATCTGCGGCGCAAGGCTGGTCGGGAAGGAACGACAAGGGTTGCCGATACCTCCTGGACGTGCCCGTCACGAAAGCGCGGCCGGGCAGGTTGACCGGAGCCGCGGCTCGCTCACGAGGCGTGAAGAGCGGAACTTGATTTTCCCGATCGCGGTCCCTAGATAATTTGCCCTGTTATGTATTCATGAGGAGCGACTATGGAACATGATGAGGCATTACTGGAAAGCCTGGCAGCGCTGCGGGCCGCGCATGACAAGGCCAGCAGGCTGATGGCGGAAATTGCCGCCCTCGGGGCGCGTGCCCTGAAAGGGCGCGGCAATGTCCCTTCGCCTGTCCAGCTGCAAAACTATACGCAGGCGCTGGCCCAGGCGCAGCGGCAAGCCGCCCATTGCGAGCAGCTGTTGCTGGGCGGTGCTTCCCCAGCCATGCAGGGCGCGGCGCCAGGCAGCAGGCCCTATGTTCATTGAGGCTGCGGTGGGAGGACGTTGCCATGCAAATCTTCGATGCAGTCTCGGACCAAATGTCCGCCATGGGCTTACCGCTCTTTGCCGTCAGCGCCACGCGCGCCGAGTGGCCTGATACGCCATTGCTGCTGTTCCTGCACTGGCACGGCTTCCGCCGCGCAACGCCGTTGCTGCTGGAAGGCGTGCCGATGCCAGCGCGTGCGGTGCCCAGTTCGGCCTTGCAGTTCGACGGTCCCGGGCTGAGCCCCACGGCGGCGGAAGAAGCATTGCTGGAAGCGGCCTGGCGGCTGGGCGCCTGGCAGCTGGAGCGCCAGCAACTGCGGGCCTGCAACACCGCCGGCGCGCCCGATAGCGAAGCGTTTGCCTGCCGCCTCGCATTCGGCGACAACGCAGCCGGCTACCCGGACGAACCCGTGCTGGGCGGTGACCTCGACTTGCGCCTGGCGCAGATGGCGCTGGCGGCGCGGCGCGGCTACCGGCACTGGCTGTTCCAGCCCGTCAAAGGCGGTGTGTGGGCGGGCATCGGCCCGGTCGACGACAGCCTTGGCGTGGATGGCGGACGGCAGTCAGACTGTCCGGTACGGCCGTCGCCGCCAGCGCCTGGGCAGCGCGTGGTGTACCAGCTTGGGCACCACAACCAGCTGCTCCTGCCGTGAAACATCTTGTTACAAAGCGCCTGCGGCAGCCGTCTTGAAAATGAAAAATCGAAAACATATTTCCGGAAACGCTGAAGCCGGGCTCCAGCATCGTCTGGACCGATTCACTTTTTAAATGATCTGACCACCATTTGGAGATTGAAGAGATGAACATTCGTCCCCTCTATGACCGGGTTATTGTGAAGCGAATTGAAAAACAACGCCAAACTGCCTCCGGCATCGTTATCCCAGATTCCGCCACCGAAAAGCCCGAGCAGGGCGAAGTGCTGGCGGTCGGCCACGGCCGCGCCTTGCCCGATGGCGCCCTGCGTCCACTGGCCGTCAAGGTCGGCGACTCTGTCTTGTTCGGCAAGTACGCCGGCCAGGCCGTCAAGCTTGATGGCGAAGAATTGCTGGTGCTGCGCGAGGAAGACATCCTCGGCGTAATAGAGCACGCGGCAGCCAATGCCAAAGCCGCCTGAGTCCAACGTGTTTTAGGGAGAAAGAACATGACTGCAAAAGACGTTCAATTCAATGAGGACGCCCGCACCCGCATCGTCAAGGGCGTCAATGTGCTGGCCAATGCCGTCAAGGTCACGCTGGGCCCGAAAGGCCGCAATGTGGTGATCGAGCGCAGCTTCGGTGCGCCGACGATCACCAAGGATGGCGTCTCGGTCGCCAAGGAAATCGAGTTGAAAGACCGCCTGGAAAACATGGGTGCGCAAGTGGTCAAGCAGGTCGCCTCCAAGACCGCCGATGTGGCGGGCGACGGCACCACCACCGCCACGGTGCTGGCCCAGGCCATCGTCCAGGAAGGCATGAAATACGTGGCGGCCGGCATGAATCCGATGGACCTCAAGCGCGGCATCGACCAGGCCGTCGCCGCAGCGATCACTGAGCTGAAGGCGATCTCGCGCCCGATCGCCACCGGCAAGGAAATCGCGCAAGTCGGCGCCATCTCGGCCAACTCCGACAGCGCCATCGGCGACATCATTGCCCAGGCCATGGAGAAGGTTGGCAAGGAAGGCGTCATCACGGTGGAAGACGGCAAGTCGCTGGAGAACGAACTGGATGTGGTGGAAGGCATGCAGTTCGACCGCGGCTACCTGAGCCCATACTTCATCAACGATCCCGACAAGCAGCTGGCGCGCCTGGATGATCCGCTGGTCCTGCTGTACGACAAGAAGATCAGCAATATCCGCGAATTGCTGCCGGTGCTGGAGCAGTCGGCCAAGGCCGGCAAGCCGCTGTTCGTCGTGGCGGAAGACGTGGAAGGCGAATCGCTGGCGACGCTGGTGGTGAACTCGGTGCGCGGCATCCTGAAAGTGGCCGCCGTCAAGGCGCCGGGCTTTGGCGACCGCCGCAAGGCCATGCTGGAAGATATCGCCGTGCTGACCGGCGCCACCGTGATTTCGGAAGAGACCGGGCACACGCTGGAAAAAGCCACCATGGAACACCTGGGCAGCGCCAAGCGCATCGAAGTGCTGAAGGAAACCACCACCATCATCGACGGCGCCGGCCAACAGCAGCGCATCGATGCACGGGTAGCCTCCATCCAGGCCCAGATCGAGCAGGCCACCAGCGACTACGACAAGGAGAAGCTGCAGGAGCGTGTCGCCAAGCTGGCCGGCGGCGTGGCGGTAATCAAGGTGGGGGCCGCCACCGAAGTGGAAATGAAGGAAAAGCGCGACCGCGTGGACGACGCCCTGCACGCCACGCGCGCGGCGGTGGAGGAGGGTATCGTGCCGGGCGGCGGCGTGGCCCTGCTGCGCGCGCGTGCCGCGATCACCCAGCTGAAAGGCGCCAATGCCGACCAGCACGCGGGCGTGCAGATCGTGCTGCGCGCACTGGAGGCGCCATTGCGCGTGATCGTCTCGAATGCCGGAGAAGAGCCGTCCGTGGTGGTGGCCAAAGTGGCCGAGGGCAAGGGCAACTTCGGCTACAACGCCGCCACCGGCGAGTATGTCGACATGGTGGAGAATGGCGTGATCGATCCGACCAAGGTCACCCGCACCGCGCTGCAGAACGCCGCCTCCATCGCCGGCCTGCTGCTGACGACAGAAGCGACGATCGCCGCGGCCGCGCCTGAAGAGAAGGCAGCCGAGCCTGCCTGATCGGGGCCAGGGGAGGGCGGGAAATATCCCTTGCCCCTGTAGCGCCGGCAGCCCAGTGCCTGACCCCGCGGGTCAGGCACTGCCTTGCCGGTTTCAAAGCAGAGCCTGTTATTTCGACTTTTTGCCGGACTGTGCTTGCGGGCTCTTGCCCGACTGGCCGCCTTTATTGCCGGGCTCGGCAGACTGTTTGTTACCGGCGTTCTTGCTGTTCTGCGTCTCTTCCAGTTTGCTGTTGCGGCCGCTCTTGCCGCCCTGGGTGGACTTGGTCATGATGTGCCTCCTTGTAGACGAGAGTGCCCATCATAATCAGGGCGGCGCGGGAAGGGCACGCAATTGACAGCCGCTGCTACTTCAGGAACTGCACCAGCTTGGGCAATACTTCGGCCGTCGCTTCTTCCATCAGCCAGTGCCCGCTGTTCTTGATGACGATTCCCTCAACGTTGTTATCGACCAGGCGGGCCTGCTGGATCAGGAATTCTCCCGATGCTTTCTCGCCCGTGAGTACCAGCATCGGCATGGTCAATGGCGTTTTCATGTAAGTCGCGAAGTCTTCCGCGTCCTTGGCGAAGGCGCGGAAGACTTCGAAACCCGCGCGCATGTGGCCCGGCTGCGCATACTCGGCCGCGTAGAATTTGCGGTCCGCCTCGCTCAGCGATTTCGTCTTGTCGGCAGCGAAGTCGTTCCAGAAGTGTTCGAAGTAAACACGTTCGCGTCCCTTGACCAAAGCGAGTGGCGTCTCCCCGTAGAAATGGAAGTGCCATAAGTCGCGCAGCAGCCAGACATCCTTCCAATTGCCGACGCCAGGCAGGAAGCGGCATCTTCGAGGCGAAAGGCTTTGAAGATATACCGGATGAGGATTGGCTGCGATTCTTCGACGTCAATGTCCTGAGCGGCGTCCGCCTGGCGCGCCTGGTGCTGCCGGAGATGAAACGGGCAAACTGGGGCCGCATCATTTTCATCTCGAGCGAAAGCGCGGTGCAGATCCCGACCGAGATGATCCATTACGGCATGACCAAAACCGCACAACTTGCGGTGTCGCGTGGGTTGGCGGAAGCGGTGGCCGGCACCGGCATCACTGTCAACAGCATAATGCCCGGGCCGACGAAATCGCGTGGTGTCGGCGATTTCGTCGAAGGCATGGCGCGCTCGGCGGAGAAAAGCCTCGAACAGGTGGAAGCTGAGTTCTTCGACAAAGTGCGGCCGACATCCCTGATCAGGCGCTTCGCGACACCGCAGGAGGTGGCGTCGCTCGTCGCCTACGTTGCCAGCCCTCTCTCCTCGGCGACGACCGGTGCGGCGCTGCGGGTCGACGGAGGTATTGTCAAGAGCGCGTTCTGATTTGAGCGTTCAGTGCCTGCAGGGCGCGGTCACGGCATCGGATACACTTACAGGCCATCCCTCTGATCCGGGATGGTTTGTCGTTATATAAGGAGGCATGCTTGAAGAACACGACCAAGTTGCTGGCCTTAGCGGTCTGGCTGATCGCCGCCAATTCCTCCCGCGCCGAAACACAGACAGCGCCGGGAACGCCGGCCCCGGCTGCCGCTGGACGCAAGTTGGGCCAACAGCCTCGCATCCACGGTGCCGGCAACCAGCCGGAGATGAGCCTCTGGTTGACCTCCTCCTCGCCCTAAAGGACGAGGATTCCTACCGCGCTACGCGGTCCTTTGCATAGTCGCTTCGGTGGGTTCCTGCTTCACAGAGTGGCCTGACTGCACCGGCTCTCCACAG
>CAMLRG010000227.1 GCA_946482335.1 uncultured Duganella sp. | reverse complement strand
GGCTTAGTTCACGTTTTGTTCAAGGAATTTGTACGGTCGCCTGCCCCGCAAACGATATCTGGATGACGCCCGCCCACGCGCAGCTTAGCTTGCTGCTGTCGTTTAGCGCCGGCATATTGCCAATGAGGACCGTCGGAGAACCGGTCGCCCATGGTGCAATCGTCACCGGCACGCAAGGCATCGGTGTGAGCACACCCATGGCAGCCGCGGTCGCGGCAATGACCGCTGGGTTCGACGGACTCGAACACATGCCGAAGGGCGGCACGTTGACAATCGGTGCGAAGTCCATGATGGTCGCAGCCGGCGTTCCGGTGAGTGTTCGATTGACCGGCAAGACCGCCAACGTCGCGGGCGCCGCTCCAAAACTACATTGCATCATTGCTCCTGCACATACCTGGCAACCCATGGTTCCGCTCTCCTCGTACAGGTGTCATTACTTGTCGAAGGGGTTCTTCCAATCGTCCCATTTTTCGCGCTGTTCCGCTGGTTTTCCAGCGGAACCGTCCCGGATCTCGTCCGGTTCAGCTTGGCGTACATAGGGATAGCAATCAGCGCAAATCTCCTTGTCCACCACGATTTTTTTACCTTTCAGGCATCCTTTGATTTTGGACGCGTCACCGCCCGTGATCGTGTAAAGTGCATGCATCTCCGAGTGGACGTGCATCTTCTTCCCCCAGGTGGCATGGACATTCGGCTCACTCTGCACGCTGAATCGACCTCCATACATCGATACGGCGGTTGCCGTACCGATCGAATAGGAAGAATACGTCTCTTGCTTGCTGCCGATCAGGACATGGGTATTGGCACTGGCATTCTTCGCCGTATCCATCCTGTTCACAACGGCTGACAAGCCCTCTTGGGTATTAACCCTGAATCCGGAGTGCTTGTTGTCGACATACGCTGCTATGACGGCCTTGCTGCGGCCGCCCCGCCGCTTGAACTCGCGTTCATCGTCGGAATAGCTATCCTCGCTGAGGTCGCTGGGTTCCTCGGCCTTCCCGCCCGCGCCGAGTTTGCACCACCGCGCCTTGTGAATTGCCAGGCCATGCGCATTGTCGAATTTCTTACCGCAGCCGCACTTGTGGATGATGGCCTCCATGCGCTGGATGATCGGTGCGGAAGAGGCCATCCGTGCTTGTACGGTTTTCGGAAATGCCGGTGATGGACGAAACACGGGCGGTACCGTTGGCGAGCCGCGCTGACCCAGCCTGGCCACGGGTGGCGGCACAACCCTCTTATGCGTCTTCATGGTGGCTTCCCTTTCACTTGCGGATGGCAGAGGCTTGTTGGCATGGCATTTTGGTGGCAACATGGGCTCGTTCGAACTTGTTGGAGCCGCATACTATGTCGCCGTTCGAGGTCCTGCTCATTATCGTATTGCTGCTCGCGGTGGGATATGCCGCCGTACTGCAAAAGAAACTGGTTCGGGCCAATGCCGAACGTGCACAGCTTGAGCTGGCCCGCCATATCGAACTGCGCGATGCAATCGCAGCACTGGGGAATAATCTCGAATTGTCGGAACATCGCCAGCAGCAGCGCAATATGGAGCAGCTCACGACGGCGCTGCATGATGTGATCTCCGACATCAACCAGCGTATCGTTGCAGGATTCGAGCGGCAGCTCGAATCCCTCGCCGCCATCTCGAACCGGAGCGCGCAAGTGGCGGACAGGCAGCGCAGCGAGCAAATGGAGGCGATGCACCATTCGCGTCGGCTGGCGGACAGGATGGATAGTGCCGTGCAGGATTTCGGTAGGCTCATTGCCGACAACGCCGAATGGCTGGCGCTCGCCGGGCAAGTGCGCGAAACGCTGGGTCTCATGGCGAGCCGCCAGGAAGCGCTGGACGCCGGCATGGCGCGGCAAGCTGGAGCTGTGGATGCAATGATCGATGCGGTCGGCGACTTGCGCACGAATTTCGAACAGACTGTGGAGAACCTGTTGCAACAGCTCCGCCGCTCCCTGGATGCGTTGGCCCAGCGCCAGGCACAAGGCCATTCGGCCCTGCAGAAGGACGTGTCGGATTCCGTTGCGAAGGCGATGGCGTCGATGAACAAGCAAATCTCCTCCATGGGACCGATGACACAGCAGGCCAAGTTTCAAACCTTCCGATAGAGTTCGCCGGGCCGCAAGGATCCGCTCAACCCACTTTTGATATTTGCTGCTCGCAGCACATCCGTTGCGAAAGTCGTGCATTGGCGCGACTGGGCGCTGAAGTTGTAGTGGCGGCTGCGGTATTCATTGATCTTGGCCAGCGCCGCCTGGGCTTGCGCGCCAGTCAATTCGTAGCTGCGCGTCTTGACGCCAGGCTTGGCGAAAGCGCCATCGTCGCGATGGACCACGCCGGGCACGCCGGCGCGCAGCCTGCCAAGGTCTTTCTGTGGATTGAAGTGGCTGTAGCGCTGCGGCGAGAAGCCCCAGGTCTGGCGGCCGCCTGTCGGGCCCTGGATCGAAACGAAGGCGTGGCCCGCCAGGTCCGGTGGAAGGTTGGCATCACGGTGCATGTAAGCACCAATCACCAGCTTGTGCGTTGCCGCCTGCTTGGCCTGGATCGGAGCGCGGAATGCGGCTGCGCGGGCGCCCTGGCGGTCGGCTTCCGCTTCGAGGCCGTGGTCGTTGACAACCATGGTGCCCTTTCCTTGCGGTGCGCGCACCCTGCCCTGCCGCTGCTGGATAACGTGCGCAAGTTCATGTCCGAGTAGCTGCTGGCCACGCGGGGTGTCGGGAGAATATTGGCCGGGTGCGAAATAGATGTCCGAGCCCATGGTGAAAGCGTGGGCGCCGATCGATTGTGCCTGCGTGCCCTGGTAGATGCGGACATTCGAAAAATCGGTCTTGAAGAATGCCTCCATCTTTTGGCGCACGCCATCCGGAAGCGGGCGGCCGACGGCGCCGGCCAGGTTCAGGCGGCCGGGTTCAATTGCAAACGATTCCACGCCGCCGCGCATCTGCACTGTGCGATGCCCTGGCAGGACGTGGCCGTGCACGAAGTGGGCCTGGATCAGGGTGGTGCCTTGTTCGCCCATTTGCGTTCTCCTTCTTTAAAACGTACGGCCAGCAATGACGCCAAGCGCGAAACTTGCTGCCAGCAGCGCGAGCAGGGCCAGGAGCAGGACGGCCAACATGCGCTTGCTGAACGAGAATTCGACATCCATCGGCTAGCCCTCCACCAGGCGCGCCAGCCAGGATCTGCCGGGAGCGGGCATCGGAGCCTGTGCCGGGCCGGCAGCCGCCTGCTCCTCCGGCACGGCTTTGCCGTCGATGTATTTGACCAGCGACAGCTGCTTGCCATCTGGCGCGTAGTCGCGGACCTCGCCGTGCAGCCGGCCTTCGCGGTAGTTCGCCAAGCGTGCCAGGCTGCCATCGGGATGGAAGTAGCGCGCTTCGCCATCCGGCAGGTCGGCGTGGTGCGGGACGACGCTGCTTGGAAGGCCATGCTCGCCATAGGTGAGCATTTCACCTTCGCGCTGGCCATGCGCGTAAGGGATCTCGGCGATCACCCGGCCGGCGCTGTACAGCGTGCAGGGGCCGTGCAGGCGCCCGTCGGCAAGCTGGAAGCGCCCGGTAAGGCGGCCGTGGAAGTCGCGCACTTCGACTTCTTTGCTGGTTTCGCTCATCTCAGTTGATCTTGACGATCCCTCCCTTCAAGGTCAGCATGCCGCCGCCGTCCACGGTTTGCGAGGCGGCGGCCTTGTTGGTCATGCTGACGCCTGCGTCGTTGGTGAGTTCCGTCCCCGCCTTGTTGGTCAGGGCGGTACCGGCCTGATTGGTCAGCTCGGTCCCGGCCTCGTTCTTGAATGAGGTGCCGGCCTTGATGCTGACCGATCCGCCCACCTCGATGGTGAGGTTGCCGTCCACCTTCAGCTTGAAGTCGCCCGTGACCTGCTGCGTGAAATTGGCCTGGTTGGCATGTGTTTCGTCGCCCTTTACATCGATGCTGCGTGTACCTTGCTCGACTTTCAGGCTTTCGTTGCCTTTGATGATGCGCGCGCTGCGGTCGTTCTCGACTTCGGTCTTCATGTCCTTCTGGGCGTGAAGATAGAGTTCCTCGCTGTCCTTCTTGTCTTCGAAGCGCAATTCGTTGCCGGCGCTGCCCTGTTTTGAGGAGCGGCTGCGGATCACGCTGCGCGTCTGGTTGGCTGGCAGCGCCTCCGGCGGCGTTTGGGTGGCGTTGTACACGCAGCCGGTCACCAGCGGGCGGTCCGGGTCGCCATCCAGGAAGCTGACGATCACTTCCTGCCCGATGCGCGGCAGGAAGAAGGCGCCCCAGGATTGGCCCGCCCAGGCTTGGGCCACCCGTACCCAGCACGAGGAATTCTCGTCGCTGCTGCCTAACCGGTCCCAATGGAATTGGACCTTGATGCGGCCATGGCTGTCGGTCCAGACTTCTTCGCCGGACTTGCCGACCACGGTCGCCGTTTGCGTGCCAAATACGCGCGACTTTGGCGTCACGCGCGCGGGCCGGAATGGCAAAGTCAGGGGGAATGCCACAAAGCTGTTGCTGTAGCTGTCGTGGCTGATGCTGTGGACGACGTGGCGCAGCACGTGCTCGGTGTTCAACTCGCTGCGGGCATGCCCCGCAAGGGTAAAGCGGCAGCCTGCGGTGAAGGCGCGGCAGGTGCTGTCGCCGCGCAGTGCCTTGGCGCCAAGCCCCAATTCCTGCATGCGGACTGCCGCGCGTCCCTGCCCGGCGCCGCTGTCCTCGTAGCCGCCAGGATACTCGTACACGCGGCGGCCCTGACTGCCGGCGCAGGCGCCAAGAGGCTGGGCCGGTGTCAGGAAGTTGAAGTCGCCACTTGCATAGCGCCCGGGCACCGCATTCTGTTCGGCGTCGCAGCGGTACACCAGGTCGGGCTTGTCGCGGCTGCTGCCGGTTCCCATGTAGGCCGCCGCGGCCAGGCTCGGGCAGGCCGGGTACGGCTGGCCGCCATCGAGCAGCACCAGGGTATGCCCGCTGGCGCTATGCTCGAAGCTGTAGTAGATCCCCTCTTCCTCCATCAGCCGCGAGATGAATGCGAAAGCGCTCTCGTTGTACTGCACGCAGTATTCGCGTTCGCTGTAGCTGGCGGTCAGGCTGTTGCGGAATTCGGTAAAGCCGAACTCCTGGAACAAGCCGGTGACGATGTCGGGTACGGTCTTGTTCTGGAAGATGCGTGCATCGACTTCCAGCGTCAGCCACCAGAACCAGGGACGCAATTCGGCGCGGTAAGTCGCGCGCTCCGTGCCGCCGCCCGATTGCACGATGCGCGCCACCTTGCCGCTGAAATGGCGCCAACCGCCATCGGGCAGGGCTACGCTGGCCGTGACGGATTGGGCGACCATGCCGGCCAGGTCAAGCGACAGGTCGGCCGAATGCAGTTCGAGCGTGTAGAGGAACAGCTCACCGAGTGCTTCTTCGGCGTGCAGCGCGACCAGCTGCAGGCTTTCCAGCGCCGGCGCGGCGCTCAGTTTCAGGGCGAGTCCGGCGCGGCTCATGGGCGCTCTCCCGCGGCGGCGTCGCTCCAGGCCGGCAGCATGAAGCTCGACTGGTAGCGTTCGCCTGGCACTTCCTGGCCCAGCCAGGCGGTCCGGTTCAGCGCGCCGAACCCGAGCCGGGCGATGTGCTGCACCTCGCCGGCATCGGGGGCCAGCACCAGGGTCACGTGCACATCGAGGTCGCCGCGCAGGTAGAAACGGGTCAGGAACACCAGCGCTTCGTGGGCGGGGCCGCCCGGCAGCAGTGAGCGGTAGGACACCAGGTCCATGGGACCCAGCATGAGGCCGATGGCGCCGCCGGGTTCCCAGGCGCGTGCCCCAAGGACGGTTTCCTGGCCGAGGGCACGGTTGCGGCCGTGCGGGCCGATGGCGGTCTGGAAGCGCGGTTCGATCGCCAGCCAGCGGCCAAGGTGTTCGCGCCCGCGCACCGGCACCCCGAGCGCATCGGACAGCAAGGCTTCCAGTCCGGCCATGGAGCGGGTCTGGTTTGCCAGCATGCCGGCGTAGCGCAGCATGGCGCGCGCATACACGGCCGCGCCGGCGCGCGATCCCTTGCGCCGCAGGCGCGTCAACAAGCTGCCCTCGTGAAATCCGATCAGCTGGAACAGGATGCGCTCCAGCGGCGCCGTGCCGGTGCGCGCCAAGGCGAGACGGCGGCGCTTGCGCGCCCGGTAGAAGTAGGAAACCAGGCGGTGGTTGAACATATCGAGGAAGTCGCGCGCGTCGTCATCCGGGCCATAAGCGGGGCGCTGGCCCGGCTCGCCATGGCGTCGGGCGCGGCGCTGGACCAGCGCGGTGTAGGGCGCCGGCAGCGGGCCGTCCGACCCGGCCAGGCACATGAAGGCGACTTCCAGCAGGATGCGGCGATAGCCGTCCGGGCCTGCCGCCTGCACCATGTCAGCCGGTGGGAAGCCGAAGCCGATACGGCCGCGGAAGGCGACCGCTTCCTGCAGCGCTTCGCTGCCGGTGCCCACTTCCATCGCATCGGGCCGGGCCAGCTCCAGCAGGCGTACGGCCTGGAAGAAGTCGAAAGCGCCGGGCTGCCGCAGGACATGCTGCGCCGGGGCGCTCAATGGGAGCTGGTCGCGGGGAGCCATTCCTTCACCCTTTCCTCGCCCGCCATCACGGTGACGCTGGCAAACGAATTGACGCTGCAATACATCTGGAAGAAGCGCTGCAGGACGGCGGCCAGCATGAGCGGCGTGCCGTCGCCATAGCTGCCGGGGGCAAACTCGAGCACCAGCTCATGACCGCGGCGAAAGCCTGGCACGGGCCCGCCGCGCACCGGCCGCACCACGCGCCGGCACTCGAAGCGCTGCAGCGCGCGGGCCTGGCGCGCACCGCCCATGCTGCCGGCGCTATTGGCAAGTTCCAGCAGGCGCTGCACCATCGCCAGCGTACTGCCGGCCGGGCTGTCGGACAGCTGGTCGAGCGTGATGTGGTTCAGGTTCAGCAGCGACAGCACGCGCCACAGCTGGCGGCCGTCGACCGGCGGCATCACATGCGGCGTGGGCTGCACCAGGCAACGCACCGGCAGCAGCCCGGCAGCGGCCGGGGCCCGGAAAGTGGCCTGTCCTGGCGGGTCGGGCCGGATTTCCTCGGCCAGCCGGCGGTTGCTGCACAGGGCGTGGGCCGACACCAGCGGCATACGAATGAAGCCCGCTTCGCTGTCGACGTCCATGAAGGACAGCAAGACGTCGGTGCCGCCGGCACGCACACCGCTGCCGGGCACCCGGCGCGCCACCCATTGGGCACCGGACTGGCCCTGGAGGATCTGGCCAAAACCATAGTAGGGCGACAGCCGCATGGCGCCCTGCCCGTCGGCATAGCTGGCCTCCACCTTGAGCAGGGAATGGATTTCTGTGCTGGCTTCGTACCGGGCATCCGGGACCAAGCGGTATTCGAGCTGGCGCTGATCCAGCTTGACCGTTTCCGTGGTGCGCGGGAACAGGTTGATCGCCGGCGTGCAGCCAAGCAGGAATTGCCCCGCATGCAAGGCCAGTCCGCTTGGCGGCGGACGCGTGACCATCAACAGCAAGTCGGCTTGCTGTTGCGGTTGTCCGGCGTGGCCGAAGCCGCGCCAAGCCTGCGCCAGGCCGGTCGCGTCGAAGAACAGGTACTTGCGCGGATAGGCAAAGTACTCCTGCAACTGGCGGTAGGCCGGATGCGCCTGGCCCGCTTCCGGCAACACGGCGTCTTGCGGTCCAAAGCCGGCTTCCCGCCAGCCGACGGGATCGCCAACGCGGTCGGCGGCTCCGCGCGACGCGGGCACGACCACCGCGCGTTTCACATGGCACAGCAGCCAGTCGTACAGGGCCCCCGCATTGTGCCAGCTGTCGTGCAAATGGAAACGCAACTGGTCCGGGGCAATGCCATCTTCGCCGCCGCCGAAGGCCATGCCGCTGCCGCAACCGAGGCTGAGGCGCAGCACGCCGGCCACGTCGGGTTCGCGCTCCAGACCGGGATGGCCGGCCGCCTCTTCGAAACCTGCGCTGGCGACGGTGAGCGGCCAGAGCGTGAGTGGATAACAGGTGCGGAACTGGCATTCCGCCTGCAGTCCCGTCCCATCTGGCCTGCCTGGCTGCAGCGCCTGGGCGCTGGCGGTCAGCGGCGTGTGGGCGGCGACGTGGCGGCCAGCGCTGTCCTTACCCTTGGCCGGGTCGGCCACCAGCTGTACGATGGTCATCGGCGGCAGCGGCGCC
>CAMLRG010000226.1 GCA_946482335.1 uncultured Duganella sp. | reverse complement strand
GATCGGCCGCGAAGTAATGATCCAGGAAGCGGAAAAGCAAGGCTTCTCCAAGAATGCCGACGTCAAGGCCGCGCTCGAACAAGCCCGCCAGGACATCATGCTGAACGCCCTGGCTGCTGACTACGTGAAGAAAAATCCGGTAGGCGATGCCGAAATCAAGGCGGAATACGACCGTGCCGTTGCCGCCGAAGGCGACAAGGAATACCACGTGCGCCACATCCTGGTGGAAACCGAGAAGGAAGCCACCGACATCATCGCCAAGCTGAAGGGCGGCGCCAAGTTCGAAGACCTGGCCAAGAATTCCAAGGACACCGGCTCCGCAGCCAACGGCGGCGACCTCGACTGGGGCACCCCAGCCAACTTCCCGAAAGTGTTTGCCGACGCCTTCACCGCGCTGCAAAAAGGCCAGGTCACCGAAAAGCCGGTGCAGACCCCCAGCGGCTTCCACGTGATCAAGGTGGACGACACCCGTCCAGTCAAGCTGCCGACCCTGGAAGAAATCAAGCCACGTATCGCTGATTCGCTGATGCGCGCGAAACTGCAGGCCTACCAGGAATCCCTGGTGAAGAAAGCCAAAGTACAATAATCGGTCACGGACCTGAACCGGCGCCCTCGTGGCGCCGGAATTATTTCAACTAAGGAATACTATGAAATTCAAACCAGCCACCCTGCTGTTGGCACTGATTGCAGTTGCAGCAAGCCCTGCTTTCGCCCAGAACGTCGCAACCGTGAACGGCAAAGCCATCCCAGCCGCCCAGATGGAAGCGGCCGTCAAACAAGCGGCCGCCCAGGGCCAGCCCGACACCCCACAGTTGCGCGAAATGATCAAGAAATCCCTGATCGGCCGCGAAGTGCTGGTGCAGGAAGCCACCAAGCAGGGCGTTGCCGCCAACAAGGACGTCAAGGACGCCCTCGAGCAGGCTCGCCAGGACACCCTGATCCGTGCCCTGCTGGTCGATTACGTCAAGAAGAACCCGGTCAGCGACGCCGAAATCAAGGCTGCCTACGACCAGTTCAAGGCATCCAAGGGCGACAAGGAATACCATGCCCGCCACATCCTGGTGAAGACCGAAAAGGAAGCGACCGACATCATCGCCAAGCTGAAAGGCGGCGCCAAGTTCGAAGACTTGGCCAAGGCATCGCTGGATCCAGGTTCTGCGGCCAACGGCGGCGACCTCGACTGGGCTCCGGCGAGCAACTACGTGAAGCCGTTCGGCGACGCCATGGTGGCCCTGAAAGACGGCCAGATCACCGACAAACCAGTGCAATCGCAGTTCGGTTACCACGTGATCAAGCTGGAAGGCAGCCGTGCCGCCAAGGTGCCTGCGCTGGAAGAGATCAAGCCCCAGATCGCGGAATCGCTGACCCAGCGTAAAGTGGCGGCTTACCGCGACCAGCTGGTTGCCAAGGCCAAGGTGCAATAAATCGGCATGCCGTTGCGCCGTGCGCGGCGGTTGCCCATGAAGCGCCCCGCGGGGCGCTTTTTTATTATGTCCACCACCAAAGATATTGTCGCCGCCCTCGCGGCGCTGGCCGATCCGGCCCGTGCGCCGGCCATGCGCGCGTATATGCGCGGCCAATTCGAATTTCTCGGCATTCCCACGCCAATCCGGCGCGCGGCGACCCGGCCGATTGCACGGAGTTTGCGCGGCGCGCCCGCCGGCAATCTATTCGCCGTGGCCGGGGAATTATGGTCTCTGCCGGAGCGCGAATATCAATACGCGGCGCTGGATATACTCGCGCATCATTGGCGCGCATTATCGGCCGGCGACTTGCCGGGATTAATCGCGCTGGCGCGCAATAAACCTTGGTGGGATACCGTCGATGCCGTCGCGGCAATTGTCGGCGATGTCTTGCGCGGCGGACATGACATGATGGATGCGGCGCTGGAAGACACCGATTTCTGGGTGCGCCGGATCGCCCTGCTGCATCAGCTGGGCTGGCGCGGGCTTACCGACGAGCAGCGCCTGTTCCGCTACGCTCTGGCCTGTGGGCACGAGCGGGAATTCTTCATCCAGAAGGCGGTCGGCTGGGCCTTGCGCGATTACGCCTGGCACGCCCCGCAGGCAGTCCGCGATTTCCTTGCCGGCCCCGGCGCCGCCCTGGCGCCTCTCAGCCGAAGGGAGGCGGCGAAGCACCTTTAAGCCGCGTCCTGGCGCGATCGTGCCAGTTGCTGGCGTAAAGGGGCGAGAAAAAGCCGGGCTGAGCCCGGCTTTTTCTCGCGGTGGTACGGAATGACGCTTAGCCGATGAACTTGCGCGCATTGCCCCACATGCGGGCCCAAGGCGAATCCTCGCCCCAGCCGTCCGGATGCCAGGAGTTCTGGACCGTGCGGGAAACACGCTCCGGATGCGGCATCATGACGGTGAAGCGGCCATCGGCCGTGGTCACCGCGGTCAGGCCCTGTGGCGAACCATTCGGGTTATATGGATAGGTTTCGGTGGCGGCGCCTTGATTATCGACAAAGCGCAGCGCGCCAATGACCTCATTCATATTCCCGGTCTGGCTGAAATCGGCAAAACCTTCGCCGTGCGCAATTGCGATCGGCGTCTGGGTGCCGGCCATGCCTTGCAGGAAAATCGACGGCGAATCCAATACTTCGACCATCGAGAAGCGCGCCTCGAATTTTTCGGATTTATTCGTGGTGAATTTAGGCCAGGCATGTGCACCGGGAATCAGCGATTTCAGGTTGGACATCATCTGGCAGCCATTGCAAATACCCAGGCCGAACGTATCCTGACGCTGGAAGAATTGGGCAAATTGCTCGGCCATTTCCGGATTGAACAGGATCGATTTAGCCCAGCCTTCACCAGCACCCAAGACGTCGCCATAGGAGAAGCCGCCGACCGCGATAATGCCCTGGAAATCCTGCAGCGAAACGCGGCGGGAAATCAGGTCGCTCATGTGCACGTCGACCGCCGCAAAGCCGGCGCGGTGCATGGCCCAGGCGGTCTCGATATGGGAATTCACGCCCTGCTCGCGCAGGATGGCGACGCGCGGGCGTACGCCGCTGGCCAGGAAAGGCGCCGCCACGTTGTCTGCCAGGTCGAAGGTGATCTTCGGCTGCATGCCCGGATCGGCCAGGTCCAGCAAGCGATCATATTCGGCATCGGCAGTGGCCGGGTTTTCGCGGACACGGGAAATGCGCCAGCTGGTCTCGCTCCACAGGCGGTGCAGATCGGCGCGCGGCTGCGAATAAATGATCTTCGCATCGCGGGTGAACTCAACCACACCGCGGTCGTTCGGTTTGCCGATAATATGGCTGCATGCACCCAGGTTGTGGGAGCGCAGCACGTCCATCACCGCCGACTTTTCCTCGGCGCGGACCTGGATCACGGCGCCCAATTCTTCATTGAACAAGGCCGCCAGGGTCAGTTCGTTGCGGCGCTCAGCCACCTGCCCGGCCCAGTTCTTGGCATCGCCATGGTCGATGGCGCCCTCTTCGCCCAGGGTCAGCATGTCCAGGTTGACGGACAGGCCGGCGCGGCCGGCAAAGGCCATCTCGACCAGGGTGGCAAACAGGCCGCCATCCGAACGGTCGTGGTAAGCCAGCAGCTTGCCTTCCTTGTTCAGTTGCTGGATGGCGTTGAAGAAGCCCTTCAAGTCTTCCGGCGCATCGACGTCCGGCACGGAATTGCCCAGCTGGCCCATGACTTGCGCCAGCGCCGAAGCGCCCATGCGGTTCTTGCCGCGGCCCAGATCGATGACGATCAGCGACGTTTCGCCCAGATCGGTGCGGATCTGCGGCGTCAGCGACTTGCGCACATCGTAGACCGGCGAGAAACCGGAGACGATCAGGGACACCGGCGAAATCACGGCCTTGTCCGCGCCCCCATCCTTCCAGGTGGTGCGCATTGACAGCGAATCCTTGCCGACCGGGATCGACAGGCCCAATGCCGGGCACAATTCCATCCCCACCGCCTTGACGGTGTCGAACAGTGCCGCATCCTGGCCGGGCTGGCCGCAGGCAGCCATCCAGTTGGCCGACAGCTTGATGTCGGAAATATCGCCGATCGGCGCCGCCGCCAGGTTGGTCACGGTCTCGCCCACTGCCATGCGGCCGGAGGCTGGCGCATCGATCACCGCCAGCGGCGTGCGTTCGCCCATGGCCATCGCTTCGCCCACGTAGCCATCGTAGCTCAGGGTGGTGACGGCGCAATCGGCCACCGGCACCTGCCATGGGCCGACCATCTGGTCGCGCACCGACATGCCGCCCACCGTGCGGTCGCCAATGGTGATCAGGAAGCTCTTGTCGGCCACGGTCGGCAGCAGCAGCACGCGCTTGGCGGCCTCTTCCAGCTCAATGCCGGTCAAGTCGATCGCCGGCAGCTCGTTTTGCACGTGCTTGACGTCGCGGTGCATCTTCGGCGGTTTGCCCAGCAATACTTCCATCGGCATGTCGACCGGGTTGTTGCCCATTTCCGGGTCGACCACTTTCAGCTGGCGCTCTTCCGTTGCGACGCCGACCACGGCGAACGGGCAGCGCTCGCGCTCGCACAGGGCCTGGAACACGGCCAGGTCGGCCGGGGCGATCGCCAGCACATAGCGCTCCTGCGATTCATTGGACCAGATTTCCTTGGGCGCCATGCCGGACTCCTCCAGCGGCACCTTGCGCAAGTCGAAGATGGCGCCGCGCTTGGCGTCATTGGTGATTTCCGGGAAGGCATTCGACAAGCCGCCCGCGCCCACGTCGTGGATCGAAATGATGGGGTTCTTGCCCCCCAGCTGCCAGCAGCCGTTGATGACTTCCTGGGCGCGGCGCTCCATTTCCGGGTTGCCGCGCTGGACGGAATCGAAGTCCAGGTCGGCGGTGTTGGTGCCGGTCACCATCGAGGACGCGGCCGAACCGCCCATGCCGATGCGCATGCCGGGGCCGCCCAGTTGGATCAGCAGGCTGCCCACCGGGATATCGTTCTTGTGGGTATGCTGGGCCGAAATATTGCCAATCCCGCCAGCGATCATGATCGGCTTGTGGTAGCCGAACACGGTATCGTTGGCACCGGCGAACAGCTTGCCGATATTCTGTTCATAGGTCCGGAAATAGCCGCCCAGCACCGGACGGCCGAATTCGTTCGAGAACGCGGCGCCACCGAGCGGGCCTTCGATCATGATTTGCAGCGGCGAAGCGATCCGCTCGGGCTTGCCGTACACCTGGCTGGTGTCGCGCTGGCTGGCACCGGCGGTCACGCAGGCAGCGTTTTCCCAGGCTTGCACAGCCCCTGGGATCATCAGGTTGGAGACGGTGAAGCCCGTCAGGCCGGCTTTCGGTTTGGAGCCACGGCCGGTCGCGCCTTCGTCGCGGATTTCCCCACCGGCACCGGTCGACGCACCCGGGAATGGGGAAATCGCGGTCGGGTGGTTGTGGGTTTCCACCTTCATCAGGGTATGCACCAGTTCGGTGGACGGCGCGTATTCCTGCCCTTCGCGCGGGTAAAAGCGGGTCACTTCCGCGCCTTCGATGATGGAGGAGTTGTCCGAATAGGCCACGATGGTGCCGCGCGGGTTCTGCTGGTGCGTGTTCTTGATCATCTTGAACAGCGACATTTCCTGCGCCACGCCATCGATGGTCCAGTCGGCGTTGAAGATCTTGTGGCGGCAATGCTCGGAGTTCGCCTGGGCGAACATCATCAGCTCGACGTCGGTCGGGTTGCGCTTGGCGTTGGTGAACGCTTCCAGCAGGTAATCGATTTCATCGTCCGACATTGCCAGGCCCAGGTCCGTATTGGCCTTTTCCAGTGCCGTCCGGCCGGCGCCCACCACGTCGATGGTTTCCAGCGGCTTCGCTTCCAGGCTGGTGAACAGGCCCGCGGCCTGGTCGGGATGACGCAGAACCGATTCGGTCATACGGTCATGCAGCAAGGCGGCGACGGCTTGCGCCTGCTCGCTGTCCAGTTTCCTGGCGGCGCCCAGGCCGGTGCCCAGGATGCCGCCCTTCAGGCTCACACGGTAGGCAACGCCGCGCTCGACGCGGTGGATGTGCGCCATGCCGCAATTGTGCACGATGTCGGTGGCTTTCGACGCCCATGGCGAAATGGTGCCGAAACGGGGGATGACGACGAACTCTTCCACCACACCGTCGGCCAGTTCCGGCAAGGCAGGCTCGCCATAGGTCAGCAAGCCGTTCAGGCGGGTCAAGTCATCGTCGGACAAGGCCGAGGCGCAATCGACGAAGTGGATAAAGCGGGCTTGGACCGACGTAATGGACGGCAAAACTGCTTGAAGCTGGTTGAGGAGGCGTTGGCTACGGAAGGAGGACAGGGCGTTGGAACCCGGCAGAATCAACATAGTGGGGGCGTGAAGAATGCAGCGTAGCTGCGGATTAAAAGAATACTGTGCACGAGCTGACTGGTCTTGCGGTATTTCGATTTGCCGACATTATACTTGTTTCAGCCCGCGCTTCCCACCCTTCCCTGATTGGTCCGAAAGCAACATTCGCCTGGCAAGTGCCTGTTTTTTGCGCGCCCTTGCGGTATTCTCCCTTCCATGACGGCTTATTGCCCCGAAAATGCGAGAATATAGCGCCCTGTCAGTCCTGATCGTTGATCCGAACCAGCATTTGCGGTCCGGTTTGCACAATATGCTGACCCAGCTGGGCATTTCCCGCATCGAACATGGCGTGAACGCCGGCACCGCCATCCGCCAGCTGGAAAAGCGGCGCTTCGACCTCATCCTCTGCGAATACGACCTGGGCAGCGAACCAGGCCAGGATGGCCAGCAGTTGCTGGAAGATTTGCGGCACCACCATCTGATCGCCCCTTCCACCATCTTCATCATGCTGACCACCGAAGGGGTGTACAGCAAAGTCGTCAGTGCGGCCGAACTGACGCCGACCGATTACATCCTCAAGCCGTTCACCGTGGAAGTGCTGGCCCAGCGCATTGCCCGCGCGGTGGACCGGCGTGCCGCCCTGCTCCCGGTGCACCAGATGCTCGAGCAAGGCCGCCTGCGCGAAGCGATCCTGGCGGCGGAAGTCTCGGCGGCGGCCAACCCGCGCTATGCCACCGAGTGCACGCGGCTGCGGGCCGAAGCGCACGCCGCCTTGGGCGAATTGGGACAGGCGGAAGCCACTTACCGCGACATCCTGGAAACCCGTCCGCTGGGCTGGGCCTTGCTGGGGCTGGCGCGCTGCCAGCACCTGCAGGGGGAATTCGCGGCCGCCCTGCAAACCCTGCAGCAATTGATCGACGACAATCCCAAATTCGTTGCCGCCTACGATTTGCTGGCCCGGACCCAGGAGGCGCTGGGCCATCCGGCCGAGGCCCGCGCGGCGCTGGAAACGGCGGTCGCCATCTCGCCCCATATGGTGCGGCGTTTGCGCCAGCTCGGCCAGATGGCGCTGGACGCCGGGGACTTCGATGCGGCCGAGAAAACCTTCAGGCAAGTGGTGTCCAAGTCCAAATATTCCGAATTCCGCAATCCGGAAGACCATGTGAGCCTGGTACGGACCTTGACCGAACAGGGCAACGCGGGCGGCGCCGCCAGCGTCTTGCGCGAACTGGAGCGCTCGGCGCGCAGCGGCGCGGCCACTGATGCGTGCAAAGCCTACGCCGCCGCCCTGCTGCATGAGCTGAACGGCAAGCCTGAGGCAGCGCAGGCGGAGCTGGCCAACGCCGCCCGTGCCGCCGGTGACGCCCAGGGCCTGTCGGGCGGCTTGAAGCTCGGCGTGGCGCAGCACTGCCTGCAGCATGGCATGGACGAGCAAGGCATGGCCTTGCTCGATGCCTTGGCGGGCGACCCCACCAGCGGCGTGAGCGAAGCGCAAACGCTGGCGGTCTACGAACGTGCGGGCCGCGCCGACCTGGCGCACAATGAAGGCGAAAGCGTGGAACGCTATCTCGACGGGCTGGTGCGGCAAGCGGCGCTGCGCAGCGGCCAGGGCGACCAGCGCGGCGCCATCCAGGTCTTGCGGGCGGCGGTGCGGCGGCGGCCCGACAATGCCGGCCTGATGTCGGCGCTGGCGTCCGCCATGCTGCGCCTGATGGGCGACAGCGGCTGGGACGCGGCGCTGGGCGAACAGTGCGCCACCGTGCTGGTGCGCTTGCGCCAGGCCGATCCGCAGCATCCGATGCTGGCTGCGTTATCATCGCAATATGTCACCCTGCGGGGCAAACAATAAGAGACCAGGCAATGCAATCGTATAGCGACCTGTCGGTGCTGATCATCGACCCCAATCCGGCAATGCGGGGCAACCTGCACAATATGCTGAACCAGGCTTCGATCACGCGCATCGAGTACGCCGTCAGCTCCGGTACCGCGATCCGCCAGCTCACCAACAAGCGCTTCGACGTGATCCTGTGCGAGTACGACCTTGGCAGCGGCAATGAAGACAGCGGGCAGGA
>CAMLRG010000225.1 GCA_946482335.1 uncultured Duganella sp. | reverse complement strand
TTACGTCGCGGCCAAACATGGGCTGGTGGGCTTTACCAAGGCAACCGCGCTGGAGACGGCCAGGACCGGGGTCACCTGCAATGCGATCTGCCCGGGCTGGGTGCTGACGCCACTGGTGCAGAAGCAGGTCGATGCGCGGGCGGAGAAGGAAGGTTTGTCCAATGAGGCGGCCAAGGCGGCGCTGCTGGCCGAGAAGCAGCCTTCCGGCGAATTTGTGACGCCCGAAGAACTGGGGGCGATGGCAGTGTTCCTGTGCTCCGATGCGGCGCGGCAGATGCGCGGCGTGGCGTGGAATATGGATGGGGGCTGGGTGGCACAGTAAAACCGGTAAACCGGTGTCAGGCCCGAAGGGCCTGACACCAAGCACGCGGCGGCCGCTGGCCAGGGGTCTGACCCTTTGGGTCTGACCCCGGTTGACCGGTTGTGGTTTTCCACAATAGGGATATTCACAATAGTCGCAAGACAACCCCTTTGCCATGATGCGGACATTCGGAGACAAACGAGGCCCTCACCATGGAAAAGAAACCCTTCTACAAAATCCTGTACGTACAGGTCCTGTTCGCCATTTTCTGCGGCGTCATGCTCGGCATCTACCTGCCGGCCGACGCCGTGGCCATGAAACCGCTGGGCGACGGCTTCATCAAACTGATCAAAATGATCATTGCCCCGGTCATCTTCTGCACCGTGGTGAGCGGCATCGCCGGCATGCAGGACGTGAAGAAAATCGGCCGTGTCGGCGGCAAAGCCCTGCTCTACTTCGAAATCGTCTCCACCTTTGCCCTGGTGATCGGCCTCGCCGTTGCCAACTTCATGCAGCCCGGCGCCGGCTTCAACGCCGACCCGCACACGCTCGATACCAAGGCCATCGCCCAGTACACCGAGAAGGCCAAGGCGCAGACCACCACCGACTTCGTGCTGAACATCATCCCCAACACGGTGATCGATGCCTTCGCCAAGGGCGACATCCTGCAAGTGCTGCTGGTGGCCTGCCTGTTCGGCTTCGCCCTGGCAGCGCTCGGCGAGCGCGGCCGTCCGGTCGTCAAGCTGATCGATGAGGTGTCGCACGCCTTCTTCGGCATGGTCAACATCATCATGAAGGCCGCCCCGATCGGCGCCTTCGGCGCCATGGCCTTCACCATCGGCAAGTACGGCATCGATTCGCTGCTGCCGCTGGCCAAGCTGATGGGCTCGTTCTACCTGACTTGCGCGCTGTTCGTGTTCCTGGTGCTGGGAGCCATCGCCAAGTACACCGGCTTCTCGATCACCCGCTTCATTTCCTACATCAAGGAAGAATTGCTGATCGTGCTCGGCACCTCGTCCTCGGAAAGCGCGCTGCCATCGCTGATGCGCAAGCTGGAAAAGCTGGGCGCTTCCAAGCCGGTGGTCGGCCTGGTGGTCCCGACCGGCTACTCGTTCAACCTGGACGGCACCAATATCTACATGACCATGGCGGCGCTGTTCGTGGCCCAGGCCACCAACACCGACCTGACCCTGATGCAGCAGCTGACCATCCTCGGCGTGGCCATGCTGACCTCGAAAGGCGCCTCCGGCATCACCGGCGCCGGCTTCATCACCCTGGCCGCGACCCTGGCCGTGGTGCCGACCATCCCGGTGGCCGGCATGGCCCTGATCCTCGGCATCGATCGCTTCATGAGCGAATGCCGCGCCCTCACCAACTTCGTCGGCAACGGCGTGGCCGCCGTGGTGGTGGCCAAGTGGGAAGGCGAACTGGACATGGACACCATGCAGCGCGAACTGGCCAACCCGTCGCCGTCGGCGCCCGTCCAGCCAGCCCCTGAACCAGCCCTGGCGGCAACCAGCGAATAAGCCGCCGTCGTCCCCATGGCAAGGCCCCGCGCAACAGTGCCCGGGGCCTTCTTTTTTTGTCGCTAAAATGTAACGAGCAGTACAAGTGCGAAAATTGACTTACGGCAACATCGGTCTTACAATTAATATACTAAACTAACCGGAAGCCAGGCAATGAAGCATCCAAGCCACCGCGGGTTCACCCTGATCGAGGTCATGATCGCGATCGCCGTCATCGCCATCCTGGCGGCAGCGGCCATGCCGGCCTATACCAGTTATGTCTTGCGCGGCAACCGCGGCGCGGCCCAGCAATTCCTGCTCGACGTGGCCCAGCGCGAACAGCAGTATTTCGCCGACGCGCGCGCCTATGGCGAGACGCTGACCGCCCTCGGCATGACCGCCCCGGCGACAGTGTCCAAGTATTACGACATCGCCATCGAAGTCGACGACGGCCCGCCGCCGGGCTTCACCGTCACCGCCACCCCCAAGGCCGGCACGGCCCAGGCCGAAGACGTCACGCTCAGCATCGACAGCAAGGGTGCCAAACTGCCGGCGGACAAGTGGTGATGCCATGAAGCGCCAGCGCGGCTTTACCCTGGTGGAAGCGATGGTGGTCATCGCCATCCTGATCGTACTGGCGGGCGCCGGCGTACCGGCCATGCAGGAGTTCGTGACCAATACCCGCCTGAAGACTGCCACCAGCGACCTGTTCAACGATATCCTGCGCGCGCGCAGCGAGGCCATCAAGCGCAATGCCGATATCAGCCTGGTGCCGGTGGACGCTTCCTGGACCAAGGGCTGGAACATGCCGCACCCGACGGTGGCCGGCGAAATGCTGCAGGCGCACGCCGCGCTGACCGCGGCCACGGTGACCGGGCCGGACACCCTGACCTATACATCCGCCGGCCGCGTCCGCGATGACGCCAATCCGAAATTTACCGTGACCGCCTCGAACGGCAATGTACGCTGCATTGTGGTCGACTTGAGCGGTCGCCCGAGCATCAAAACCACCAACCCCTGCTGAGGTTTCTTATGGTTCGCCAACGCGGCTCCACTCTGATCGAAGTGCTGGTCACGGTCGTCCTGCTTGCCTTTGGCCTGCTGGGCGTGGCCGTGTTCCAGTCCAAATCCCAGGTCGGTTCCGTGGAGTCCTACCAGCGCGCCCAGGCCGTGATCCTGCTGGAAGACATGAGCGCCCGCCTGCAAGCCAATGCCGCCAACGCCGCCGCCTATGTGGCTTCCGATATCGGCACCGGCGACGCACGCCCGGAGGACTGTTCCGGTCAAGCGGCCGGCGCGGCGCGCGACTTGTGCGAATGGAGCAATCTGCTGAAAGGTGCCGCCGAGACCGATGCCGGCGACAGGAAGGTCGGCGGCATGATCGGCGCCCTGGGCTGCATCGAACAGACCCAGGCCCCCAACCCCGCGGCCGGCGTTTGCATCCCGGGCCAGTACCGGGTGTCGGTGGCGTGGCAAGGGCTGCACGAAACCATTGCACCGAGCCTGACTTGCGGCAAGGACAAGTACGGCACCGACACCAACCGACGCGTGATCTCGGTACAAGTGACCAGCCCGCTGCTGACCTGCATCTGAGGAGCCTGAACGATGCATCCACTCCGCACTTCCCCGCGCCGCCAGCAAGGCTTCACCCTGGTCGAGCTGATGGTGGCCGTCACCATCGGCTTGTTGCTGCTGGGCTCACTGTCCGCCCTGTTCGTCAACAACAACCAGGCGCAAATGGAAATCGAACGCGCCAACCGCCAGGTTGAAAATGGCCGCTATGCCATGCAATTGCTGAATGGCGACTTGCGCAATGCCGGCTTCTATGGCGAGTTCGACACCAACCTGATGACGCTGCCCACCACCTTGCCCAACCCTTGCGGCAAGGACGTGGCGGCGATGCGCGCCGCCATCGCCCTGCACGTCCAGGGTTACGACGACGATAACCCGCTCGATTGCCTGTCCGACGTGCGCGACAATACCGACATCGTGGTGGTGCGCCACACCGCCACCTGCATCGTCGATGCCGCCGATTGCGAACCGGCCAGTGCCGGCGGGCCCTTCTTCCAGGCCTCCGGCTGCGACAACATGTTCGAGCTGGGCTCGGGCAACGTGGCGAACTATTTCCAGATCGGCATCCTGACCACCGGCTTTTCGCTGCACAAGCGCGATTGCGGCGTCGGCGCGGGCACCGGCACCGCGGCACCGATCCGCCGCCTGCTGACCCATATCTATTTCGTTGCCAACAATAGCCAGAGCGGCGATGGCATCCCGACCTTGAAGCGCGCCGAAGTCACCACCCAGGGCGGCGCGTTCAGCATCGACATCGTGCCGCTGGCCGAAGGCATCGAGAACATGCAGGTCGAATACGGCATGGACACCAATGCCGATGGCGTGGCCGACCTGTTCACCACTACGCCCGGCAGCGCCCTCGCCTGCGCCAACGAAGCCTGCGCCGTCGTCAACTGGAACAATGTGGTGGCCGTCAAGATGAACCTGCTGTCGCGGACCCTGACCAAGTCGATGGGCCATGCCGACACCAAGAGCTATACCCTGGGCAATGGCGCCGACGGCCAACCGCTGGTCATCGCCGCCACCGGCGACCAGTACAAGCGCCACGTCTTCTCGGCCCTGATCGCCCTGCCCAATCCCGCCGGAAGGAAACCGATATGAGATTCACCCGCCTCCAGCGCCAGCGCGGCGTCACCCTGGTGGTGGCCCTGGTGATGCTGGTCATCATCAGCATGCTGGCGATCAGCACCTTCAACCTGGGCAAGTCGAGCATCCAGGTGGTGAGCAATATGCAAAGCCGCGACGAAGGCATTGCCGCCAGCCGCCAGGTGATCGACGAAGCCCTGTCGAACAAGCTGTTCTTCGAGTCGCCGGACGATACGCTGAACCAGCCATGCCAGGGCCCCAACACGCGCTGCGTCGACGTCAATGGCGACGGCACGATCGACATCACTACGGCGCTGACGCCCAGCCCGGCCTGCGTCAAGGCGCGCACCATCAAGGTCAATGAGCTGGACTTCGCGAACACCGAAGACCAGAACTGCTCCGTCGGCGAAGGCAGCTCGGGCCTCATCGTGGGTGCCAATACCGGCAACTCCTTGTGTGCCAACAGTACCTGGGAAATCACCGCGGTCAGCACCGATGCCGTGACCGAATCGCGGGTGGAAGTCGTGCAAGGCGTCAACGTGCGCGTGTCCACCGATGATGTTGAAACCTCCTGCAAATAAGGAAAGCGAGCCATGCTAAAGAAGTCTTTTGCTGCCCTGGCAGCCAGCCTGGGCGTCATTGCCGCAATCCTGCCGGGCATTGCGGGCGCTGACGATATCGATATTTTCACCGGCGCCTCCGCCGGCAAGTCGATCAATCCCCGCATCCTTATCGTACTCGACAATACGTCCAACTGGGCGCGCCAGAACCAGCAATGGCCCGGCGGCGAGCAGCAAGGCCAGGCGGAGGTCGACGCCATCCGCACCGCGATCGCCGACCTGAACGACAAGGTCAATGTCGGGGTGATGGAGTACGTCACCGATGGCACCGCCAATGACAACGGCGGCTTCGTGCGCTTCCATGTGCAGGAGATGAGCGACAGCGCCAAGGCCCTGCTGGGCGTCCAGATGCAAACCATTTACAACGATATCAACGGGCCGCAGGAAAAGCGCAATTCGAATACGCCGTACGGCAACCTGATGTGGGATATCTACAGCTATCTGGCGGGCGGCAACAGCTATCGTGCCGGCGCCGGCACCAACGCTTCGCGTGCCGACCCCAATGGCTATGTCAGCCGCTACAGCCAGTTCAAAACGCCGCTGAAGGCCGACGACACCTGCGCTGCGACCGTGGTGATCTTCATCGGCAACCCGAACGCCAGCGGCCCGGCATCGGACACGACCGCCAACACCGATGCGCTGCGCAGCCTGGGCGGCGACACCACGCAGCTTGGCTTGCCGAACTTCCGCAGCACCACCACGACCACCACCAACAAGGTGGGGCAGACCGCAGCCTGCTATGCCAGCAATACCGCAGCCCAGGCCGAACTGCCGAACTTTGCCGCCGCCTGTGCCGCCTACACCCAGGGCTGCACCATCGGCTCGGCGCTCAACGATGGCAGCGCGACCTGCCCATCGGGCCAGGCTTCCTATGCGGTGATCGGCACCAACCAGACCATCACCAATGAAGCGACCGGCACCACTTCCACCGACAACAACCCGCTGAATGCCGACGAGTGGGTGCGCTTCATGCACGACAAAGGCATCCCTGTCGCGGGCACCACGGTCAAGCCGAAGGTCAGGTTCTATACCATCGACGTGTTCAACAAGCAGCCGAACGCGACCCATACCTCACTGTTGCTGAGCATGGCGCGTGTGGGTGGCGGCACCTACTTTGCGGCCAGGAACAAGCAGGCGATCATCGACGCCCTGAACCAGATCCTTGGCGAAGTGCTGGCAGTCGAATCCACCTTCGCCTCCACCAGCCTGCCGGTGAACTCGACCAACCGCTCGCAAAATGAAAACCAGGTGTTCATCGGCATGTTCCGCCCCGACCCGAATGCCAAGCCGCGCTGGTTCGGCAACCTGAAGCGCTACCAGATCATCCAGAGCGGCTCCGAGGTCGACCTGGGCGACGTCAACGGCCGGCCGGCCGTCAACCCCAATACCGGCTTCGTGACCGATTGCGCTGTCAGCTATTGGACCAGCCCCAGCGGCCAGTACTGGCAGAACCTGGGCTTGAATCCCGATCCGGCAGGCCGCTGCAGCGCAGCCACCGCCTATTCCGATTCGCCGGACGGGCCGCAAGTTGAAAAAGGCGCGGCAGCGCAGGTGCTTCGCAACGGCAATAACCCGCCCACCACCACCGACGCGCCGACCCATGCCGTCAACCGCACCATCTATACGCGCAGCGGCACGTCGCTGGCCACCTTCAGCACGACCTCCAGCGGCTTGTCGGCCGACCTGGTCGACTTCATCAAGGGCGCCGACGTCAACAATGAAAAAGGCAACGTAGCGACCAAGGCCACCACGCGCCCCTCGATCCACGGCGACGTGATCCATTCGCGCCCGCTGCCGATCAACTATGGCGACAATGGCGGCGTGGTGGTGTTCTATGGCGCCAACGATGGCTACCTGCGCGCGATGGAAGCGGAGACCGGCAAGGAACTGTGGAGCTTCATCGCCCCGGAATTCTTCTCCCGCCTGCAGCGCCTGAAAGACCAGACGCCGCTGATCAACTATCCCAAGGTGTCCGGCACCGGCGACGTGGCGGCCACCGGCGCGCAGAAGGATTACTTCTTCGACGGCTCCACCGGGGTCTACCAGAATGCCGACAACAGCAACATCTGGATCTTCCCGACCATGCGCCGCGGCGGCCGCATGCTGTACGCCCTGAATGTAACGAACCGCACGGCGCCGTCATTGATGTGGTCGGCTGGCTGCCCGAACTTGGGCAACGACACCGGCTGCACGCCGGGCCTGGAAGGCATTGGCCAGACCTGGTCCACGCCGGCGCTTGCCTTTGTCAAGGGCCATTCCGAAACCACGCCGGTCATGGTGGTGGGCGGCGGCTATGACAATTGCGAGGACGCCAACACCGGCGCCCCCACCTGCGGCGCCAGCAAGGGCCGCCAGGTGTACGTGTTCGATGCTTCCAACGGCACCAAGCTGGCCTCGTTCACCACCGAACGCGGCGTGGTGGGCGACATTTCCCTGGTCGATATCGACCTGGACGGCAAATCCGACTACGCTTACGCGGCCGACTTGGGCGGCAATATCTACCGCATCGACTTCATCGACGGCCCGGTCACGCGCAACCCGCTGCTGCCGGCGCAATGGGCCATGTACAAGGTGGCATTTACCTCCGGCGGCGCACGCAAGTTCCTGTTCAATCCAGCGCTGCTGCACAACAAGGGCTACGTCTACATCGCCATCGGCAGCGGCGACCGCGAGCACCCGCTGGGCTGGCAATATCCGTATGACAATGTCGAAAACCGCTTCTACGTGACGCTGGACAACCTGGCGGTGAAAGACAGCACCCTGGCGCGCGACCTCGACACACTGACCGACAATTCCGGCAGCACCGACTGCAATTCGCCGTCCGTCCTGCTCGGCTCCAACCAGAAAGGCTGGTTCATGAGCCTGGCCCAGGGCGAGCAAGTCGTCACCTCGGCCCAGATTGTCGGTGGCACCGTGCTGTTCAGTACCAACCGCCCGATCAAGGACAATACGGCCAGCTGCAAGACTGCGCTGGGCGAAGCGCGCGGCTACATCGTCAGCCTGTTCAATGCATCCGGCGCGATCGGCGTCGATGGCTTCTGCGGCGGCACCCGCTCCTCGACCTTCGTCGGCGGCGGCCTGCCACCCTCACCGGTGCTGGCGCAAGTGCCCGTCAATGGACGCCGCCAGACGATCGTGATCGGCTCGGTGCGCAAGAAGGGTGGCAGCGGCGGTGGTGGTGGCGGCGGCGGCGGCGGCGATTGCAGTATCTGTACCGACAAACGCCCGCCAGCGATCAAGTCGGTCCGCAAGCGTTCCTACACCTACGTCAAGGGACAGTAAAAAAAACGGGGTTGCCATTGGCAACCCCGTTTTAAAACCGGTGTCAGGTCTGACATTTGGACATTTCGCGCGCGAAATGTCCAAATGTCAGAC
>CAMLRG010000224.1 GCA_946482335.1 uncultured Duganella sp. | reverse complement strand
CTGGCGTTCTCGCTGTCGCTGCTGGGCACCTTCCTGGTGCGCTCGGGCGTGCTGAGCTCGGTGCATGCCTTCGCCAGCGACCCGCGCCGCGGCGCCTTCATCCTGGCCTACCTGGCGCTGGTGGTCGGCGGCTCGCTGCTGCTGTACGCCTGGCGCGCGCCGCGCCTGCGCCAGCGCACCGGCTTGGCGCCGTTCTCGCGCGAATCGCTGCTGCTGCTGCAAAACGTGGCGATGCTGGCCGCTGCCGGCACCGTGATGCTGGGCACACTGTATCCCCTGGTGCTCGATGCGCTTGGCGCCGGCAAGATTTCCGTCGGACCGCCGTACTTCGAGAAAGTCTTCGTGCCGATGATGCTGCCGGTACTGCTGCTGGCGGCAGCCGGGCCCTTCGCCGGCTGGCGCCATGGCACGCCGGGGCAACTGCTGCGCCGCCTGCGCTGGCCGGCCGCAATCGCGCTGGGCATGGCGGGCGGCGCGGCCCTGCTGTTGCGCAGCTCGCCCATGGTGGCGCTCGGACTGCTGCTGGCGGCCTGGATCCTGCTCGGCACGTGCTGGCAATTGCTGCGCCAGCGGGGCCGCCTGGCGCGCCAGCCGCGCGCCTGGTGGGGCATGCTGGCGGCGCATGCCGGCCTGGGCGTGTTCGTCATCGGGGTCACCATGGTCAAGGGCCATGAACTGGTGCAGGATGTAGTGCTGGCGCCGGGCCAGCAGGCGGCGCTGGGCGGCTACCGTTTCACGCTGCACACGCTGGAACAGGCGCGTGGTCCGAATTACACGGCCTTGCGCGCCAGCGTGGCGGTGGCGTACCAGGGCCGGCCGGTGGCACTGCTGCAACCCGAACAACGCCGCTATATGGTGGCGCAGGACAGCATGACCGAAGCGGCCATCGAGCGCGGCTTGCTGCGCGACCTGTACGTCTCGCTGGGTGACGCCACCGGCGACGGCCGCTGGCTGCTGCGCATCCAGCTCAAGCCTTTCGTCGGCTGGATCTGGGGCGGCTGCGCGCTGTTCGCGCTGGGCGGGCTGCTGGCCGCGTCCGACCGCCGCTACCGCCTGGCGCTGCGCGGCGCCGCCAGCGTGGCGCAGGCGTCCCTGGCGCCGGCGATGCGCGCGCCGGCACCGGCCGCCATGCCATGGCTGGGGGAACCGCGATGAAGCGCTACCTGCTGCCACTGGCCTTGTTCGCCGTGCTGCTGGCATTCCTCGGCGCCGGCTTGCGGCGCGATCCGCGCACGCTGCCGTCGCCGCTGGTCGGCAAGCCCGTGCCGCAGTTTTCCGCCCAGCGGCTCGACGAGCCCGGCGCCACGGTGTCGCCCGCCAACCTGCAAGGCCGCGTGTGGGTGCTGAATGTCTGGGCCTCCTGGTGCGAAGGCTGCCGCCTGGAGCACCAGGACTTGATGGCGCTCGCGCGTGCGACGCCAGCCCCTGTGATCGGCTTGAATTACAAGGACCGGCGCGAGGACGCCCTGCGCTGGCTGCAAAGCCATGGCAACCCTTACCGCCAGGTCGCTTTCGACCACGACGGCCGCATCGGCATCGATTTCGGCGTATACGGCGTGCCGGAGACGTTCGTCATCGACCGCCAGGGCATCATCCGGCTCAAGCATACCGGCCCGCTGTCGGCGCCCGATGCGCGCGAGCGGATCGTCCGCAAAGTGAAGGAGCTGGCAAATGGCTGATGGCGCAAGCACGCGCGACACGCTGGCGGCCTCGCTCGATGCCCGCACCATGACGCTGGCTGGCGAGCTGCGTTGCCTGGTATGCCAGAACCAGAGCTTGGCCGACTCGCACGCGCCGCTCGCGCTCGACCTGCGCCAGCAAGTCCGCCAGCAGCTGGCCCAGGGCCGCAGCGAACAGCAGGTGGTGCAATTCATGGTGCAGCGCTACGGCGATTTCGTGCTGTACGATCCGCCGCTCAACGCCAGCACCGCCCTGCTCTGGTTCGGGCCCCTGCTGCTGCTGGCGGCCGGCGTGGCGGCGCTGCGCCGATTCTGGAGGCGCAAGCCATGAGCACTTTCGTCGCCCTGATCGCTTGCATGGCCGCACTGGCCCTGGCTTGCGTCGTGCCGCCGCTGCTGCGCCGCCCGGCAGGGCCCGCGCCCGGCACGCGCCCGCAGCCGCACCTGGCGCTGCTGCTGGCCGTGGCCCTGCCCGCCGCCGCCGCCGCCCTCTACCTCCAGGTGGGCCGGCCGGACGCGCTGGCGATGCCGGTCGAATTGCTGGCCGCCGCCGCCGCGCCCGCCGACCACGGCCCGGCCGAACAGGACATTCCCGCGATGGTGGAGCGCCTGGCCACCCGCCTGCGCAGCCAGCCGGACGACGTCGACGGCTGGCACATGCTGGCGCGCTCCTATAGCGTCATGCACCGTTACGGGGAGGCCGCCGACGCCTATGCCCAGCTCGCCGCGCTGCTGCCGCGGGACGCCGGCGTGCTGGCCGACTACGCGGACGCCTTGGCCACGGCGCGGCACGGCGTCCTGGCAGGCGAGCCCGAACGACTGGCCGAACGCGCCCTGGCGATCGACCCGCAACAGGTCAAAGCGCTGGCCCTGTCCGGCAGCGCGGCCTTCGCCCGCGGCGACTTCGCGCGCGCAGAAGCGCAATGGCTGGCGGTCCTGCCGCAAGTGCCCGAAGATTCCGAATTCGCCCGCTCGACGCAGGCCGGCATTGCCGAAGCCCGTGCACGCCAGGGCTTGCCCGCGGCTGGCGCAGTGGCCGCGCCCGCGCCGGCTGCCGGCGCCGCCGCAGGGCTTTCCGGCACTTTGCGCCTGGCGCCGGGCAGCGCCGCGCCGCCGCCCGGACATACGCTGTTCATCTACGCCCGCGCCGCCGATGGCCCGGCGATGCCGCTGGCCGCCATCAAGCGCAAGGCCGGCCAGTGGCCCCAGGCATTCCGGCTGGATGACCGCCACGTCCTGGCGCCCGGCGCGAGTCTCGCTGGCGCACGCAGGCTGATCGTGGGCGCCAGGATTTCAGCCAGCGGCAGCGCCACCGCCCAACCTGGCGACATGGAAGGAGAGAGCGGCCCGGCGGCGCCGGGCGCAAGCGGATTGGTCATCGAGCTCGCGCCGCGCGCCGTGCCGGGCCCATAGCGGCAACCTGGACAAAGGCTTAACCTGCGCCAGTTTCTCGGCGCATCTTTCAGCGTAAGATGGGGGACAAATGGACAACAAAGAACCAGTCGCCAGCAAGGCGCAAGAACTGAAGGTATTCCTGTTCATGACGGTGGTTCTGGCGCCGATCCTCGCTGTTGCGACGGTGGGCGGCTACGGTTTCGCCGTCTGGATGTACCAGCTGTTCACCGGACGCCTGCCAGGGGCATGACCATGGCGGCCGAAATCCACATCGCCGGCATCATCGTGCACGCCATCCCCGCCCGCGTGGCGGAGGTGCGTTCCCATCTTGCCATCCTGCCGCGCGCCATCGTGCATGCCGCCGAGGAAGACGGACGCATGGTCGTCACGCTGGAGGCGGACAGCGCGCCCCGAACGCTCGACATCATGGACGCCATCCGGGCCTTGCCCGGTGTGCTCAATGTCGCCCTGGTATACCAGCATGCCGAATCCGCCACTTCAATGGACGAGGAGCTCCCATGAAACATACCCGTCGTGATTTCATCATCCAGTCCGCCGCGCTGACGGCAGCGGCCACCGCCGGCATCCACCTTCCCGCCGCCGCATCCAACGTCGTCACCGATGCCGCCAAGACCCAGCTCAAGTGGGACAAGGCGCCGTGCCGCTTTTGCGGCGTTGGCTGCGGCGTCAACGTCGGGGTCAAGGATGGCCGCGTGGTGGCGACCCATGGCGACATCAACGCCGAGGTCAACCGAGGCGTCAATTGCGTGAAGGGCTACTTCCTGTCGAAGATCATGTACGGGGCGGACCGCCTGACACAGCCCCTGATGCGCATGAAGAACGGCCAGTACGCCAAAGATGGCGAGTTCCAGCCGGTATCGTGGAACGCCGCATTCGACGAAATGGCCAGGCAATTCAAGAAAGTGTTGCGGGAAAAGGGGCCGAGCGCGGTCGGCATGTTCGGTTCCGGCCAATGGACCATCTGGGAAGGCTACGCGGCAGCCAAACTGATGAAGGCCGGCTTCCGCACCAATAACCTGGACCCGAACGCACGGCACTGCATGGCCTCCGCCGTGGCCGGTTTCATGCGTACCTTCGGCATGGACGAGCCGATGGGCTGCTACGACGACATCGAGGCGGCCGACGCCTTCGTGCTGTGGGGTTCCAATATGGCGGAGATGCACCCCATCCTGTGGACGCGCGTGACCGACCGCCGCCTGTCGAACCCGCATGTGAAGGTGGCAGTGCTGTCGACCTACGAGCACCGCAGCTTCGAGCTCGCCGACCAGCCGATCGTCTTTACGCCGCAGACCGACCTGGCGATCCTCAACTACATCGCCAACCACATCATCAAGACCAACCGCGTGAACCAGGACTTCATCGGCAAGCACACGCGCTTCGTGATGGGCAATACCAATATCGGTTACGGCTTGCGGCCTGACCATCCGCTGCAGAAGGCCGCCGTCAACGCGGCCGATGCCGGCGGCGGCAAGCCCAGCACGTTCGAGGAATTCGCGAAGTTCGTCAGTGCCTACGATGTCGATTCGGTATCGAAGCTGTGCGGCGTGCCGCGCGACCGCCTGCAGCGCCTGGCTGAACTCTATGCCGACCCGAAGACCAAGGTCATGTCCTTTTTCACCATGGGCTTCAACCAGCATACGCGCGGCACCTGGTGCGGCAACCTGCTGTACAACATACACCTGCTGACCGGGAAAATTTCCTCGCCGGGCAACAGCCCCTTCTCGCTCACCGGCCAACCCTCGGCCTGCGGCACGGCGCGCGAGGTCGGCACCTTCTCGCACCGTTTGCCGGCCGACATGCTGGTCACCAATCCCAAGCACCGCGAGACGGCTGAACGGATCTGGCGGCTGCCGCCGGGGACCATTCCCGACAAGCCGGGCTTCCACGCGGTGGCGCAAAGCCGCGCGCTCAAGGATGGCAAGCTGAATGCCTACTGGGTCATGTGCAACAACAACATGCAGGCCGGCCCCAACATCATGGGCGAGATCCTTCCCGGCTTCCGCAATCCGAATGCCTTTGTCGTGGTGTCCGACCCCTACCCCACCGCCAGCACCACGGCGGCCGACCTGATCCTGCCGACCGCCATGTGGGTGGAGAAGGAAGGCGCCTACGGCAACGCCGAGCGCCGCACCCAGTTCTGGCACCAACTGGTGAGCGCGCCGGGCGAAGCGCGATCCGACCTGTGGCAGATCGCGGAGTTTTCCAAGCGCTTCAAGATGGAGGAAG
The DNA here is from genome assembly GCA_946482335.1 of uncultured Duganella sp. The sequence goes on along the minus strand of CAMLRG010000224.1, from coordinate 3,173 downwards.
TGTGGCCGGCGCCGCTGCTGGCCGCCATGCCGGCCTACAAAGGCAAGACCCTGTACGACGTCCTGTTCCGCAACGGCCAGGTCGACAAGTTCCCGGCTTCCCAGCTGGAAGCGGGCTACCAGAACGATGAAGCGAAGGCGTTCGGCTTCTACATTCAAAAAGGCTTGTTCGAGGAGTATGCCAGCTTTGGCCGCGGCCACGGCCACGACCTGGCGCCTTTCGACACCTACCACAAGGTGCGCGGCTTGCGCTGGCCGGTGGTGGACGGGAAAGAGACGCTCTGGCGCTACCGCGAAGGGCTCGACCCCTACGTCAAGAAGGGCGAAAGCGTGCGCTTTTACGGCCATCCCGACGGCAAGGCCGTGATCTTTGCGCTGCCTTATGAGAAGCCGGCCGAAGCGCCGGACAAGGAGTATCCGTTCTGGCTGTCCACCGGCCGCGTGCTGGAGCACTGGCACACCGGCACCATGACGCGCCGCGTGCCCGAGCTGTACCGCGCGGTGCCGAACGCGGTGTGCTTCATGCACCCGGACGATGCCAAGGCATTGGGCGCACGGCGCGGCGACCTGGTCGAAGTCAGATCACGGCGCGGCCACATCCAGTCGCGCGTCGAGACGCGCGGGCGCAACCGGCCGCCGCGCGGGCTGGTGTTCATCCCCTTCTTCGACGCCAGCCAGCTGGTGAACAAGGTGACGCTCGACGCCACCTGTCCCATCTCTTTGCAGACCGACTTCAAGAAGTGCGCAGTCAGCATCCGCAAGGTATAGGAGCCACCGCCATGAGAAAAATCGCATTCCTCGCCGCCTTCCTGCTGCCGCTGGCCGCCGCCATCGCCCAGTCCCCGGCCCAGGCACCGCGCGCCCTCGACCATATGCGCGGCCCCACGCCGCTGGCCGAGACCACCAAGCCGCCGCCGATGGTCAACCCGGACAATAGCGACGTGCGGCGCGTACGCAACTACGCCATGCAGCCGCCCATCATCCCGCACAAGATCGAAGGCTACCAGCTCGACAAGAGTGCCAACCGCTGCATGATGTGCCACGCCCGTGCCCGCACCCAGGAGAGCCAGGCGCCAATGATCAGCGTGACGCACTTCCAGAACCGGGACGGCAATTTCCTGGCCGAGCTGTCGCCCCGGCGCTATTTCTGCCTGCAGTGCCACGTGCCGCAGGCGAACCTGGAACCGCTGGTGCCGAACCAGTTCAAAGACGTGGACACCATGCTGAACCAGGCCGCGTCCGCCGCGCCGGCGAAAAGGAAATAAGGGGGCACCATGCTACGTCTGATTCGAACTTATTGGAACATACTGCGCCGTCCCAGCCTGCATCTGAGCCTGGGCTTCCTGGTGATCGGCTCCTTCGTGGCCGGGGTGGTGTTCTGGGGCGGTTTCAACACTGCCATGGAAGCGACCAATACGGAGAAATTCTGCACCGGGTGCCATGAGATGCGCGACAACGTCTATCCGGAGCTGCAGCGCACCATCCACTTCACCAACCGCAGCGGCGTGCGTGCCAAGTGCTCCGACTGCCATGTGCCGCACGAGTGGACCAGCAAGATCGCACGCAAGATGCAAGCGTCGAAGGAAGTGTGGGGCAAGGTGTTCGGGACCATCGATACCCGCGAAAAATTCGAGGCGCACCGCCTGCAGCTGGCTGGCAACGAATGGCGGCGGCTGAAGGCCAACAATTCCCTCGAATGCCGCAATTGCCACCAGTTCGAGTCGATGGACTTCACCCGCCAGAGCAAGCGCGCAGTCGATGCCCACTCGACGCAACTGGCCAGCGGCGAGAAGACGTGCATCGACTGTCACAAGGGCATCGCACACACGCTGCCGGACATGTCAGGCGTCAAGTAGCTTGCGGGAGGCCTTGCGCCGCGGCTTCGAGCGGGGGCCGGGCGTACGCCGGGCCGTCAAATGCCCCACTGCACTTTCAGCGTCAAGCCCTTGCTGGAACCGGGCAAGGCGCCGTTGGCGTCGGTGGTGGCGCCGACCGACACGATGCGGTCGTGGCGCGTGGTGCGCTTGTACAGCAAGGAGCGGTGGCGGTACCGCTCGCTCCATGGTTCAAGCAATTGCGGCGCCAGGTCCTGGCGCTGCGCCGAAGTGTTCTGCACGATCAGGCGCAGCGCGTCGCGCGGGCTGGCGTGCAGCGTACCGACCCAGCGCCAGCCGCCGTCGCTGAAATCCTGCAGCCGCGCGTGCTTGACCCAGGCGCGGTTCCAGCGGTGGTCCGATTCCAGGCTCCAGCCGCCGGGCAAAGGGAAGCGCAGGTTCGCCTCCAGCTCCAGGTTGCCACCCTGCCCCACGGCGTCCGCTTCCACATCGAGCTGGCGGCCCAGCGTGAGCTCGCCCTTCAGCTTGACGAACCAGGACGATGGCGAGCTTCCAATACCCAGGTGGGCGGCCGGCGTCTTGTGCAAAGCCGCTCCGCTGCGTCCGCGCTGGCGGTCGATGCCGATATCGGCCCAGAAGCGCGTCTGCCTGCCGCCATAGAACCAGAAGCCGGGACGCAGCCAGCGCTGCACCGTCTCATGCGACAGCGTGCGGATTTCGTGCAGGCCGAGATGCAATTCCGTCTCGTACGCTTCGAACAGGCCCAGGTCGCGCGCGCCCATGCGGCGGTTCAGTTCCACTTCGCCCTTGATGATGCCCGTTTGCGGCACGAAGCCGTTATCGTTGGCGAAATTGGTTCCGATCACTTCCAGCTCCACTTCGTTCAGCCAGGCGTCGGAGCTGTAATTGAGCCTGCCATAGCCGTAGCCGCTGTTGCGCGCCTGGACGGCAGCGGCCCGGCCATCCTTGTCGAAGCGCGCCGTCGTGCGCGATGCCATGGCGGTCCATGCCAGCTGGATATTGCCTTCGCCGTTGGCCGGGGCACGCCATTGACCGTCCGTGCCGAATACCGTATTGCGCGCGCCATCGCCATAATCGCGGTCCGACAGGAAGGTGCCGGCCACCGCTTCGCCGCCGTGGCGGCGGGCGCGCAGCAGGGTTACCCGGCTGTCGCCGGCGCTCACGTGCTCGCTGGTCTCATATCGGCTGCCGCGCATCACCACGCCGCCGGCGCGGTCGTCGAGGGCCAGGGCGGTCGCGTCGGCGCTGGCACCGCGCCAGGTGGCGCGCATGCCCCAGCGCGGGTCGGCCACGGTGCGCGAGTAGAACGCGGGCAGGC
>CAMLRG010000223.1 GCA_946482335.1 uncultured Duganella sp. | reverse complement strand
GACCCCGACTTTCATAAAAAAACGCCCCGGCGCTGGCGCGCTCGGGGCGTTGGTGTCGGCGGTGGCTGCGCTTAGAAAGCGTAGGCGCCGGTCACGTAGAACGAACGGCCCATCGGGTCGGCGTAGCGGGCGTCGAAGCCAACCTGGTGGCCGGACGAGTTACGCAGCGACAGCGGCGGGGTGCGGTCGAACAGGTTCTTGATGCCGCCACGCAGGGTGACCTGCTGGTTGACGGCCCACTTGCCCTGCCAGTCGAAAGTCATGTACGACGGCACGTGCATGCGGATCAGCTCGTTCTTGTTGGTCGAGGTGTTGCGCACGGTCGCTTCCGCATCGGTGTAGCCGTTGCGGTAGTTGACGATGATGGCGTTCGAGAACGCGCCGGTGTCCAGGGTGTTGGTCCAGCGCACCACGTTACGGAAGGTCACCGCGTTGGTGATGCCGAAGTGGTTCATGTTGCTGGTCCACTGGTCGCTGGTGCCCGGCACGGTGTAGTCGGCCTTGATCATATAGGTACCGGCCAGGGTCGAGGTCAGGTTGCCGAACGCGAACTTCTTGCGGCCGGTCAGGTCCCAGTCGATCCCCTGGTTGTGGGTCTGGCCGATGTTGATCGACAGCGACTTGAACGCCCAGTAGGTGTTGCCGGTCGATGGCTCGGTGTAGGTGGTGAACAGTTCACGGAACTTGACCGGGTCACCGAAGGCTTGCACTTCGGAGATCGCGGACACCTTGTCGCGCATCTTCACGTCCCACAGGTCGGCGCCGAAGGAGAAGGCGGCAGTCGGCTCCATGCGGAAGCCGATGGTGAACTGCTTGGACTTCTCGGGCTTCAGGTCGGCATTGCCGCCGGAGATCACGTTGTACTGGGTCTTGCCCGGGCGGCAGTAGTCGGCGTGGGCGATCGGGCAGGCGAAGTTACCGGAGGTGAAGCCGGCGTTCACCAGCGGCTGGCCGATGTCGAGCATCGAAGGCGCCTTGAAGCCGGTGCCGTAGGAGCCACGCACCAGCAGGGTCTGGGTCGGCTGCCAGCGTGCGGACACCTTGTAGGTGGTTGCCGATTCCTTGTTGCCCATCTTGGTGCCGGTCACGCCGTTGTCGATCGCGGAGAAGCCGTCGTAACGCAGCGCTGCGGTCAGTTCCAGGCCTTTCACCACGGGCGCCAGCATTTCCGCGAACACACCGTAGGTGTCGCGGTCCATGTCGTAGGTGGCCGGTGCGTTCAGGTTGTACACCTTGCCGGTAGACGCCGCTTCGGATGGGGTCTGCTCGTAGGCGTAGTTGCGGAAGTCGCCGCCCACTGCCAGCGCAGCCTTGCCGCCGGACAGGTCGAACAGTTCGCGCGAACCGCGGAAGTCGACGCCCTTCAGGGTGGTGGATGCCTTGCGGATGGAGCCGTGGAAGATCGAGTTGGCGATCAGCTGCTTGGTCGCTTCGGTCTGCTGGCCGATCGGGGCGAACGGGTCGAAGGAGCGGTTGGCCAGCATGTCGCGGAACTCTTTGTTCAGCGCGTAGCCGCCGACGTAACGCTCGTCGATCTCGTTGCGCGACCAGGTCACGCCGGTGTTGAAGCTCCACGCACCCAGCTCGCCTTCGGCGCCGGCCACGAAGTGGGTCGAGTCGGTGATGGTCTGGGAATCGCGGGTGCCCCAGTCGTAGGTGCGGTAGTTGCCCGACACGGTCTTGACGGATGCGGCCTGCTCAGGGGTCAGCCATGGCAGCACATTGTCCTTGTAGTACTGGGACGAGGTGGTGATCGAGAACGGCGCGGTGTTGGGGGCGATGCGCGCGGTCAGGTCCAGGCGCGACAGCGCCGCTTCGGCGAACAGGTTGACGTTGTCGGTCAGCTTGTAGGTCGCCTTGCCGAAGAAGGAATCGCGCTTGTTCTCAGGGACGATCTCGATGGTCGACACGAAGTCGAATGCGCAATTCTGGGTGGTGGCGGTGTTGGCGATCGATTCGAAGTTCATCGCCGGGCACTTGCCGTTCTGCTTCAGGTAAGGCGAGAAGCCGATCGACGGGATCTTCGGGTCGTTGAACACGACGGACACGTTGGCCGGCACGGTGGCAGTCGACGTGCGGTCGTAGATGTAGTTGGTGCCTTGCCAGGAGAATGGCAGGAAGGCCGTTTTCGCGAATTCGCGGTCGGTGGCCTTCAGCTGCTTGCGCTCGTCGTGGCGGTAGGTGCCGACCAGGGTCAGGCGGTCGTCGGCGCTGGTCCAGCCCGAAGTGATGTTGAAGTTGGACGAACGGCCGGCGCTGCTGTCGAACGGCTGGCCCATGGTCGCTTCGATGGTGGTGGTCTTGACGCTGCTCTTCAGGATGAAGTTGATCACGCCGGCAATGGCATCCGAGCCGTACAGCGCGGAGGCGCCGTCGGTCAGGATTTCGACGCGCTCGACTGCGCTCATCGGGATGGCGTTCAGGTTGACCGCGGAGCCGGAGCCCTGTGGCGCCACGCGGCGGCCATTCAGCAGCACCAGGGTGTATTCTTCGCCCAGGTCGTGGATCGATGCCGAGACGCGGCCGCCCGAGTTGGTGCCGGCGGCAATGGCGTCGACGGTGAAGCCTTGCATGGAAGGCAGCGCCTGGATCAGGTCGGCCACGGTGGTGGCGCCGGTCTTGGCGATCTGCTCCTGGCTCAGGCGCTGCACTGGCAGTGCGCCTTCGACGGCGATGCGCTTGATTGCGGAACCGGTGATCTCGACACGCTGCATCGGCGCTTCTTGGGCGGCCACCTGGCCGGCGGCGAACAGGGCCAGGGCGGACATCGCCAGGCGCACGGAACGCGCACCGATCTTTTCTTGGAATACCATTCTTTACTCCTTCGGGTTGCTGAAAACGTTCGAATGAGCAAAGCAGTTTGTGACCAATTGCCCAGACGACCGCGGATTATGCGATGAGCAAGTGGGCACTTTCGTGTCATTGTTATTACATTTCTGAAAGATACAGGGATTGTTCGTTAGAATCTGTGAGAATCTGAATTTAATTTGCCAAAAAACTGTGCAACTGTAGTTTTAACGCAACATTCCAACCCAATTATTCAATACACATCGCGCCGATAGCGACCAGAACTTGCCATCTCAGTCATAAATGTGCTTGTAAAGATTTGTATCAACACTTGATCGACCCCGGCCGCCATGCCCTCCAGGCTGCCGCACACGTAAATGGCGGCGCCGTCCGCCACCCAGGCGCGCAAGGCTTCGCCATGGCGCAGCAGCACATCCTGCACATATTCCTTGCCTTCGGGGCCGCGCGACCAGGCCAGGTCCAGGCGCGGCAGCAGGCCCTGGCGCTGCCACGCCTCCAGTTCGTCCAGGTAGAGGGCGTCATGGGCCGGGTCGCGCTCGCCGAACAGCAGCCAGTTGCGGGCCTGGCCGGCAGCCACCCGGGCTTTCAAGTGACCGCGCAGGCCAGCAATGCCGCTGCCATTGCCGATCAGGATCAGCGGGCGCTCCGCATTCGCTTCCAGCCGGAAGCGGCGGTGCTCGCGCAGGCGCAGGGGCAGCGTGGCGCCCAGCTCCGCCTGCTGCGTCAGCCAGCCAGAGGCCAGGCCGTGGCTGCCGTCGCCATGGCGGTGCAGGCGCACCAGCAGGTGCACGCGGCCGTCGGCGGGAATGGAGGCGATCGAGTATTCGCGCGGACGCTGCGGGTCGGCCGGCGCGGCGACCTGCGCCAGGTCGCCCGATTGCCAGGACGGCAGCGCGGCGCCTGGTGCCGCCGGTTCCAGCTCCAGGTGGTAGATCGGCGCGCCTGCGCTGCCGGGGTTGAGATGCCGCCGCGCCGCCAGGCGCCACTCGCCGAACCCCGGGGCGTCCCAGTCGGGGGCGTCGCTGGTGCCGGCCAGGTGGCTCAGTTGCTGGCGCCAGGCGGCGATCGCGGGGGCGGCACTGCGGTCGACTTCCACGCGCGGGAACAGTGCCTGGGCGCCGCACGCGGCCAGCCAGGCGTCGAGGCTGCGGCCGAAGCCGCAGAAATTGCTGTAGGCACTGTCGCCCAGCGCCAGCACGGCGTAGTGCAAGCGGCCCAGCGCGAGGTCGCCGCGCGCCATCAAGCGTTGCGCGAAACGCGCCGCCGCGTCGGGTGCGTCGCCTTCGCCATAGGTCGATGCCAGGAACAGGATGCGTTCGGCCGATTGCAGCGTGGCGGCATCGAGTTCGTCGAAATCGCACACGTGGTTGGCAATGCCGGCCACACGCAGGGTGTCACTGGTCTGGCGCGCCAGCAGCTCGGCATTGCCGGTCTGGCTGGCGTAGGCCACCAGCCACGGCGCATCGCCGGCCGCGGCACGCGCCGCTTGCGCGGCGGCACGCGCACGGCGGGTGCGCAGCCAGGGCAGCAGGCATACCAGGCCGTAGCCGGCGCACAGCGCGGCCGCCAGGGCAAGGCGGGTGGGGTCATTGGTCAGGATCATTCGTCTTCAAGCATCTTCTGGAACCGGCTGCTCTGGATTTCGCGCAGCCCTTCCCCATCGCGCAGCAGGAAACGCGCCGCCAGCCGCTTGCGTTCGGCCAGGGCCAGGCCTTGTTCCGGGCCCAGCACCGTCAAGGCGGTCGACCAGGCGTCGGCTGCCATCGCGCGCTCGTGCACTACCGTCACCGATGCGACGCCATTATCGATCGGCATGCCGGTGCGGGGGTCGATCGTGTGCGGCCGCCGCGTGGCGTCCTGCATGAAGTATTTGCGGTAGTCGCCAGACGTGGCCACGGCCAGGCCGTGCAGGGCGACGGCGATCTCGCCCGGCGCGCCTGCGCCGCATCGCGCGGCCAAGGGCTGCTCCAGCGCGACCCACCAGGGCTGGCCGTCCGGCTTGAGGCCGGCGCCGCGCAGTTCGCCCCCGGCCTCGACGAGGTAGTGCGGCAAGCCCTGCCCTTCCAGGTAATGCGCCAGGCGGTCCACTGCGTAGCCTTTGGCCACCGCCGACAGGTCCAGCTGCACGCCGCCAGGCTGGAAGGCGCGCCGGCGCGGGATGTCCAGCTCCACCGTGCTCCCGGCCATGGCGCCGCGCAATGCCGCCACTTCGCGCGCGCCCGGCGGCACGAAGCCGGCTTCGTCATGCCGTCCGGCCGGGCCGAAACCCCACCGGTTGACCAGCGCCCCGGCGCAGGGATCACAGGCGCCGCCTGTGTCGCGCGCGACGTCGAGCGCGTAACGCAGGACTTCAAAAAAAGCATCCGGCAGCACATGCCAGGTGCAGGCGCCTGCGCGGTTGAAACGCCCCAGGTCGGAATCCGGCTCCCAATGGCTCATGTGCGCCACCACCAGATCCAGCTCGCGCTGCAAGCCGGCCTGCAGCACGCGGCCCTGGTCCGCCGCACCGGCGCCGGCGGGCAGCGCCACCCGCGCCGACCAGGTGGTGCCCATCGACCCACCGCCGAAGTCGGCGATGGCCGCCCCCGCCGGCGGCGGTTCGGCGGCGATGGTGGGCGGCAGCAGGACGCGGCGCACCAGCTTTACTGCGGCAACACTTCCACCGTCGCCGCGTACGTCACGCGGCGCGGCGGCATCTGGCGCGGGCCGGCCGGCTGGCCAGGCTGCGCTGCGGCGGCAGCCGGCCAACTGCTCGACACCAGGTACATGCCCGGCTCCGGGATCCTGAAGCTGGTTTCGCCCTTGGCATCGGTGCTCATGCGGATTTCGCCCAGCGTGCCGCGGTAACGCACACCGCCCGGTATCAGGCTGAATGCCAGGTTGGCTGCCGGCTTGCCATCCATCAGGAAGCGCCAGGTCGCCTGCTCGCCGGCACGCATATCGTTCGGATGGGTGACCGGCACCAGTTCGATGCCGACCCCGGTCGGCTTGAACACCGCCTCATCGGTCTTGTTGGCGCTGACGAAAGTCTCCAGACGGCTGTTGGTGCGCGACACGTTCAATTCTTCCGCTGCAGCGGGCACGTTGGCCGCCAGGTCGCCTTCCGCACCACGCCAGCGCTTCACTTCACCGTTGGCCTTCCAGCTCGCCATCACCGTCTGGCTCACCAGCGCGATCTTGTAGGTGCCAGGCTTGGCCATCTTCACGTCGAAGCTCGAGCGCAGGCGGCCGGTCAACGCGTTCTGCATCTCCACCTTGGCGCCATCGGGGCCGGTGATGGTGATGCCGTCCAGCTTCAGCGGCACGTGGTCGATATCGAACAAGCCTTCCGAAATGGCCGCATCGACGGTGACCCAGGGTTCCTTCGCGTCCACCAGCGAGGACGAAGGCAGCAGCCAGGGCTTGTGCGCCTGGGCGCTGAAGGCGGCGCCGGCCAGTGCCAGCGCGGTCAGGGTTTTGCTCAGTTTCATGGCCGCTCCTTATGGTTTGACTTGCACGGACACATCGCCCAGTTCTTCCTTGCCCTTGGCGGACAGGGATTGCGCCGATTTCGGCGGCCAGGCCACCGGTACCTTCACCAGTTCACGCCCGCCCGCTTCGCGCGCGGCCTCCAGCACCAGCTGGTAGTTGCCGGCCGGGAGCTGGTTGAGGGCATCCTTGGCGAGCGGGAAGCTCAGGCTATGCTGGCCCGGGCCGCGCGTGGCGCCGCTCACCCCGTCCATCGGCATGGCCAGGTCGCGGCCGGATTTGCGCCACCACTGGCGCATATCCTTCAGCCACTTGGCGCCGCCATTGTCCTTCTTCTTCACGTCGTACAGCACGGCCAGGTTGGCCACCACCTTCTGGTCGGCGTTTTCCAGCCAGGCCGCAACATAGGGGCGGTGGTATTCCGCAACGTTCAATTGCGGCAAATCGAATTTCAGCGTCATCTCGGCCGCCATCGCCGACGCGCCCACCAGCGGCAAGCCGACAGCGATGGAATAACGAAGTTTCATACAGAGGGTCCTTAGTGAATGAAGAGCAATGCGATAACACAGGGAATGAGGACACCCAGCCCCACCATCGGCCAGGTGAACGGCCGCTTGGCCGCGTGGAATTTCAGGATCAGCAAACCGGTGATGCAGAACACCAGGCAGGCAGCGGCAAAGATGTCGATGAACCAGGTCCAGGCCACGCCAGTGTTGCGGCCCTTGTGCACATCGTTCAGCCAGGAGATCCAGCCACGGTCGGTGTCTTCGTATTCGGCCGCGCCATCTTCCAGCCCGATGCGCACCCAGGCGTCGCCGCCGGCTTTCGGCAGCGGCAGGTAGATTTCATCGACGGCCCATTCCGCCTCGCGTCCGCCGGCCTTGATCGACCACGTGTCGCGCAGCCAGCGCTCGCCGGCCTCCGGCAGCGGCGCCTTGCCGCCATCGTGCTGTTCCGCGAAGCTTTGCAGCGCGCCCACCAGCGCCGCCGGCGCGGTGGCCTGCTTGCGCACCACGGAGGGCTTGGCTTCGATCTGGCTGGCGTGGTTCAGCGTAATGCCGGTCACCGCAAACAGGAACATGCCCAGCAGGCACAGGGCCGAACTGACCCAGTGCCATTCGTGCAGCAGCTTGAGCCAGACGGCCCGTTTCGCTTGGATTTCTGGACTGCTCAAGTGGTCACTTCCGATAAAAGAATTTCAGCATGATAATGCACCCGATGCTCAAATGCAATTGAGAATCGTTATCATTTACATTCTTTTACCTGTCCGCGGGCGGGCCATCCGCAAGACAACCTTGGCGCGCGTGCGGCACTGGGCAGCGCGCACTGGGCATCGCCGGATCCCAATTCCAAAGGAAAAAAGGCGGGCCGCCTGGCCCGCCTTGTCGGTTAAACGCCGGAACTTGCGTCCGGCCCTGGCGCACCGCCTTCGGTGCCCAGGCCACTGCCACCCTGCCGCGAGCCACTTTCCGTGGCCTTTTGCCGGTTGCCCGGCAAGGGCCGGTCGGCGCGGCGGATCTGGCCTTCCGGTATGTCGGTATTGCTGATCTCCGGATGCTCTGTATCGACCAGCACAAAGTTTTGCTGGCTCTCCGTGTCCTTGGTGGGTTTGTCAGGCCTTCCCATGCTGGCCTCCTTGCTACGTTACGCCTTAGTACTTGTCGCCACCCTGCTTATTGCCCTGGTAGTCCTGTTGGTTGTCCTGGCTTACCTGCGGCTGTCCCTGGGTAGCTTGCTGCTCGGCACGGCTGGCATTACCACGCGAACCGCTCTGGCGGTTGCCATCGTTCTTGTGGCTCATGCTGCCGGCGCGCCGTGCTTCTTCCGAAGTGAATTCGTGCGCCGTGCCTTTCTGGTGGGCGGCGCGTCCGCCTTCGGAAGCGATTTCGCGCTGCCGTTGCGGGTCCATGGAGGCAAAGCCACGTGCACTTTGCTTGCTGCCGGCCGGACTGTCCTGCCGATTGCCGCGTTTGTCGCCTTGGTTGTTCGAAGCCATGATTCGTCCCCCTGCTCGGTTCGATGGAAAAGACCCCCCGGCCTTCATGTCGGCACGGGAGAACTCATGTTAGTGCAAGCACTGTACAGGTAATATAGGACGTTCAGCGCGACAAATGTAGGATATCGCCTACCTTTTTTCAATCAGGAAAATCATTTCGTCGGCCACCACATAGACCTTGTCACTGGCTTGCGGAATTAAAGAGTGCCCGCCAGTAAAGGCGCCAAAGGCTGGCAGGATGGCGCGACTAGTGCCGAGCA
>CAMLRG010000222.1 GCA_946482335.1 uncultured Duganella sp. | reverse complement strand
CGCCTTCAGGCCATGGTTGATGGCCGCGCGCGGCCCGGTGGCGCCGGACAGGTTGCTCGGCAGGCCGTGGTTGTAGCGGGTATCGACCATCAGCGCCATCTGGCGGTCCATCAGGTCGGCCAGGTTGGCGACGGCGTTCTTCATGCCGTCCATGGCGAAGGCGATATGGCCGCCGTAGAAATGGCCGCCATGCAGCACGGTTTCGCCGTCCGGGTCGATGATCGGGTTGTCGTTGGCGCTGTTCAGCTCGTTCTCGATCGAGGTGCGGAAGAATGGCAGCGCGTCGGCCAGCACGCCGATCACGTGCGGCGCGCAGCGGATCGAGTAGCGGTCCTGCAGGCGCTTGCCGTTGCGCTCCAGCAGTTCGGTCGGCAGGTCGCTGCGCAGCCAGGCCGCCACCTGCTGCATGCCGCCGTGCGGCTTGACCGAGAACAGCACTTCATTGAAATGGTGGGCATTGCCGTCCAGCGTGAACGATGCCATGGCGGTGATACGGGTGCACAGGCGGGTCAGGTATTCCGCACGGTCATACGCCAGGCAGGCCAGTGCGGTCATCACGGCGGTGCCGTTCATGATGGCCAGGCCTTCCTTCGGGCGCAGGCGCAGCGGGGTGATGCCGGCTTCGGACAGCGCCTGCGCCGCCGGCACCTGCTCGCCGTCGCGCCACACTTCGCGCTCGCCGCACAGCACCGCCGCCAGGTAGGACAGCGGCGTCAGGTCGCCGCTGGCGCCGACCGAACCTTCGCTCGGGATCAGCGGCAGCAGGCCGGCGTCCAGCAGGCGGGCGATCTGCTCCAGCAATTCCAGGCTGACGCCGGAATAGCCCTTGGACAGCGACGCCAGGCGCGCCGCCAGGATGGCGCGGGTCTGCGCCGGGGAGAAGTGCTCGCCCAGGCCGCAGCCGTGGTAGGTGTACAGGTGGTGCGGCAGTTCCGCCACCAGTTCGGCCGGCACGTTGACGGTGCAGGAGTCGCCGTAGCCGGTGGTCACGCCGTAGATATTGCCGTCTTCGCGCAGCAGGCGGTCGAGGAAGTCGGCGCCGCGCTGGATCATGGCGCGGTAGGCCGGGTCGTCCGACAGCACGGCTTGCGCACGGCCGGCGGCGATGTCGACGATGTCTTCGATCGTCAGTCGGTTGCGGTCGAAGCGCACGGCGCGCTTCGCATGGGTCAGGTCAGCCAGGTGCATCGCTAGTATCCAGTGTCGGTAAATGCCAGAAATCGTAAAAATTGAACCATTGGAGCGGAGCTTGCGTGCAGTAGTGCTGCAGGCGCGCGGCATAGCGCTGCACGCACTCCTGCAACGCCGCCTCGCGCGCCTTGCGCGGCAGGCGCAAGGCGTCGCTGAACAGTTCGAAATGCAGTTCGCTACGCCCCTCGCGCTGCAGCGGGAAAATCAGGTACACCGGGCATTGCAGCACGCCCGCCAGCACATAGGGGCCGACCGGGAATGGCGCCGGCCGGCCCAGGAAATCGGCCATCGCCACGCGCGGCTGGTCCGATACCGGCACGCGGTCGCCGGCAATCACCACCAGTTCGCCGCGCGAGACGCGCTCGGACAGCTGCATGGCCATGGCGGCATCCATCTCCGTCACCTGCACCAGGTTCAGGGCGCTGGCCGGGTTCAGGCGCGCCAGCATGCGGTTGAAGGCTTGCGCATGGCGCGTATGCACCAGTACCGTGATCTTCACGTCGGGGCGGTCCAGCGACAGCACGCGCGACAGTTCCAGGTTGCCGAAATGCGAGCACACCAGCAGCCCGCCCTGCCCGCGCGCCAGCATGCGGTTGATGGAGTCGACGCCGTGCAGCGTGACGCTGCGGGTATCGAACAGGCCGCCCCACAGCAGCATCTTGTCGAGGATGCTCTCGGCGAAGGCGGCGAAATGGCGCAGCACGCCCAGGCGCGGCACCGGTGCGAACGCGGATACGCGGCGCAGGTAGCCGGCCGAGACGCGGCGCGCGCGCGGCGCCGCCAGCAGGTACCAGCACAGCACCGGGTACAGCATGGCGCGGAAGGGCCGGCGGCCCAGCACGCGGAAGGTCCAGAACAGCAGGCGCATGCCCGCCACGAAGCTCACTTCGTTGATCGCGGCCCAGTGGCGAGGAGCGGCCTTGTTCATGCACCGCTCCAGCGGCGCGCCAGCAGGCGCGGGGCACGCCACAGCATGCCGAAGAACAGGCGCGCATGCATGCGCGAAATCAGCACGTTGTCGCGCCAGACCTGGAAGTGCGACACGCCGTCGGCGGGATAGCCGACGCGGGTGGCGCGGTTCACCATCGGCACGCCTTCCCAGAACAGGCGCACCAGGATCTCGATGTCGAAATTCATGCGCAGGCCCAGGCGCTGGCGCGCCATCAGGGCCAATACCGGCTGCAGCGGGTAGACGCGGAAGCCGCACATGGAATCCTTGATCTGCAGCGACAGCGTATTGATCCAGACCCAGATATGGGTGGCATAGCGGCCATACAGGCGGCCTTTCGGCACCGACTGGTCGTAGATCGGGTAGCCCACCACCAGCGCGTCCGGGCGCTCCGCCGCACTGGCCAGGAAGGCCCCCACGTCGTCCAGGTTGTGCTGGCCGTCGGCGTCGACCTGCAGGGCATGCGTGTAGCCCAGGCGCGCCGCGGCCTGGAAGCCGGTCATGACGGCGGCGCCCTTGCCCTGGTTGACTTCGTGCGTCACCAGGGTCACCTGCTGCGGATGCGCCAGCGCCAGTCGCGCCAGTTCGGCGGCGCATTCGGCGCGGCTGCCATCGTCCACCAGCACGCAGTGCAGGCCGTGCGGCAGCAGCCCCGCCACCACGCCGGCAATGGCATGCTCGTGGTTGTAGACGGGGATGACGAAGCAGGCTTTAAACACCGGCGTCTCCAGCGCGGGCAAAGCGCAGCAGCGAATGGCAGTAACCGATGTTGTCGCGCGTGGTGAGCAGGCGCAGGCCGGCCGCTTCCGCCAGGCGCACATAGTCCGCAGCCTGGTAAATCTTGGAATTGCCGCTGGCCATGGCCGTGAAATACGGCGAGGTGTTGATCAGGCAGTAGGCCGCGATGTCGTACTGCTGGCGGTCCCAGAAGGTATCCATGATGATCAGCTGGCCGCGCTCGGACAGCGCGGCGGCGGCGCGGCGCAGGATGCTGGCGATGGCCGCTTCGCTGAAGCAGCTGAGGAACTGGCTCATCCAGATCACGTCCATGCCCCCCGGCAGCGGGAGCGCGTCGTCCAGCAGGTCGATCGGATGCAGGTTGGCGCGTTCGCGCACGCCGGCCGCCTTCAGGTTCTGCTCCGCCACGGCGAGCTGCTTCGGCAGGTCGACCAGGTGCATCCGCACTTCAGCGTTGTAGGCCAGGGTCGCCAGGCTGAATTTGCCGGTATTGGCGCCGATATCCATCACCTTGCGCGGCGCGGTCGCGAACACGTCCGGCATGATGTCCGGGAATGAGGTGTCGGAGTAATAGTGGTCGAAGGCGAACCAGCTGGTCTTGGCCGGTTCGGGCAGCTGCGACAGGCCCTGGTACAGCGTCGGCCAGTCGCCCAGCGCTTTCAGGCCGTGCGGTTTTTCCTCGTCGAGCGATCGATCCAGGTCGAACAGGCCGAGATAGTTGACGTCGTGGTTGAAGTCCAGGTTGATCTGGGTGATCTTGTCGGTCAGCACGCAGAAGCCGACCTTATCGAGCACGTAGCGCCCTTCCTTGATCGAGACGGCGCCGGCGGACAGGCAGGTTTCCAGCACCACTTTCAATGCGTATTCGGTCCACTGGCCGCCGGCGGCCATCTGTTCGACGCTCAGGCCGGCCCCGCCGGCATCGGCCAGCGCCTGCAGCATGCCTCGCTTCCAGGCGTAACGCACGCACTGGAATACGACTGGGCCGAAGGCGATCTTCTGCGCTTCGTAACGGGCAGCGAAAGCGGATTGGCGCGGCGGGGAAAACGATTTGTCTTGCATGGGCACTCGATCAGGGTTAAGGGTCAGGCAGCGCCGAACAGCACGCGGCCGCTGGCATGTTGTCCGGCTTCGGACAGGTATTTGAATTGCAGGCTGGATTTGGCGGGATCCCAGGCCAGCTCCAGCTGGGCGGTGGCGCCGGGCGCGATCACTTGCTGGAACTTCAGCATGGCGATGTCACGGAATACGGGCGGCATGTCGAAATATGCGCGGCCGCGGGCAATCGCCCAGTCGACCTGCACCACGCCTGGCAGGATGGGGCTACCGGGGAAGTGGCCGTCGAAGTACAGCAGGTCGGGTGGCACCGTCAATTCCAGCCGCACCTGCGCCACGCCGCGTTCCAGTTCGCGCCATGCCGGCTCGGTCGGGCGGCCTGGCGCGGCCGCCGCCGGCTTTGCGGTCGCCGCCGCGGCTGTCGCCGGTGCCGACTCCGCCTCTGACGCCGGGGCGTCCGCCAGCAGTGCCGCCAGCGCGGCATGCGTCGTCTTACCCTGCGCGTTGACCGGCATCTGGTCCAGGTAGCGCCAGCGGCGCGGCAGCGCGACAGCTTCCGCATTGGCGGCCAGCAGTGCGCGCAGCGTGCGGTTCATGGCCAGCTTGCCTTGCGCCTGCAGTTGCGCGCGGCCAGCCGGCGCCAGCACGACGAATGCCGCCAGGCAGGCGCGCGGCGTGCTGTCGTCCAGCATCAGGCGCGCCTCAGCGACCAGCGGGCTGGCGCGCAAGGCGGTTTCCAGTGCATCGAGCGAGATGCGTTTTTCTTCCAGCTTGACGATGCGGTCGGCACGGCCGAGCAGTTCGAAGCGGCCCTCGGCGGTCGCCGCTGCGCGATCGGCCAGTGGCAGCCAGTTGTCGTCGGCCAGGTGCGGCGAGCGCACTGCCAGCGCGCCTTCTGCCCCCACTTGCCAGGCGACGTTCGGGAACGCCGTCCACGCCGCGTTGCCTGGGGCGGGCGCGCCGCGCTGGCGCCACGCCACGCCGCCGGTTTCGGAGCTGCCATACACTTCAATCGGCGCCTTGCCGAGCAGGCCGGCGCAAGCGTAAGCCGCCTCCTCGGGCAGCGGTCCGCCGGAACAGAACACGGCGCGCAGCTGGGCGCGGGCTTCGCGCCAGAGATCCAGCGCCGGCAGCCGCTTCAGGTGGGCCGGGCTGCTGACCAGCAAGGCCGGCCGCTCCACCAGCAGTGCCGCCAATTCTTCGGGATAGGCAGCGCTTTCCGCCTGCACCGGGCGCCCCGCGCACAACGGCCACAGCACCTTGAACAACAGGCCGTAGATATGCTGGTGCGAGACGGTCGCCACGACCGAGGCGCCATCGCCGATGGCCGCGCCGAACATTGCTTCCAGCACGTCCACTTCGCTGGCCAATTGCGACAGCCGCTTCGGGATCGCCTGCGGCGCGCCCGTGCTGCCCGAGGTGTGCACAACCAGCGCCTCAAAGCCGCCATCGAGCGCGCGCAGCGCCGGCACGGCCGGCGTGCTTGCCGCCGCGCCACCCGCGGTCACATTTGCGCGCACCGGGATGAGTGGCGCGCAGTCCTGCGGAAATTCACCGAGGAAGCCGTCGACCCGCGCGCGCAGGGCGGCGCAGCTGGCGGGCAGCGTGTCGGCCGTCAGCCAGACCGTCTTGCCGGCCTGCCAGGCCCCCAGCAGCGCAGCCGCGAATTCAAGGCTATCCTCGATATACAGGGCAAAGTGGCGCCCCTGCTGCGCGGCCAACAGTGCCTGCCAGTCCTGCAGGCGCCGTACCAGCGCCGCGCAGGATACCGGAGCAGGACCGTGCCAACCGGCCAGCGCATGGGCCGGGCGCGCAGCCAGCGTGGCGGCGAGATGAAGCAAAGCGTCACGCATGCGACACCGCCTTGCGCATGCGCCGGCGCAGCAGCAGTTCGCCGCCGAACATCAGCCCCATCAAGCCATACGCGATCACGCCGTTGTACAGCGACCAGACCGCCTCGCTGGCCCACAGCGCCGAGGCCAGCGCCACCGATCCATTGAAGACAAAGAACACGCACCACGCCTGGGTCACGCGGCGCGTGTACGCCACGCCTTCCGGCGGCAGGTCCGGTTCGCGCAAGCGCGCCATGCGCTCGACCATCGATACGGGCGTCGTCAGGCTGTAGCCGAACGCCGCCAGGAAAGCCATGTTGACCAGCACCGGGTAGAGCTTCAATGGCAGCAGCACATTGCTCCACACGGCCAGCGCCACCAGCAGCAGCGCCCCCGCCACCGTCCAGCGCGCGGCGGCGTTGATGCGCAGCGCCGGCAGCCGGCTGGCGGCCGCCAGCAGCAGCACGCACGCCAGCCAGCGCGGCTCCAGCCGGCCGTGGCCGAGCCAGATCGCCAACGGGTACAGCAGCGTCAGCGCCGCGGTCAACACGTTCCACAACATCAAACCGCCTCTTCGGTCGCCAATCCTTGCAGCGCCGCCACCACGTCGTCGATGGTGCGGATGGTCTTGAAGGTTTCCGGGCCCAGGCGCTTGCCGGTCAGCTGCTTCAGCTTCACGGCCAGATCGACGGCGTCGATGCTGTCGATATCCAGGTCTTCATACAGGTTGGTGGACGGCGTCACTTCCGATACGTCCAATTCGAACATTTCCGCCAGCAGGGTCACCACCCACTGGTACAGTTCGTCCTTGCTCATTTCGCTCAATACGACCACGGTGCTCCTCCTTATTGCTTGCGTTGGGCTTCGACCAGGGCAGCCAGGGCACGCACGGACGCAAAGTGGCGGCGCGTGTCTTCCGAATCGGCCGACAGCGAGATGCCGTAACGCTTCTGCAGCGCCACGCCCAGCTCCAGCGCATCGATCGAATCGAGGCCCAGGCCTTCCACGAACAGCGGCTCTTCGCTGTTGATGTCGTCCGGCGTGATGTCTTCCAGCTGGAGCACATCGATGATCATTTCCTTGACTTCCTGCTCAAACATGATGTTGGTATTTCCCTGCAAAGTAATGTTGTAGATAATCGGTCAGGCGGCGCGCCGCCAGCACTTCGCTCGCGCCCTCGCCCGTAAAATGGCTGATTGCCAGGTCATCCTGCACCGTGATGCGGAACTGCACCCGGCGCGGCGGCACGCGCCACCACTTCTCCCCTTTGCCGAGGGTGGCTGGCGCGCATTGGATTACGACCGGCGTGATATCGCGTTCGCCACGCACGGCGATGTTGGCGGCGCCCCGTTTCAGCGCGATCACGCCGTCGGCACCGGTACGCGTCCCTTCCGGGAACACGATCAGGTTGTTGCCCCGCTCCAGCGAGGCAATGCAATCGTCCACCAGTCCCGCGCCGCCGCTATTGGCGATGTAGGACGCCGCCCGCACCGGGCCGCGGGTAAACGGGTTGTCGCGCAGGCTGGCCTTGACGATGCAATCGGCCTGCTTGACGAACGCCATCAGGAAAACGGTATCGATCAGGGTCGGGTGGTTGGCCAGGATCAGCAAGCCGCCCCGCTCCAGCTTATCCAGCCCACTGACTTCGTAGCGCAGCACGCCCAGCACGCGCATCATTTCGATATACACGCGGAAGCTGTGGCGGATCACGTCGCGCGACAGCCGCACGCGCCGCTGGCCGTCGCGCACCAGCAGCTCCAGCAGCGGAAACACCAGCACGCGCAGCAGCACGCCGCCGATGCCGAACAAAGCGAAACTCAAGCCGGTGGCAAGCACCCGCCAATACATGAACAACGTTTCAAACATGGCGTTGCCATTGCCATTGTCGCTGGTCCGCCAGGCGGACCAATTGCTGTTCATCGGACAGGAAGAAGCGCAGCACCTGCAGCGCGCCCGGCATCGCCTCCAGTGGCGCCTGGGCGCCGGCAGCCCATTGCAGCGACAGCGTGGCGCCGGCGCCGGCCGCGGCGGGCTGCAGCAGCCACGCGAAGGCGAACGCCTGCTCGTCGCAATCTTCAAACTGCGAATACAGTTCCGGCAAGGCCGTATCGGCCATCACCAGCAGCACTTGCGGCGCGCCATCGGCCAGCAAGCCGCAGGCTTCGATCACCGCATGTTCCAGCGAGCTGGGGCCCGCCGCGAGGGCGATGTGGTTGGCCTGCTCCTTGCGCGCGATGGTGAACAGACCGGGGATGGCGTTATGGACCGACATGCCGAACGCCGTCGGCGACAAGGCTTCGCCGCGCGCCATGGCATCGAGCAGCTCGACGGAGCGTCCGACTTCGCCGTGGCGCGAGCAATAGACGATGGGGATGCCGGACTCGCCACCCAGGCACTCATAGGCAACTTCAAGCGCCATCTTGCCCAGCTGGCCGGCACGGCGGCGCAGCATGGGCGGCATGGCCTTGACGCCGGGCTCGCCTTCGGTGCCGGGCAGGAACGGCGCGCGCGACCACGCCAGCCACGCCTCCGGCGTAGCCAGGGACGGCGCCCACGCCGCATGCCTGACGATTGAAAAACTCACCCCGCTCATCGCTTGTATTCTCGTGCTATGTTGCTTTTTATGTACCCTTTTTTGGGAAGCACGAATTATAAACGAAGCAGTTTGGCGCAATGCTCAAATATTAATCAATGAGCAAAAATAAATTTCCAAAAAACATCAAATCTATCCAAAAGTCACAAAATGCGTGACAAATGGCAACAGATAGAGTGCAAAGCGAAAGTCGGGGTCAGCTCT
>CAMLRG010000221.1 GCA_946482335.1 uncultured Duganella sp. | reverse complement strand
TTGGCGGCCTCGGCGATCTGTTGATCGAGGGAATCGATCTGACGGGCAATCAAGTCGGGCAGGGAAGTGCCGGGGCGGGCCAGGAAATGACCGATGTCGGCCAGCGTCATGCCGAACCGGCGCAGCGCTTGCACTTGGTGCAGACGCGCGACGTCGTCGCGGTTGTAAAGACGGTAACCGGCATCGGAACGTCCCGATGGCGTGAGCAAACCGATGCTGTCGTAATGGTGCAGCGTTCGCACAGTGAGGCCCGAACGGCGCGCCAGTTCACCTACCTTCAACATCATGTTTGCTCCTTGTCATCGTTACGTTACCGACATGCTGGAGCCTGACGTTGCGTGAGGGTCAAGCGCTTTCGTTGGGGCGGTCGGCCAGGCTGGCCCATAAATGGGCAGCCGCCATTGTGCGGTGGGGTTGCCATTGCTGCAAGATCTGCTCGGTGCGCGCCATGTCGGGCTTGCTCTCTTCCCCGAGCAGGCGTTGCAGGGCGGCACGGATGGCGACGTCGCCATGCAGCGAACAGTCGGCGTAGCCGTAGCCGCGCAGCAGGGCGTAGTTGACGGTCCAGGGACCGATGCCCTTGACGGCCAGCAGGTTCTTGCAGATGGCGGGGATGGGGTTGGCCGCGCTTTCCTCGATGTCCAGCTCGCCCGCGGCGACCAGCCGGGCGAACCGGATCAGGGTTTCCGCTTTGGCGCGCGAGAATTTGCGGCTGGTCAGGTCCTCCACCGCCAGGCGTGCCACGTCGGCCGCCTCGGGGTAGCACCACAAGCCGGCGCTGTGCTGGCGGCCGGCCTGCAGGATGAAGGTACGGCGCAGGGCGATCGCGAACGGCAGGTTGATTTGCTGGCCGATGATGGCCCAGGTCAGGGCTTCGAACACCGTGGCCGACTGCACGATCCGCAAACCCGGCTGGCGCGCCACCAGGGGGCCGAGCAGGGCGTCGTCGCGCGCAAAGGCGACAAAGGGCGCCGGATCGATGTGCAGGCCGAGGATATTGCGGGCGGCAGCTTCGATCTGTCCCGCCAGCGCCGGTGGCGCTTTGCGGGCGCTCGGCAAATCGATGTCGGCCACGCAGGAAATCGCCTGTGCGCCAGCGTGGGCCGCGCCCGCCCGCGCCGTGCTTGCGCGCCCCTCAGCCTCGGGCAGCGCGACGCTGAGCACGACGGGCACACCGCCCAGCAGCATCCCTTTGCGGATCGCATCCGGACCGACTTGTTCGGCCACGCTTTCCGCATCGCGGCGATGGAAAGCCAGGACATCCTGCACGCGGTAGCCGGCGGGCAGGTCGAGCGAAAACGAATGTCTCATGCCGCTTCGGTCTTCCGCATCCAGGGCAGTTTCACCTTGTAGCCGGTGACCAGCATGGTCCCGGTGATCACGATGGCGGCGCCGGCGACGGTATGCCAGCCCACGACTTCGTGCAGGAACAGCGCGCCCCACAGGATGCCGAACAGCGGATTGAGGAAGGTCACCGTGAGCGCCGAAGTCGGTCCCACATCGCGCACCAACCCGAAGTAGAGCAGGTAGGCGATACCGCTGCAAAGGATGCCCAGCGCCAGGGCGGCCGCCATGATGCCGACGGTGGGTTCGCCCGGCTGCGGGAAGATGGCCAGCGAAGGGATGGTCAGCAAGGACGCCGCCCACATGCTGCCATGGGCATTGGCAAACGCTTCCACGCCCTGGGCTGACTTGGCCACCTTGGTATAGGTGGTGGCAATGCTATAGCTGAAGGCGGCGAAGGTGGCCGCCGCGATCGCCAGTGCCGCGCCTTCCTTGCTGCTGACGTGGTCGAAGCCGACCAGCATGGCCACGCCGACCGTGCCCAGGGCCAGGCCCAGCATCACGCGGCCCGTCACCATATGGCGATGCCACACGGCGCCGACGATGGCGCCCCAGATGGGCGCCGTCGCATTCAGCACCGACAGCACGGAGGCGGTCAGGGTCTTCGCCGCAAAGGCGAACAGCAGGAAAGGCAGGGCTGAATTGAAGAAGCCCAGCACCAGGTAATGCTTCCAATGCTTGGCCACATCCAGCCGCTTGCGCAGCACCAGCGCCACGGCAGCCAGGAACAGGGCCGCAAAGGTCACGCGGTATTCGATCAGCACGCCCGGCCCCAGCACCGGCGCAGCAATCCGCATGAACAGGAACGAGCCGCCCCAAATGGCAGCCAGCAAGATCAGTTTAAGGAGGTTGGCAGTATTCATATGCCCAACATGATGTGGAAGGGGGGCGGCAGTGGCAATCCGGTTCTTGCTTTTGAATTCGCGCTCATGTCGGGCAGGCGGGGCTGGGCGGGGCGGCGAGGGCGGCGGCGTGGTTGATTTGCAGGACTTCGGGGACGCCGTTTTTCACCGCCGTCATTTCGGCCAGGATCGAGATAGCGATCTCCGGCGGCGTCTTGCTGCCGATGTAAAGGCCGATCGGGCCGTGCAGGCGGGCGATCTGGGCTTCCGTCAGGTCGAATTGCAGCAGCCGTTCGCGCCGCTTGGCATTGTTGGCGCGCGAGCCGATGGCGCCAATGTAAAAGGCATCCGATTTCAGCGCCTCCATCAGGGCCATGTCGTCCAGCTTGGGGTCGTGCGTCAGGGCCACCACGGCGCTGCGCGAGTCGAGCTTCATTTCCAGCACCAGGTCGTCCGGCATGGCGTGCACCAGCGGGACGTCGGGCAGGGCCCAGCCGGCGCGGTATTCTTCGCGCGGGTCGCATACGGTGACGTGGTAATCCATGGCGCTGGCGATTTGCGCCAGCATGCGCGACAGCTGGCCGGCGCCGATGACCAGCAGCCGCCAGCGCGGGCCGTGCTGGGTGACCAGCAGGTCGCCGCTGCGTTCCAGCACGGCGCCGGGACGGGCGGGCGCCAGGGTGACGGCGCCGCTGCGCAAATCCAGGCTGCGCGCGACCAGCTGGTGCTCGGCCAGGCGCTCCAGCAATTCGTCGATGCGGCTGTGCGGTCCGAGCGGCTCCAGCGCCAGTTCGATGGTACCGCCGCAGGGCAAGCCAAAGCGGTGGGCTTCGTCGGCGGTGATGCCGTAGCTGACCACTTCCGGCAGTTCGCGCACGATGCCTTCCTTGCGCACGCGCTCGATCAGGTCGTCTTCGATGCAGCCGCCGGAGACGGAGCCCACCACGCGCCCATCGTCGCAAATGGCCAGGGTGGCGCCGATCGGGCGCGGACTGGAACCCCAGGTGCGGATCACCGTCACCAGTTCGCAGCGGTGCCCGGCGGCGAGCCAGGCGGAGCAAGTCTTGAGTACTTCGAGGTCGATGCTGTCCATGCACCGAACTATAGCAAGGGTCAGGGCTTTTTGCAGACAGCCTTCAAGGCTTTTTCGGACGGGCCGCCGGGGACTACATTTTCCGGGTCGTAGGCTTCGTATTTGAAGGTGGCAACCGGTTCGCCCTTGCCCAGCACGCCGGCATAAAACGTTTCGCTGAGCAGGGTGCGGGTGCCGGCGTCGCAGCCGTACAGGTGCAGGGAGCGCACCGACAGATAAGGCTTGCCGTCCGGCGCCAGTTGCGGCTTGCGGTAGCTTTCCATGGTCCAGGCCTTGCGCCCTTCGGCGGCCTGGCGCACGGAGCTGCTGTCCAGCAGCAGGGCGCTGCGCTGATCCTTGGCCAGGGTCGTCCAGGGACCCGCCAGCGCCGCCGCCGGCGCCAGGGCGAGGACCAGGACGGCCGCTTTCATGGCAGCAGCGGACGTTTGGCGGCTTGCTTGGCCTTGATCTCGGACACGCTGCGGTCCATCGCGGCCAGGCGGGCGCTGACATTCGGGTGGATGGCGGTATAGCCGTTCAGCACCGTGGACGGGTATTTCTCGGACAAGCGTTGCCAGAAGCTGCGCGCATTGCCGATGTTGTAGCCGGCGCGCGCCAGCATGTACAGCGCCAGGTTGTCGGCCGCGACATCGTAGTCGGACGGCATCGGCCGCACGCCCGCACTGCCGACCAGCATGGTCAGGTCGGGCCGCACCGAGGCCAGGTTGTCGATGATGCTGGACATGGTGGCAGTGCTGCGCATCTGGCCCGCGTGGCCGAGGATATTGTGCGCCAGCTCCTTCGCCATCACGTAGGCGATCGCTTCATCGTTCTGGGCGAAATTGATCATGCCGCGCGTCAGCAGCACGCGGCCGCCGTCGTTGTAGGCGTTCACGTTGTCCGAATTGCCCAGGTCCACGCGGAAGGCGCAGGCGCGGGTCACCGGCACGTTCAGGGTCTGGTTATTGCCGTTGCGGGCAATCGTCATGTTCAGCGAAGCACTGCTGGCGGTCAGCGGGGCGAACACGGCGGCGGCCTTGCTTTCGGCATTGCGCCCCTTGGGCAGGGACTTGCCGCCGGCGGCCACCAGGTCGTCGCCTTTGCGCAGGCCGGCGCGCGCGGCGCCGCTGCCGGCCAGCACGCCGGACACTTGCAGCACATCGTCATACCCCAGCACCGCGCTCGACGCGTCGGCGTATTCGCCCGGATAGGAGTATTTGTTCTTGGCCGTGAAACCGAGCAGGTTGCGCGCCTGTGCCTTGCACAGGTCGGCGTTATTGATCAAGAGCGGCGCCGCCACACGGTACAGCCGTTCCTGCAAGGCCGCGATGACCTTCAGATTGTCGCGCGCGGCCTGCATTTGCGGCGTGACCACCTCGGGCGGCGGCGCAGGCGGCGCGACGGGTGCGGGCGGGGCGGCCGGCTCGCCGCCGGACTGGATGGTGGAACAGGCGGAGAGCAGGAAGGTGGCCGCCACGGCGGACCAGGCGAACCAGCCGGGCCGGCGCGCCGGCGAACGTTGATGAAGTTCGGTCGATACTTGCTCTACTGCCATATTTCTTTCCTCAGTGCTTGCCTGTGCTGCCGAAACCTCCGGCCCCGCGGTCGCTGGCTTCGAAGTCTTCGACCACATTGAAGCCGACCTGCAGCACGGGCACGATGATCAACTGCGCCAGGCGCTCCATTGGGTTCAGCGTAAACGTGTTGAAGCCCCGGTTCCAGGTAGACACCATCAATTGTCCCTGGTAATCGGAGTCGATCAAGCCTACCAGATTCCCCAAAACAATGCCGTTCTTATGGCCCATGCCGGAGCGCGGCAGGATCATGGCGGCGTAGCCCGGGTCGCCGATGTGGATGGCCAGGCCGGTCGGCACCAGCACGGTCTGGCCGGGCTCGATCACCAGCGGGCTGTCGATGCAGGCGCGCAGGTCGAGGCCGGCGCTGCCAGGAGTTGCATAGGCCGGCATCTGGTCTTTCATGCGCGGGTCGAGGATTTTGACGTCTACAGTTTTCATTGGAAGAGCGAATTCTTGTCGATGCGTTTGGCGATTTCGGAAACCAGTTGGCGCGCCAGCGTCAGCTTGTCGGCACGCGGCAGGATGGTGTGGCCGTGCTCGTCGAACAGGATGATGGTGTTGTCGTCCTGGCCGAAGGTGTTGTGGCCGATATTGCCGACCAGGAGTGGAATGCCTTTGCGTTCGCGTTTGCAGGCGCCGTATTCGATCAGGTTTTCCGATTCGGCGGCGAAGCCCACGCAATAAGGCCAGCCGGCCAGGCTGGTACGGGCGGCCACGCTGGCCAGGATGTCGGGGTTCTGTTCGAACTTCAGTTCCGGCACGCTGCCGTCGCCGGTCTTCTTGACCTTTTGCGCGCTCGGGTTGATTACCTTCCAGTCGGCCACCGCGGCGACGGAGATGAATACGTGCTGGCCGCCAATATGGTCCATCACGGCGTCGAACATTTGCTGCGCGCTCTTGACGTCGTGGCGTTCCACGCCGAATGGCGTCGCCAGGGCGACGGGGCCGGACACCAGGGTCACGTCGGCGCCGGCTTCACGCGCGGCGCGCGCCACGGCATAGCCCATCTTGCCGGAAGACAGGTTGGTGATGCCGCGCACCGGGTCGATGGCTTCGAAAGTGGGGCCGGCCGTGACCAGGATGCGTTTGCCGGCCAGGGCTTTGGGCTGGAAGGCGGCGATCATTTCGGCCAGCAGCTGCTCCGGTTCCAGCATGCGGCCCAGGCCCACTTCGCCGCACGCCTGGTCGCCGGCGGCCGGGCCGAACACGGCGATGCCGTCGGCGCGCACCTGCTCCACATTGCGCTGGGTGGCCGGGTTGGACCACATCTCCACGTTCATGGCCGGCGCGATCAGCAGCGGCAAATTGCGCGGACGGGCCAGGCACATGGTCGACAGCAGGTCGTCGCACACGCCATGCGCCAGCTTGTAGATGAAGTCGGCGGAGCAGGGGGCGATCAGGATGGCGTCGGCATCGCGCGTCACGTCGATGTGGGCCATATTGTTGTTGACGCGCGGGTCCCACTGGCTGCTGAACACCGGTTTGCCGGACAGCGCCTGCATCGTTACTTCGGTGATGAAGTGCGTGGCGGCGTCGGTCATCACGACCTGTACCGAGGCGCCTTCCTTGGTCAGTGCGCGGCACAGTTCAGCGGCCTTGTAGCAGGCCACGCCGCCGGACAGGCCGAGGACGATTTTCTTGCCAGTCAGTTCCATGGTGCTGCTCCTACTTGTTCACGCGGCGCAATTCGTCGAGGACGAACAGGGCGGCGCCGATGCAGATCGCGGTGTCGGCGATGTTGAAGGCCGGGAAGTGGCCAAAGCCCTTCCAGTGGAAGTCAAGGAAGTCGATCACGTGGCCGTAGGCGATGCGGTCGATCACGTTGCCGATGGCGCCGCCCAGGATCAGGGACAGGGCCCAGCAGAACAGGCGCTGGCCGTTGTGGCGTTTCAGCAGGTAGATGATGTACAGCGCGGCGCCGATGCCGATGGCGATGAAGAAGTGGCGCTGCCAGCCGCCCGCCTTGTCGAGGAAGCTGAAGGCGGCGCCTTTGTTGTAAGCCAGGACCAGGTTGAAGAAGCTGGTGATGAACTTTTCTTCGCCGTACACGAACATTTTGGTGATCGTGATCTTGGTGAGCTGGTCGAGCAGGATGATGATGGCGGCAATGCCCAGCCATGGGGTCATGCTGCCGCTGGAGGATTTGGTGCTGAAGGTTTTTTTGGTGGCCATTGTTTGATTTTTCTGTTTGCTTGCTAAAACCGGTAAACCGGGGTCTGGCCCGAAGGGCCAGACCCCGATGACGCGGCCGCCGCGGACTGGGGTCTGACCCTTCGGGTCTGACCCCGCCTTACCGGTTTTAAGCGAACTTGCGCGCTTCACCAGCGCCGAACAGGTTGGCATGGCAGCGCCCGCACAGTCCCGGATGGTCGGCATGCGCGCCCACGTCGGCGCGGTAGTGCCAGCAGCGCTCGCATTTCTGCGCCGACGAAGCCGCCACGTTCACCGCTTCTTCCGCTTCGGAGGCCACTTCGACCGCCTTCGCCAGCGACGTGATGAAGATGAACTTCAGGTCATCATCCAGCGAAGCCAGCACCTGGTACTTGTCGCCGGCGGCCTTCACCTCCAGCTCGGCCTGCAGCGAAGAGCCGATCGCGCCCGAGGTGCGCAGCTCTTCCAGCCGCTTGGTCACGTCGGCGCGCACCGCGATGATGGTGGCGTACTTGGCCATCAGGGCTTCGGCATCGGCCAGTTGCGGCAGTTCCCACCAGGTCTGGGTGTAGATGGTCTCGTCGCTGGCCTTGAATGCTTCTTCACCGGCGAAGAAGCCCCACGCCTCTTCGGCGGTGAAGCACAGGATCGGGGCCATCAGGCGCAGCAGCGACTGGGTGATGTGCCACAGCGCGGTCTGCGCCGAGCGGCGCGCCTTGCTGTCCACCGCGCTGGTGTACAGGCGGTCTTTCAGGATGTCCAGGTAGAAGCCGCCCAGGTCTTCGGAGCAGAAGTTCTGCAGCTTGGACACCACCGGGTGGAATTCGTAGCGCTCATAGTGCGCCGCCAGTTCGACCTGCAGCGCAGCCATATTGGCCAGTGCGTAGCGGTCGATCTCCAGCAGTTCGGCCGCCGGCACGGCGTTGGCCTTCGGGTCGAAGTCCGAGGTATTGGCCAGCAGGAAGCGCAAGGTGTTACGGATGCGGCGGTAGGACTCGGTCACGCGCTTCAGGATCTCGTCCGAGATCGACAGCTCGGAAGTGTAGTCGGTGGCGGCCACCCACAGGCGCAGGATGTCGGCGCCCAGCGTGTCGGACACCTTTTGCGGCGCCACGGTATTGCCGATCGACTTGGACATCTTCTTGCCTTCGCCGTCGACCACGAAGCCGTGCGTCAGCAGCGCCTTGTACGGTGGGCGGCCATTCAGCATCGAGGAAGTCAGCAGCGAAGAGTGGAACCAGCCGCGGTGCTGGTCCGAGCCTTCCAGGTAGAGGTCGGCCGGGAAATGCGACTGTTCCGGGTGCGAGCCGCGCAGCACGGTCTGGTGGGTGCAGCCCGAGTCGAACCACACGTCCAGCGTGTCCTTGTTCTTCAGGTACTGCTCCGCCTCGTCGCCCAGCAGGGTCCTGGCGTCCAGCGCATGCCAGGCGTCGATGCCGCCTTGTTCGATCAGCTTGGCCACCTGTTCCAGCAGTTCCGGCGTGCGCGGGTGCAGCTCGCCGGTTTCCTTGTGCACGAACACCGCCATCGGCACGCCCCACTGGCGCTGGCGCGACAGGGTCCAGTCCGGACGGTTGGCGATCATGCCGTGCAGGC
>CAMLRG010000220.1 GCA_946482335.1 uncultured Duganella sp. | reverse complement strand
CAGGCCCGCCAGCGGCATCGGGGCGGCATCAATCCAACGCACCTTCTGCTGGCTTCCCAGCGCTACCTGGTCCAGCACCTGTTGCCACCACTGGCCCAGCGCCGCCGGTTCGGCGATCGCATGGCGGTGCCAGTCGCGCACGCCCAGCCACAGGATGCGCCCCTTCTGCCATTCGCGCTGCCACAGCCAGGGTTTGCCATCCTTGTCCCGCGCGATGGCTTGCCAGGCACCGCCGGCAGCAGGCATCTGGGCGGCCGGTGCGAAGGCCAGGGTGCTGCCGGCAAACACCAGGTGGCGCGTGTCTTCCTGCTCGGTGGTGGTGGACTGCGGCGCCAGTTTCAATCCCAGCTCACGCTGCCACAAGGCGGCATCGTCGGCATTGCCGCCGAGGACCAGCAAGGGCGTGCCCTGCGCGGCCTGCGCGAGCACGCCGCGCAGGCCGCCGCGTTCCAGCCAGGCGGCATCGGCCACCAGGGCATTGGGCCGCGTCAACGGCGCACGCGCTTCTTCGCTACGGGTCAGCGATTTGCCGAGCGTGGTCTGCCAGTCGACGATGGCGTTTGAATCCGTCAGCAGCTGGTTCAGGACGCGCGTGTCGAACGAGGGTGCGCCGAAGCGGCCTTGTATCTGCAAGGGGATGGCGTCCAGCACGCGCAGGGGCACCGGGCCTTGCGCGATTGCCTTGCCGTCCTTGTCCAGCAGGCGGGCTTGCAGCACCATCGATTCAGCCATTGGCGGTTGCCATTGCACGGAAAGGGTGTCGGAGGCTGTCGCCGCGCGCGACTCGGACAGCACCTGGCCGCTCTCGGCAAGCAGTTGCAGGCGCCAGCCGGCTTGCGGCGCGCTACGCCGCGCGGTCAGCGTGAATCCGCGGCCTAAAGGCAAGGAGCGCGGGAAGTCGAGCCAGAGCAAGCCTTCCTTGCCGGCCGACCACTCTACCGCGCGCACCGGGAGGTCGCGCCACTGCGCTTCATGCAGGCCCTGGCCTTGCACTTCGACCGGCGCGCCACGCTGCATCGACGGCAATTGCGCCAGTGCGGCCGCGAGGCGCTCGTCCGGCTCGATCGCGGTGGCTGCTTTGGCTTCGGTGGGCGTGGCGGCCGTCGCCAGCACTGTGCGCTGGGTAGCGCCGCTCGGTCCCGCAGGCCCCGCTGGAGCCGCCAGTACGGCCGCCAGCGAGACGCCGGCAAGCGCGGCCAGGGCGCCATCTGTCCAGCGCTGTTTCGTGGCATACACCAGGGCGCTCGCCGCCCCGGCCAGCACAGCACCGCCGCACAGCAGGTTGATGTCCACGCTCACGGCGCCCCCCTCCCTTGCAATATCCGGCCAAAGCGCGTCTCGGCCTCAGGGCGCGCTTGCAGCAGCACGGCGGGCTGCTGCACCGTTGCGCGCAGCCAGGCGCGCAACTGGGCGCGGCATGGCTGACAGCCGTCGGCCACATCCTGCACCGCCGCCTGGGCGGACAGGCGCTGTTCTTCGTCGGCGATGCGTGCGACAGCTTCGCGCGCCGGCTTGCTCCACAGGGCAGGCAGTGCGCCATCGCCCCCCAATGCCTGCACCAGTTCGCGCACGTCGGCCGGCACGAACTCGCCGGCTGTGCCCTGGGCGCGGCGGTAGCTGGCGGCGCCGGCCATCTCGCCCGTCATGCGTTTTTCCTCCTTGATGGCGGGCGGCACGAAGGCGGTACGGTGCAGGTAGACGCGCTCCGCCTGCTGCAGCTCCTTGATGGCGCCGAGGGCCTTGTATTCGGGCGGCAGCGCCGGTTTCGGTGCAATCGCACGCAGCTGCTTCTCCGCGTCCCACATGGCTGCCAATGCCCGGCGCAGCACTTCCTTGGTTGCCGGGTCGAAGATGGTGGCATTGCCTTCCTGGTCGTGGGCATGTCCGAACTGCGCGGCGATATCGCCGGTGCCGAAACCGCCGGGGCCTGGGCCGGCGGGCGCGGGGCCGCCTCCGCCGTGCTCGTGGCCATCGCCTTCACTGTGCTCTTCTTCGCCGAACAGGGACGATTCTTCGCCCAGGAACTGGCCGTAGCGCAGGCGCAGCTTGGCCTGGTCGCCGGCGATCTTTTCACTGCGGGAGCGCAGTTCGGCGGCGCCGATGCGGGGCATGTCCGCGACCAGCTGTTCGGTGTCGATGATGATCTGGCGCTGGCTGCGCAGGTTTTCCGGCTTCACCATCGATGGCAGCGCGGTCGACTCGAGCGCTTCGCCCTGCTGGCCCGGCAGGCGCAGGGTATAGGTGGGCGATTGGGCGATATGCGGCACTGGTGCGTTATCGCTGGCACGCACGAAGAAATACAGCTCGTCGCCGGGCTCCATGCCGAGCTCCTTCAGCATCCAGAGCTTGTTCCAGCTGCGCTTGCGTGGATCGGTGGATGCCGGGAGCGGCGTTTCCTTGTCGGTAAAGCGGATGTTCTCGCCGCTGCCGCGTGCGAGGGTCATGTGCAGGGTGGCCCTGGTGATCGCGTAGTCGTCGCTGACGGTGACGTTGATTTGTGCGCTTTGCGCATCGGGCTTCAGCACGCTGACCGATTCGTTCGGGGCGGCGATGGCAACCAGTGGGGCCTGGTCGGGCGTGACACGTATCGTGAAGCGCTGGCCGGGGTTCTTGCGGCTGCGCCAGAACAGGGAATCGCTGGCGGTCCATTCCGCGCATTGGCCGGCGGCCGCCTGCAGGGATTGGCCATCGCCCAGTTCGATGGTGGCATCGGCGTTGATGGCGCACCAGCGCACCTTGCTGTGCTGGGGGATTTGCAGGTCGCGCGGCGCCCCTGCGCTGGGTTGCGCACCGGTGTATGACGGCGGTTCGGCGTGCAGGCTGATGCCGGCCGCGGCGATCGCTGCCTGTGCAGCCGGGCCGGTGCCGGATGCGCCCGCATGTTGAGGGGCATGGGCGGCGGCATATGCCCAGGCGCCCAGGGCTGCCACCACAGCCAGCGCGAGGGGGATGGCGTTGAAGCGGGCTTTTTGCTTTGCGATGCCGCGCAGCCGTTCTTCGCTGATGGCGCTGTCGATGCGGGCGAGCAGGCGTTGACGCTGCAGCGCGCCAAGTGGCGTCTCGGGGGCCCCCGCCAGCAGGGCGCTGCTGTCCTCCAATTCCGGGATGGCGTCATTCAGCCAGGCAGGCAGGTGCTGGTCGATGCGTTTGCGCCAGAGCGCGAAGTCGATGGCGGCCCAGGCAAGGGCCGCGGCGGCCAGGACGGGTGCCGCCACCGCCGCACTGGCGGCAGTGCCGGCGAGGGCAAACGCTGCCAGCGCGGTGGCGGGCAGCAGGGGCAACAGCCAGCCGGCGGCGCGGCGGCGGATCAGGGTTCGCAGCATGCGCTGGCGCACGCCGGCCAGGTAGTCAGCGGCGGCGGGCATGGGTCAGGATCCTTTCGATGGCAAACAATGCCAGCAGGGCGAGTGCCAGCCACTCGGGCGAGCGGGCCAGAGGGGCCGGCAAGGGTTTGCTGCGCCCGGCTTTGATGGTTTGGGCGGACATGGCGTAGCTGGCGGGACGCGTGGTGGCTTGCTGCCAGCGTTCGTACAGTGCGCGCGCACCGTCGATGTCGCTCAGCGGCCATTGTTGCGCGGTCCAGGTCAGCCCTTGCGGCGTTTGCGTCTGCCCGTTGGCGGCGGCGGTACGCCACCAGAGCGGGGCTTTCCATGATGGTGGCGGTGGCGTGTCGGGGTGGTCCCAGACGATCAGCTCAGTTGCCGGCACGGGTGCGTTAGAGAGGACGTAGCGGTTGGCGCCGTCGGCTGCGGTGCCGAAGGCCGCAAACAGGGCTTGCCAGCGGGCCATCCGCTCCGGCGGCGCGGATACCACGACGTGCCGCTCGCGCGGCGGCCGCTGGGCGAGCGCGGTCGCGGTGATCGGCAGTACAGCGGTCGATGCGACGGCAGTGACGGCCGAAGGCGCGGCGGAGCGTGCGGCCGCTGCGGGCGAAGGCGCGGCGGAGCGTGCTGCGGCTGCGGGCGAAGGCGCGGCGGACGATGGAGGGGCGGACGGTGGGGTGGCGGCCGAAGGGGTGGCGGGCGGCGTTGCCGGGTCGGCGGCGGGTGGTGCAAGGCGCAGGTCGGCGGCGTGGGCCAGGCGCGGGGGCAGCGCGGGCATGGCGGCGCTGGAGGCGAGGATCAGGAAGCGCGCCTCGGGACGCCATTCGTGTTCGTTGAGGGCGAGCCAGTTCCACAGGTCGTCGGGAAGCGGCTCGCGGGCGGCACTGCCCATGCCGGCCGTCTGGACCTGCTGTTCGGCCCATGGCGAAGCCTGGAGTTCTGGGGCGACAAACACAGTGTCGCCTTTCCAAGGCATGACCAGCACCGCCATCCATGCGATCAGCACGGCCAGCAGCGCAAGACGTGCGAGCAGGAGCAATACGTCCGACCAGCGCAACATGCGCTGCTGCTGCGGGGTCGCGGCCGGCAGGAAACGCGCCGTCGCAAGGAGGTCGGTGCGCGTGCGCTCGCGTTTGCGCATGTGCCACCACACCGGCAGCAACAGTACCGGCAAGGCGAACCACCACAAAGGCTGCATGCTGATCATGGCCTGCGCGCCTCCGGATTCCTGAGCCACGCCCGCAACACTTCGCCAAGCGGCTGCTCGACTCTTGCCTCGCACAGGGGCAGGTCATGCTGGCGGCAGGCGGCACGCACGGCCTCGAAGTGTCCCTCGAGAGCCGTGCGGTAATCGTCACGGTCGGCGCGGCTGAAGCGATGCAGCCCCGCACCTTGTTCCGGGTCGCGGTAAGCGTGGCCGGTAGCAAAACTGCCTTCCACCTCGGCCTCGGTGCGCAAGGCCAGCAAGCGCACGTCGTGCCGCATATGCCGCAGGCGCACCAGCGCTTCGCCCAGCGGCGACGGCCAGTCCAGCGCATCGGTGGCGGCAAACACCATGCTTTGCGAGCGCGCGAAATGTAGGCTGGCGCGCAGCGTCTCCGCATCCGGCAATTCGCCCGCAGGCGTGGCGCGCTGCAATGCGGCCAACACGCGCTGCAACTGGCGCGGCCCGCGCGCGGCGGGGGTGAATTCGATGCGGCCGCCGGACAGCACCAGCAGGCCGAAAGCATCGCCCTGGCGCTGCGCGATCGCCGCCACGCACGCGAGTGCGGTGCGCGCGTACCAATGTTTGCTCAGTCCATCCACGCGCCGGCTCGGCTCGGCCATCGAGGCCGTGGCGTCGAGCACCAGCCAGGTGGCGACGTGGCTGTCGCGCTCCGCTTCGCGCACGTAGTAGCGGTCGGCGCGCGCCAGCAGCTTCCAGTCCACGCGGCGCCACTCGTCGCCGGGCGCGTAGGAGCGGTATTCGGAGAATTCGACGCCGGCGCCGCGTTCGCGGCCCGCGTGGATGCCATGGCCGAGACCCGCCAGCACGTGGCGGATCACCAGCTCAAGGTCGGCGGAATGCGCCAGCAGCGCAGGGGTTTCCAGCATGGCGGTGCGAAGGCAGGTCAGTCGGGCTTGATGGCGTCGCGCAGGGCGGCCAGGATGTCGGCAATTGCGATGCCGTCCGCTTCCGCCTCGAAGTTGCGCAGCACGCGGTGCGCCAGCACCGGCAGCAGCATATGGCCGATGTCCTCGCGGGTGACGGCCAGGCGGCCCTGCATCAGGGCGCGCGCCTTGGCGGCCAGCACCAGCGCCTGTCCGGCGCGCGGGCCGGCGCCCCAGCCGACGTGCTTCTTCACCGCATCGACGGTGGTCTCGCGTGGGCGGGTGGCGCGCACCAGGCGTGTCGCATAGCGCAGCAGGTGCTCGCCGATCTCGATGTCGCGCACCAGCGCCTGCAGTCGCAACAGCGTTTCAACGTCCATCGCGGGCTCGGCGTCCTTCAGGCCGGCGTGGGTAGTGGCGGACACCATGGCGATTTCCTCGTCCTCGCTCGGGTAGCCGACGTCGATATGCAGCAGGAAGCGGTCCAGTTGCGCCTCCGGCAGGGGATAGGTGCCCGCCTGCTCGATCGGGTTCTGCGTCGCCAGCACGAAGAAGGGGCGGGGCAGCTTGTGCGTCTGGCCGGCGAAAGTCACCGAGCGCTCCTGCATCGCCTCCAGCAATGCGGACTGGGTCTTGGGCGGCGCGCGGTTGATTTCGTCGGCCAGCAACACCTGGGTGAACACCGGGCCTTGCTGGAAGCGGAATTCGCGCTTCTTGGTGGCGTGGTCCTCTTCCAGGATCTCCGTGCCGACGATATCGGACGGCATCAGGTCCGGCGTGAACTGCACGCGGCGGAACTCCATGTCGGTGGCCTGGGCCAGCGACTTGACCAGCAGCGTCTTGCCCAGGCCGGGCACGCCCTCCACCAGCGCATGGCCGCCCGCCAGCAGGCAGATGACCAGGGAATCGATCACTTCTTCCTGGCCGATGATGACCCGCCCCATGCTGGCCTTCAAGGCCTTCACCTTGGCGTGCAGTACGCCGATTTCGTTTTCGCTCCAGCCGCTTTCAGCCACGGTCATGCTCCCAACGCATATTGAATGATATTGACTGCGAAGCGCGTGTTGTCGATTGCCAGCCAGCGCTTGTTGCGGAAGTCGTAATCCCACTCGCAGCCATAGTCCTTATTGCTATACAAAAGCCTGATGCGGCCGCCGAACTCCACCGCTTTCAGGTAGTCGTGCACCAGGTCGTCGCCCCAGCCATTCAGCTCCATCCCGGTGTTCGGCGGCCCGTCGAACTTGAAGAAGGCCGAGTACAGCGGGTGGTTGTTGGGGATCTTGTGCAGGGCTTTCGGCCCGAAGATCCTTGCCACTTCCGCCTCGAACGATTTCGCGAACAGGCCGTCGATGTCGTGGTTGCAGTCGTCGACGAAGACGAAGCCGCCGCCTTTGACGTAGCGCTCGAAGTTCTTCCGTTCGGCCGGGGTGAATTGCACCAGCTTGTGGCCGGCCAGGTAGCAGAACGGGGCTTCCAGCATTTTGGGGTCGGACAGGGCCACGATGCGTTCAACGGGGTCGACTTTCAGGGTCGTGTATTCGACCAGGGAGTTGAGCACGTTGCTGGGCATTCTTATGTCGACGTCCCAGTCGCCTGATTCGTAGGTCAGGCGGGTGAAGTAGAAGTCGTAGGCTGGCATCTTTTAAACCGGTAAAGCGGTGTCTGACCCGCAGGGTCAGACACCGGTCTGCGAGGGGCGCGGGCCGGTTTTAGACAGCATCCGACAACGAGGTGAAGTTGAAGTCCCGCACCTTCATGGCCGGGATCATCAGCTTGCGCGCATCGGTGTCGCCGATCAGCACCGGGCGGCCCAACTCGTCGATATTGTTCAGCATCGAGACCGGGCTGTCGTTGAAGCGGAAGTTCTTGATCGGGTGCTTGATCTTGCCGTTCTCAATGTAGAAGGTACCGTCGCGCGTCAGCCCGGTCAGCGCCACCGATTGCGGATCCACCATGCGGATGTACCAGGTGCGCGTCACCAGGATGCCCTTCTTGGTCGAGGCGATCAGCTCCTCGGTCGACCTGGAGCCGCCCGCCATGATGATGTTGCCGGCCGGCGGGGTGGCCGCCTTGCCCTGCTTCTGCGCCCAGTAGCGGTTGTAGTCCAGCGAAGTGATCACGCCACCCTTGATCAGGTCACGGCGCGCGCGCGCCTGCATCGTGGCCTGGTCCCATGGCAGCACCGGCGCGTTGGCATCCCACGGGTCGGTCCAGATGTTCACCTGCTCATCGAACAGCTTGTCGCCCAGGCGGTTGGCGCCACCCTTCTTGGAAAGGAAGCTGCGGCCTTCGTCGGCGGAGCGCGCGTCGAAGGCATTGAACATGAAGTTCAGCAGGTCGTTGGTGGCGGCCGGTTCCATCACCACGGTGTAGCGGCCCGGCTCCAGCGCCTTCGCGTCGACCGAGCGCAAGGCCTTCTCGATCGCGATGTCGGAAGCGGCGCGCGGGTCGAACGCCTTCGGGTCATAGGCTGCGCGGCTCACCCAGCCCGAACCGCGGCCGTCGTTGGTGCGGGTGGTCACGGTGAAGTTCAGGCCCGCCAGTTCCTGGTAGCCGAACACGCCTTTGGAATTGGCGATGCAATCGAAGCCGATGGTGTCGTTGAAGAAGCCAGCTGCCTGCAGGCCCGCCTTCTTCGCCGCGTCGATGCTGGCGAAAGCCACGTCGGCGCGGTAGTCGGGATTGAAGGCTTCCGCGTTGCGGTTGAAGGTATTGGTCGGCTTGAAGTCCTGCTTGCCGACGGCCGGCATGAATTCAGGGTTTTCCGGCGCCAGGCGGGCGATTTCCTCGGCGCGGCGCACTGCCGCTTCCAGCGATTTGGCGTCGAACTGGTTGCAGGTGGCCGAGCCCTGCTTCTTGCCGAAAGCGACGCTCACCACCAGGGTGGTGTCCTCGATCTGGCCGGCGGTCGATACGCTGTTGTTCGCGTAACGCACATTGCCCTTGCGGCTGCCGCTCAGGTTGATGCGGCATTCGTCGGCCTTGGACATGGCCATCACTTTGTCGCAGATGCTCTTTGCTTCGTCTTTGCTCAGGAGTTTCATGTCGCGTCCTTAGTCAATCTTGCGGGCAGTGTTGATCACATTGATGCCATTGAAGCGGGTGGTCGAGGAACCGTGCGAAACGGCGCTGACCTGGCTCGGCTGGCCCTTACCGTCGAAGAACGAACCGCCCATGCGCCAATCGCGCTGGTCGCAGATCGCCGAGCAGGAATTCCAGAATTCCTGGGTGTTCGACTGGTAGGCCACGTCGTTCAGCATCTGGCCGACCTTGCCGTCCTTGATTTCATAGAACAGCTGGCCGCCGAACTGGAAGTTGTAGCGCTGCTGGTCGATCGAGTAGGAACCGCGGCCCAGGATGTAGATGCCCTTCTTCACGTCCTTCAC
>CAMLRG010000219.1 GCA_946482335.1 uncultured Duganella sp. | reverse complement strand
ACGATGATGACGAGCCGCACTCCTCAAGGAGGGCACGGTACCTGGTCTTGGATATTCAGCTATGATAGCAAAAATGTCCCAGGAGCCTGAGCCATGACTTTGTCCCGCACGGCTGCGATCCACCTGATCGCGCCGGAAACAAGCAGCGCCTCGACCCGTCAGGCACACAGAACCGCGGCCAATACCGCCCATGGCGACCCCGCTGCGATTGCCGAGATCAGCGCCGGCTTGCTGGCGCCGCAGGCCAGTACCGCGCCGAAATATTTTTACGACAGCCTGGGATCGCACCTGTTCGAAGCGATCTGCGAATTGCCCGAGTATTATCCGACCCGCACGGAAGCCGGCATTTTTTCCCGCTTCGGCGCCGACATGGCGGCGCGTATCGGCCCCGGCGCCACCTTGATCGACCTGGGGGCGGGCAATTGCGCCAAGGCCGCCAGCCTGTTCCCCTTGCTGCAGCCGCGCCAATATGTGCCGGTCGATATTGCCGGCGACTTCCTGCAGCAGGCGGCAACCCAGCTGCGCCAGCGCTTTCCCGCCATCGACGTCACCCCGCTGGTGATGGACTTGTCGCAGCCGCTGTCGCTGCCGGCTTCGGTGCCGCTGCCGCGCCGGCAGTTTTTCTATCCCGGCTCCTCGATCGGCAATTTCATGCCGCACGAGGCGATCGCCTTCCTGCGCCAGGTACGCGACAACGTGGGCGCGGACGGCGGCTTGCTGATCGGGGTCGACCTGATCAAAGACGCTTCGGTACTGGATGCGGCCTATGACGATGCGATCGGCGTTACCGCCGCCTTCAACCTGAACTTGCTGCGCCGCCTGAACCACCTGGCCGGCGCCGACTTCGACCCGGCCCAATGGCGCCACGTCGCCTTCTTCAACGATGCGGAAAGCCGGATCGAGATGCACCTCGAAGCGCGGTGCCCGCTGACGGTGTGCTGGCGCGGCGGCGAGCGCAGTTTCGCGCAAGGCGAACGCATCCACACCGAGAACAGCTACAAGTACACGGTGCAGGGTTTCCGCGCGCTGCTGTACGAAGCCGGCTTCCGTGTCGACGGCGTCTGGACCGACGATGCCCACTGGTTTGCAGTCATGCACGCCGCCGCCAGCGATGCGTGACGCCAACCTCTGGATCGAACGCTACGCGCAAGTGCGCGCGGCAACCATGGCGCTGGCTGCGCCGCTGTCCGACGAGGATAGCGCTGCGCAGTCGATGCCCGATGCCAGCCCGGTCAAATGGCATCTGGCGCATACCACCTGGTTCTTCGAAACCTTTATCCTGGAGCGTTTCGAACGGGACTTCCAACCTTTCCATCCGGCCTTCCGGGTACTGTTCAACTCTTACTACAACGGCGTGGGCGACAAGCACCCGCGGCCCCAGCGCGGCTTGCTGACGCGGCCTTCGATGGCGGAAGTGCGCGCCTACCGCAGCAATGTCGATGCGCGCATCGCGGCGCTGGCGACGCGGCTTGCCGGCACCGAGCCGGCGCTGGCCGCGCTATTGACGCTTGGCTTGCAGCACGAACAGCAGCACCAGGAGCTGATCCTTACCGACATCAAACACTTGCTGGCGCAAAACCCGATGCTGCCCGCCTACCTGCCGCCCGTTGCCGCCAGCGCGCCCGCCATACCGCAGGCGTGGCAGCCGTTCAGCGGCGGCGTGCACGAGATCGGCCATTGCGGCGACGGCTTTTGCTTTGACAACGAACTGCCGCGCCACAAGGTCTACCTGGCGCCGTTCGAGCTCTCCACGCGGCTGGTGACCAATGCCGAATACTTCGCCTTCATCGAGGCGGGAGGCTACCGCGATCCCACACTCTGGCTGGCCGAAGGATGGGATTGGGTGCGCGCGCAGGAAGTGGGTGCGCCGCTGTACTGGCGGCGCCCCGACGGCGGCACGGGCTGGAGCGCCTTTACGCTGCACGGCCAGCAGGCGCTCGATCCGGACGCGCCGGTGGCCCACATTTCCCTGTTCGAAGCGGACGCCTATGCCCACTGGGCCGGTGCCCGCCTGCCGACGGAAGCCGAATGGGAGCACGCGGCAGGCGAGGGCGCGCTGGCGCAAATGTTCGGCCACTGCTGGCAATGGACCAGCAGCAGTTATGCCCCCTATCCCGGCTTCCGTCCCGCGCAAGGGGCAATCGGCGAATACAACGGCAAGTTCATGGTCAACCAATACGTGCTGCGCGGCTCCAGCCTCGCCACGCCGCAGGGCCATTCCCGCGCCAGCTACCGCAACTTCTTCCCCGCCAGCGCGCGCTGGCAGTTCACCGGCATCCGCCTTGCAAAATAATAGCCGGGGTCAGCTCTGGCAACCGGACATCTACGCCGCAAGGCGAGGGCGTGCCGCCCGCTCGATCCGCTGCTGCACATGATGTGGCAACGCTGCGGCCTGCTCGTCCGGCAAGCGGAAGCGCGCCACCAGGCGCTCCAGTTCGCTGGCCTGGTCGCTCATTGCGGCAGCTGCGGCGGCTGCCTCTTCGACCAGCGCGGCGTTCTGCTGCGTGGTCTGGTCCATCTGCATGATGGCCGTGTTGATCTGTTCGATGCCCTCGGTCTGCTCGCGCGTGGCGATCGAGATGTCGGCGACGATGCCGGTGACGCGTTTGACCGACGCCACCACTTCATCCATGGTGGCGCCGGCCTGCGCCACCAGCCTGGCGCCGGCGTCGACCTGTTCGACCGAGCTGGAAATCAATTCCTTGATTTCCCTGGCGGCGGCGGACGAGCGGGCGGCGAGGTTGCGCACTTCGCTGGCGACCACGGCGAAGCCGCGGCCCTGGTCGCCGGCGCGCGCCGCTTCGACAGCGGCATTGAGGGCGAGGATATTGGTCTGGAATGCGATGCCGTCGATGACGGCGATGATGTCCACCACCCTGCGCGACGAGTCATTGATCGAGCCCATGGTGGAAACCACTTGCGACACCACTTCACCGCCGCGCTGGGCCACACTGGAGGCCGAGCCGGCCAGATGGTTGGCTTCGCGCGCGTTGTCGGCGTTGGCCTTGACGGTCGACGTCAGTTCTTCCATCGACGATGCGGTTTCTTCCAGTGCCGAGGCCTGGCTCTCGGTGCGCGCCGACAAGTCCATATTGCCGGTGGCGATCTGGCTGGAAGCCGATGCGATCGATACGGTACCGTTGCGCACCTGGCCGACGATCTGCGACAGCGCATCGTTCATGTCGCGCAAGGCATGCAGCAGCTGGCCCGCTTCATCCTGGGTGTTGGCCCTGATCTGGCTGGTCAGGTCGCCGGCGGCGACGGCGCGCGCCACCTGCAGCGCGTAATTGATCGGCCGCGTGATGGAGCGCGTCACCCACAGCGCGCAGACCACCCCAACCACCAGGGCGGCCAGGCCCAGTACCAGCATCATGGCCTGGGCTGAACTGATGTGCTGTTTGATTTCGCTGCCGTTGGCGACGACGATGCTGTCCTGCAGGTCCGCCAGTTTTTCCACCGCCGACTGCAGTCTGGCCAGGCGCGGCATGGTCTCCGTCATGGCCCGCTGCGTGGCCTGTTCGCGCTGGCCGTCGGCCAGCAGCTTGAGCACGGCGGAGAACGATTGCACATAGGCGGCGCGCTCGTTGACGACTTGCGCCAGCAGTTCGCGCCCGGCGGGGCGGTAAACCAGTTTGTCGAGCGTTGCCAGCGCGTTGCTGATGGTGGTCTTGTTGGCCTCAACCTGTTTGCGCAATTCGGCCGCGTGGGTGGCGTCGGTGTCCAGCAACAATTGCAGCACCAGCGCGGCATTGGCGCGCGTGGTGGCGGCAACGGTGGCCGCGGCATCGGCCTTGACCCAATCCTTGTCGATGATGGTGGAACTGAGGCTGTCGATATCGGACAGCCGCTGACTGCCAACCGCGATCAGCATTGTCATCAAAGCGAAGACAATCGCGAAACACAAGCCCAGGCGGGTTCCGATCTTCATGTTGGCAAAGCGCATCGCTGCTCCTTCCGGCGGTTGGAAATCGTTTTACCAGTATAGGTAATCGCCGGCAGGAAACAAATTGGGGCTGGCGCCACACCAGCCCGCGAATGAAAAGCGCGTTAAGCCTCGGCTTGCGCGATGCTAGTTGTTGCGCCCGCCTTGGCCGCGATCTGGCGGTTGATGGCACTCAGCACGGCCTTGAACGAGGCGGTGACGATATTGCTGTCGACGCCCGCACCAAACAGGGTGGCGCCGCCATCGAGGCGCAGCTCGACGTAGCAGGCCGCCTTGGCGTTGGCGCCGTGGCCGATGGCATGTTCGTGGTAGTCCATCAGGGTCACGTCCAGGCCCAGCGCATCGACGAAGGCGTCGATCGGACCGTTGCCGCCGCCTTGCAGCGACAGCGGCGCCTTGTTGTGCAACAGGCCGATATCGATCTGCACCGGCTCGTCGCTGGAGCTGTCCTCCACCATCTTGTGCGAGACGTAGGCGTAAGGCGTGGATTGGCTCAGGTATTCATGCTCGAAGATCTGGTAGATGCCTTCGGACGTGATTTCCAGACCGGTCTGGTCGGCTACTTTCTGCACGGCGCGGCTGAATTCGATCTGCAGGCGGCGCGGCAGTTCGAGACCGTAATCCTGCTCCAGCAGGTAAGCCATGCCGCCCTTGCCGGACTGGCTGTTGACACGGATCACGGCGTCGTAGCTGCGGCCCACGTCCTGCGGGTCGATCGGCAGGTAAGGGATTTCCCATGGCGCGCCTTCCTGCTGCTTGGCAAAGCCCTTCTTGATGGCGTCCTGGTGCGAGCCGGAGAAGGCGGTGAACACCAGGTCGCCAACATAGGGATGGCGCGGGTGCACCGGCAACTGGTTGCATTCTTCGACCACCTTGCGTACGGCGTCGATGTCGGAGAAGTCCAGCCCCGGATGCACGCCCTGGGTGTACAGGTTCAGTGCCAGGGTCACCAGGTCGACGTTGCCGGTGCGTTCGCCGTTGCCGAACAGGCAGCCTTCGACGCGCTCGGCGCCGGCCATCACGGCCAGTTCGGCGGCGGCGATGCCGGTGCCGCGGTCGTTATGCGGGTGGACCGAGATGATGATGGAATCGCGGCGCTCCAGCTTGCGCGACATCCATTCGATCTGGTCGGCGTATACATTCGGCGTCGAGCATTCGACGGTGGCCGGCAGGTTGACGATCATCTTCTTGTCCGGGGTCGGCTGCCAGATGGCGGAGACGGCGTCGACGATATGCTTGGCAAAATCGAGCTCGGTGGTGGAGAACGATTCCGGGGTGTATTCGTAAGTCCAGTCGGTTTCCGGATGCTGGGCCAGCAATTCCTTCACCAGCCTGGTGCCGCTGGTGGCGATATTGGTGATTTCCTCGCGGCTGGCGCCGAACACCACCTTGCGGAACACCGGTGCGGTGGAGTTATACATGTGCACGATGGCGCGCTTGGCGCCAATGCAGGATTCCACCGTGCGGCGGATCAGTTCTTCGCGCGCCTGGGTCAGCACGATGATGGTCACGTCGTCGGGAATACGGTTTTCCTCGATCAGCTTGCGCACGAAGTCGAAGTCGGTCTGCGAGGCGGAAGGGAAGCCTACTTCGATTTCCTTCAAGCCCACCTGGATCAACAGGTCGAAGAACTTCAGCTTCTTTTCCACGCTCATCGGCTCGATCAGCGCCTGGTTGCCGTCGCGCAGGTCGGTGCTCATCCAGATCGGCGGCTTGGTGATGACGGCATTCGGCCAGCTGCGGTCGGTCAAGCCGATGGTCGGGTAGGGGCGATATTTCGCGGCAGGGTTCTTCAACATCATGGTGATACTCCTGTGTTTTTCAGATTGTCGGATTTTTGGGAAACCGGGGCGTGGCGCAAAGGCAGCCGACGCGGGGTACAGCAAGGGGAAATTCAGGCGCGTGCCAGTAGTAGCGCCCCTAGGTGTAGGGCGCCTGGCAGGTGTGCAGAAATGTGCAGATGCGAGGTCATGTCGGCCAATGTAAGGCACTGGATTTACCCTTGTCAAGAAAAAATCGCGGACTCCCATGGCGACGTTTTCGCACTTTTCGGTGTTAAAATGCGGTAATCGTCGAGAAAAAATCGAACATGGATAAGATTGATCGAGAAATAATCGAACTTTTGCGTGATGATGCGAGGATAAGTTTTAAGGATCTGGGCGAGCGCGTCAGCCTCAGCGCCAACACGGTGGCCGACCGTGTGCGCCGCCTGGTGGCCGAAGGGGCCATCCTCGGTTTCGAGGCGCGGGTCGAGCACGCCGCCGTGGGCTTGCACCTGCAAGCCTATATCGACATCAAGCTGAAGGCGGGCATGAACACCCACGAATTCGAGGAAATCGTGAAGACGATTCCGGGCGTGCTGGAAGTGGCGCTCTTGACGGGCAATTACGACGGCCTGCTGCGCGTAGCCTGCCGCGACCAGGCGCATTTGCTGAGCCTGATCGACGCGCTGCGCGACCGCGCCGGCGTCCAGGAAACCTATAGCCGTGTGATCCTGCACCAGACCCCGGTGCGCGCACGATTACAATGAGCGCCATGCAAAGACTGACTACTGAATTGAAGCGGCTATACGGCAGTGCTGGCGAAGCGCCCGGCATGACGCGCGCGATCTGCCTGTCTTTCCGGCGCTTGCCGCAGGACGGCGAAGCAGGGCATTGGGAGCGCCTGTGCACAGTGGCAAACGCTGTGCAGGGGGAGCTTGGCTTGCCGGCGCCGGCTGTCAGCATTTCGGGCGGCGCTGGCTATGGCTTGTGGCTGTCGCTGGCGCAGGCGGTGCCGGTGGCGCAGGCGCAGGAATTCATTGGGCTGTTGTGCGCTGCCTACTGCCCGGAACAGGGGGCGGCAGCCTCTGTTGCCGCCGCTGGCGCTCAGCCGGATCTGCCGCCGCGTCTCGACGGCGCCAGGGGCAGATGGGCGGCCTTTATCCATCCCGGCATGGGCGCGTCGTTTGCCGGCGACGAAGGGCTGGAAATGCAGCCTCCGGAAGCGGGGCAACTGGCCTTGCTGGAAGGGCTGGAAAGCATCGCCCCGGCGCAGTTCGCGCAGGCGTTGGCACAGCTGCGCACCATCGCCGGCGCGGCGCCACAGCCGCCGTCGCTGGCTGCGGCGGCGCCGCAAGGCTTGCTGCTGAAGGATGCGACGCTGGAGGACATCGTCAAATTCCTCCACGCGAAAAACATCGAACCGACCTTCCGCTTCCTGAAGTAACGCTTACCAGCGCATCATCGGCAGTGGGCTGAGCGGATGGCGCAAGGCGCGCCGCAGGCTGAG
Source organism: uncultured Duganella sp. (assembly GCA_946482335.1). The sequence goes on along the minus strand of CAMLRG010000219.1, from coordinate 1,784 downwards.
CTGGAGCAGCCGCAGGTGGAAGCCCGCATCGGGAAAAGCCGCCTGCACCTCACGGATAAAGCTGCGCGGCAGGCCGTGGCGCAGCAGGCCGGCGCTGACGTCGATCCAGTCGGCCTGGCGGAATGCTTCCACCAGCGCGGTGCGGTGCGGCGCGCAGGCCGTGATCTTATGGTGTTCGGCGATCATGGCCGCGATTTCGTCGGCCCATTCGGGGTGCCCATGCCTGGCGAGCCAGGCGCGGGCTTGCTGTTCGGAGGGCGGCAGGTAGTCGAAAGTGCCGTGCGTCCAGATGCCGATATCGTGGAAGGCGGCGGCGATGGCCAGCTTGTCGAGCTGGTCCGGATCGCCGCCGGCCAGCGCATGCGCGAAGTTCACCACACGGTAACAGTGGTTGCGGTACGCGGCCACGTCCTTGCCGATCGCCGGCGCGTGCTGTTCGAGGAGCCCTTCAAACAGTGCGAGCCGGGTCAGCATGGCTTCAGGCGGCGACCTGGACGCGCGGCTCGCCGGCGGCCATTTCGCCGATGACGGCGGCGTGTTCGAAGCCATGGCTGCGGAACAGGGCCAGGACTTCTTCCACGCTGGACGGATCGCAGGAGACCAGCAGGCCGCCGGAGGTTTGCGGGTCGGTCAGCAGGGTATGTTGCGGCTGCGTGATGTTGGGCGACAGCAGCACGTCCTTGCCGTAGGCGTCCCAGTTGCGGCCGGAGGCGCCGGTGAAGAAGCCATCGTGCGCCAGCTTCTCCACGCCCGGCAGCAGCGGGATCTGCGACATATTCAGCTTGGCCGTCAGCTTGGCGCCGCGCGCCAGTTCCAGCAGGTGGCCCAACAGGCCGAAGCCGGTGACGTCGGTCAGGGCGTGCACACCCGGCAGCTCGGACAACGCCTTGCCCGGCTTGTTCAATTTGGTGGTGTTCTCGATCATGGCGCGGTAGCCATCGTCGCCCAGCACGCCTTTCTTCAATGCGGCGGACAGCACGCCCACGCCCAGCGGTTTGCCCAGCACCAGCACGTCGCCGGCCTTGGCATCGGCATTGCGTTTGACTTTGGACGGGTGCACCAGGCCGAGCACCACCAGGCCGTAAATCGGCTCGACCGAGTCGATGGTATGGCCGCCGGCGATCGGAATGCCCGCTTCGTTGCAGATCGATTCGCCGCCTTTGATGATCTTGCCGATCACGTCGAGCGGCAATTTGTTGACCGGCATGCCGACCAGGGCCAGCGCCATGATCGGGGTACCGCCCATGGCATACACGTCGGAAATGGCATTGGTGGCGGCGATGCGGCCAAAGTCGAACGGGTCGTCGACAATGGGCATGAAGAAGTCGGTGGTGGCGATCAGCGCCTGCTCGTCGTTCAGTTTATAGACGGCGGCATCGTCGGCGGTCTCGATGCCCACCATTAGTTCCTTCGGCACCGGGAAGCCGTTGGTGTTCTTCAGGATCTCGGACAGCACGCCGGGGGCGATCTTGCAGCCGCAGCCGCCGCCGTGGGAGAAGGAGGTCAGTTTGATTGGTTCAGTGCTCATGTTGGGCTCGATTGGTTCGTATGGAGCAGATTATCCACCAAGTCGAGCAGGGCTGCCCGCTCGGCCTCGGGGGCGAAGAGTTTGGCGCGTGCGGCGCATTGCGCTCGCAGCTGCGCGTACCATGCCGCGTCATGGATGCTTTGGTCGATCAGGCGGGCCAGGGCTGGTGCGTCGCCCAGCGTGAAATAGCCCAGGTAATCGTCGCCCAGCATGCCGCGGTTGCCGCTGATGTCGCTGGCCAGAACCGGCACGCCGC
>CAMLRG010000218.1 GCA_946482335.1 uncultured Duganella sp. | reverse complement strand
AGCGGCTCGAAGCCTTCGGTGTACTTGGCCTGGCCGCCGACGGAGACGGTAAACAGGGTGCGGCCGTGGAAGGAGTTCAGGCACGACACGATGCGCGACTTCTTCTCGCCGAACTTGGCGTGGGCTGCCTTGCGCGCCAGCTTCAGGGCCGCTTCATTGGCTTCGGCGCCGGAGTTGCAGAAGAAGGCGCGGTCGGCGAAGGTCGCCTCGGTCAGTGCCAGGGCCAGGCGCAGCACCGGCTCGTTGGTGTAGCCATTGCCCAGGTGCCACAGGGTGTTGGCCTGGCGGGTCAGCGCTTCCACCACCACGGGGTTGCAGTGGCCGAGGGATGCCACCGCGATGCCGGAGGTGAAATCCAGGTAATGCTTGCCGTTCTGGTCCCACAGGTCCAGGCCCGATGCTCGCACTGGCACCATCTGGGCAGGTGCATACGTCGGGACGATCACTTCGTCGAACGTGGCGCGGGTTACAGGGCGGGTGGCAACAGTCGAGTCAAGCTTGGCGTTCATGGCAAATCCCCATCAATGGTAAGGTGTACTGCATTGTAAAAGCGGGGATGCTAAAACTCTTTTGAATCTGCGACAAGGATTTTCAGAATTGTCCAAAACCGGTAAACCAGGGTCAGACCCGCGGGTCTGACCCTGTCTATGCAACTAGCACGGCAAGTATGATCCCTGCGGCCAGCGCGCAGCCAGGGGTCTGACCCTTGGGTCAGACCCCGGTTTACCGGTTCTAGCGGTTCAGCTTGCGCTGCCGCTCCTCACGCGGGGTATTGCCGAACAAGGTGCCGAACGCCGTCGAGAAGTGCGAGCCGGACGAGAAGCCGCACATCAGTCCCACCTGCACGATGGAATGGTTGGTTTCCAGAAGCAATTGCCGCGCCCGCTGCAGGCGCAGCTCGAGGTAATAGCGCGACGGCAAGGAACCCAGGTACTGCTTGAACAGCCGCTCCAGTTGCCGCCGCGACAAGCCCACCAGCCCGGCGATATCGTCGGTCGACAGCGGTTCCTCGATATTGGCTTCCATCAGGGTCACCGCTTCCGACAGCTTCGGTTGCAGCGCGCCGAAGCGCGCCTGCAAGGCCACCCGTTGCCGCTCATCCTGCGAGCGCACGCGGTCGATGCACAAGGCTTCCTTGACCTCGGCCTGCACATTGGGGCCGAACAGCGCCTCCACCAGGGTCAGCGCAAAGTCGATCGAGGCGGCCCCGCCGCAGCAAGAGACCAGCCGGCCATCGAGCTCGAACAAATTCGGTGTCAGGATCGCGCGCTCGGTGACATCCTCGGTTTCCGCATAGAGCGCCCAAGGCAAGGCGATGCGCGCCCCGCCCGCCGCGCCAGTCTGCGCCAGCCACAGCACGCCGGCGCCGACCGCGCCCCAGAACTCGGCTTGGCGGCAGCACTCGATCACCGCGCGCAATTCGGCATCGGCCGGACGCGCCGCGCCCTCGTCGGCGACGATCAGGGCCAGCGACCAGTCGCCCGCCGCATTGGCGGCCTGGGCCGGGGTCATGATGTCGAGCTGGAAGGCGCTGCCGAGGATGCGCTGGGCCAGCCGCAGCGGCTGCGCCAGCCCGGACCAGGCCAGGCTGTCCGGCTCGCCCGCATTCACCAGCAGCATGCGCAGCGGCTGCTCCCGGGTCAGGCGACTAAGTTGAGCAAATGACATCTTCTATTCAGGGACGAGCGCCGACGCGGGACGCTCGGGGGTATTCCATTGGCTGACAATCATACCGGAGATCAAGAGCATCGCGCCCAGCAGCTGCATCTGCCCCATGGTCTCGCCCAGCCACATATAGCCGAAAATGGCGGCGCTGGCCGGCTCGAAGGCATAGATCACCGCCGCCTCGTTGGCGCTGGCATGGCGCTGGCCCCAGGTTTGCAGGGAAATGATGGCGGCCGTCGCAATCACGCCCAGGTAGACCAGGTTCCATTTGCTGGCCGCCAGCTCCTGCCAGGTAGCGCGGTAGTAATCGGCCGCGCCGGGCGGCACTTCGCGCAGCAGGATCCACAGGCCGGCAAACAGGGCGACGGTCCAGATCTGCGCCACCGTCAGCGTCATCAGGCGCTCGACCTTGCGCGAGAACTGTTCCATCACCTTGATGTAGAGGCCGAACAGGAAGGCGGCCGCCAGTGCCAGCGAATCGCCGCGGCTCCAGCTGAAGCTGCCCTCCCAGCACAGGGCGAACAGTCCGGCCACCGCCAGCAGCAGGGCCAGCACGATGCGCTTGTCCGGCCATTTGCCCATGGCGATGCCGAGCAAGGGCACCACCAGCACATTCAGCCCGCAGATGAAGGCATTGCGGTTGGAAGAGGTCAGGCTCAAGCCTTCGACCTGGGCCAGGTAGCAGAAGAACAGCAGCACGCCGGCCAGGAAGCCATGGTGCAGGTCGCGCCAGCGCGCCCCCACCAGGAAGGGCGACAGCAGCACGCCGGCGATGGCAAAGCGCGATACCACGATCCAGTTGGCCGACAGGGTGTCGGTCATATCCTTCATGGCCGGGAAGGTGGTGCCCCAGACCAGGGTCACGACCAGCAGGGCCAGGATGCCGCGCGCGTGTTGGGGCATGGCTAAAACACCATATTGTTATAAGTTTGCATATGGTAACCGATGCAGCACCCGGCAGGCGGGCGCTATAATCCAGTGTCATGGGCGAACGATATTTGAAAAGCATCCGGCTGCTGGCCGAATGCATGCAAGGGTTTGAGAGGTGGTCCGGCGAGCATGTGCGCCAGTGCGGCCTCACCCACGCACAATTCGATATCATCGCCACACTGGGCAACACGCCGGGCATGAGCTACAAGGAGCTGGGCGAGCGCACCCTGATCACCAAAGGCACCCTGACCGGCGTCATCGAACGCCTGGAACAGAAGGGGCTGGTGGAAAGGGAACGCAATGCCGACGACAAGCGCTCCTTCTTCGTGCGCCTGACCCCGGCGGGCGAACAAATGTTCGCCGACGTGTTTCCCATCATCGTTGCCAAGGGAGTTGAATTGTTTTCCGACTACAGCGATGCCGATTATGAAGCCCTGGAACGTACCCTGGCCGGCCTGAAGGCCACGATCAGTGCCGGTTCACCACTTTAAAGAACGACAAGAATGTTAAAGACCACCCTGCTGGAAGGCATCAAGCCAGCCAAGTTCGACAAGCAAATCGCTGCCAACCTGCTGCTGGAAAACACGACTGTAGAAGCCGTGCGCAAGGAAAAACTGCTGATTGGCATCCGCAATGAGGACGGTGACATCTACCGCCTGATCGGGGCCACCAAGCACAACAGCTTCACCAATGCGGTGGAGGAACTCGAAGACCTGGAACTGGTCGATGAATTGGGGGATGTCGAAGGCACCGTGGAAGGGTGCGACGCCATCTTCGGCGCAGGCTGAGCGGGGGCGCATAGCCGATTTCAATCGCGCCCGGCTTGGCCTGCGAAAAAATTCATTAAATAATCCGTCCTGCGATAGTTCCACAGGGCAATTTCTGCTTATAATTTTCGCATGGACAGACTGGACGCTTTCAAAGCAATTGCGGCCCAAGCAGGCCGCGGTGAGCTTGCCTTCCCCACCAATATCGACGCGTCGCTGAAGCTGCAGCGCGCGCTGAACGACGACAATTGCCATATCGACCTGGCTGCCAAGCTGGTGCAGGCCGACCCGCTGCTGGCGGCGCGCACGGTGGCCATTGCCAATTCGGTGGCCTACAACCGGACGGGGATGGAGATTTCCAGCGTCAAGACGGCAGTGCAGCGCCTCGGCGTGCGCACCCTGCAGTCGCTGGTGACCTCGGTCATCGTGCGCCAGCTGGGCATCAAGATCCGCAATCCCCTGCTGAAAGCCAAGGCCAACCAGCTATGGGAGCACACCGCCCACGTGGCGGCGCTGGCGCAGGTGATCGCCAGGCGGGTGTCCCATGTCGATCCCGATACGGCCATGTTTGCCGGCATCGTGCACGAGGTGGGCGGCTTCTACATGCTGTCGCAGGCGGAAGCGTATCCCGAAGTGATGGAAGGCGACCCGGAAGACTGGATCACCTACGGCGAAGTCCAGATCGGGCGCGGCGTGCTGCAAAAGCTGATGATCCCCGAGAATGTCATGAAGGCGGTGGAAGCGATGTGGGAAGGCATGCGCGCCCTGCCGCCCGAGAACCTGGGCGATACGCTGATGCTGGCCAACGACTTGTCGCCGATCGCCTCGCCGCTGCATGCCCGGCCCGGCGCCACTTCCGTGGCCGCCGCCAGCACCATCGACTTTGCCGTCGGCGACGGCACGCTGGCCAGCATCATGGAAGAGTCGGCGGAAGAAGTGAAATCCCTCACCGCCGCCCTGCTCCGCTAACTTGAAAGTCGGGGTCAGCTCTGGCTTCTCGGGGAACTTTGCGCTTCGCGCAGCGCAAAATGTCCGGTTGCCAGAGCTGACCCCGACTTTCAACTTTTAACTTAGAGAGGCAGCCAGGCGGCGATGGCGCGGCCGATGGCGTCGGGGTGGTCTTCCTGGATGTTGTGGGTGCCTTCACCCAGCTCGACCAGCCGGCAGTTGGCGAAGCGGGCGGCGTACCGTTCGGCGACGGCGCGCGGCGTCAATACGCCGTTCGGGCTGAACAGGATCAGCTTGGGGTATTGGGCGCTCGCCATGATGGCTTCGTTACGCTCGATCAGCTGGTACACCTCGGCCGGTTCGCCGGCAATCGGCATCATGCGCGGGAAGGCCAGCATCGGCTTGCGCGAGGCGGGCGTCGGGAAGGGGGCGCGGTAGGCAGCCATGTCTTCCGCCGTCAGCGGGCGCAGCGACCCCTTGGGCAGCATTTGCTCGATGAAGAAGTTCTGCTCCAGCACAAACGCTTCCCCGCTGCCCGCTGCGCGCATCAGCTTGAAACGCTCGCGCGCCTGCTCCAGCGGATGGAAGTCTTCCCACGTCGGACTGGGCCGCACGAATTCCATCAGCGCCACGCCGCGCACCTTGGCCGGGTAGCGCGCCGCCAGGTGGATCGCCAGCGCGCCGCCCCAGTCCTGGCCGACAAGGGTGAACTGCTCCACGCCCATGTGCTGCAGGAAGGCCTCCAGATAGGCGGCGTGTTCCAGGAAACTGTAGTCGATTTCGGGCTTGCCGGACGCGCCGAAACCAATCAGGTCGGGCGCCAGGCACCATGCCTTGGCGGCCACATGCGGCATGATATGGCGCCAGATGTAAGAATGGGTTGGGTTGCCGTGCAAGAAAATCACGGCGTGCGCATTGCGCTCGCCGAGTTCGCGGTAGGCGATGGCGGAATCCAGGACGGGGATCGATGGCATGCTGTCTCTCTCAAAAAAATGCCCACTCCGGGGAGTGGGCCAAGTCCAAAACTAGGGATGTCCTGAAAGAGACGGCTCCATCTTATGTTCCGGACCGGCCACACTCTGTGCGTCACTTCACATAAACTTTAAAAAGGCCATGGCGTTTCGGTCTGCTGCCATGCCGGCAATTGCTGCATGCGCTCGAACCAGGCCAGCAAGTGGGCATATTTCGCGACCGGAATTTTGGCGCGGCTGACGTACATCATCGGTGCGGCCAACGCGAAGTCGGCCAGGGTCAGGCGATCGCCGCTGATCCACTGGCGGGTCGCCAGATGCTGGTCCAGCACCGCCGCGTGCTCGTGCACGAGTGCTTCGCCTTTGGCGATCTCGACCGGGTCCGGGTCCTGGCCCGTGACGAGTTTCTTCCACAGGTATTCCCAGGTCAGGATGCCGATGGCAGGCGAGAAGTGCTGGGCGGCGAAGAACATCCAGCGGTTGACGTCGGCGCGCGCCTTCAACGCTTTCGGGTACAGTGCTTCCGCGCCGTGGGTATCGGCCAGGTACTGCATGATGGCGCAGGACTCCCACAGCAGGAAGCCCTCGTCTTCCAGCACCGGCACCTTGCCGCAGATATTGACTTCCTTCAGGCGCTGGCGGTCGGCTTCCTTGCCCAGGTCGATGAACACGTGCTCCAGTTGGATGCCAAGCTGGCTTGCAACCAGCAAGACACGGCGGGCGTTGGAGGACAGTGGGTTGTGATAGAGGCGCATCGTTGAACTCCGTAAAGGGTTGATCGAATGCGCCCATGGTAATCAAGGGCTCCTGACAGTTCCTGTCAGTAGTCTCCTTCATTGATGGCATTTTCTTCGCGCCAAGCCTTGAGCAGGGCGTGTCGCGGCGTCGGATAGCGTTCGGCCAGCGCTTCCGCCTGCGATATGCGGTCGATGCGGAAGTGGCGGTTGGCCTTGCGCATCTCGCACCAGGCGGCCAGCAGGCGGCGGCCTTCGTAAAACGCCAGCGCAAACGGCCACACCGTCCGTTCGGAAGACAGGCCGTTCTCGTCGCTGTACTGGATGCGCATCTTGTGCTGGCGCCGAATCGCTTCGCGTGCCGGCCGCACGAACTCGTCATGTTCGGGGGCGTCGCGCATCAGCGGCACCCACAGGCTGGTGTCGGCCATATCGTCGCGCAAGTCCTTCGGCGTAGCGGTGGCGATCTTGGCCAGCGCATTGGCGGCCGCTTGCGCCAGCGCGGGATCGCCCTGGCGCCGCACCCAGCGCGCCCCCAGCACCAGCGCTTCCAGTTCATCAACGTCGAACATCAGCGGCGGCAGGAAAAAGCCGCTGCGCAACAGGTAGCCCAGCCCGGCCGAACCTTCCACCGGTGCGCCCAGTTCGGCCAGGGTTTGCATGTCGCGGTAGATCGTGCGTTCGGATACGCCCAGCTGCTCCGCCAGCGCAGCCGCCGTGACGGGACGGCGGTTGCCGCGCATGGCATCCATCAGCTGGAACAGGCGGCCGGTACGGCTCATTGCTGCTCCCCCTTTTTATGAGGCGAGCAGCTTAACATAGTTATAATTTGCGCATGACCAAGAATCCAACCACCAAAAGCCCTGCGACGAAGAGCCGAGCCCTCGGCAAGGTGACCCTGTCCGACGTCGCCGCCCGCGCCGGCGTGGCGCCCATGACGGCGTCGCGCGCCATCAACCAACCCGAACTCGTGTCGGCCGTGCTGCGCGAACGCGTGGACAAGGCCGTGCTGGAACTGGGCTATGTGCCCAACCGCGCCGCGCGCGCCCTGGCTTCGGCGCAGTCGCGGGTGATCGTGGTGCTGGTGCCTTCGTTGGCCAATACCGTGTTCACGGCGGTGCTGGCGGGCATCCAGGACGCCCTCGACCCGTGCAACTACCAGATCCTGATCGGCAATACGCGCTACTCAGACGCGGAAGAGGAAAAGCTGCTGTCGACCTACATGCAGTCCAATCCCGACGGCATCCTGCTGTCCGGCCTGACCCACAGCCCGCGCGTGCGGCAAATGCTGGCCACTTCGCGCGTGCCGGTGGTGTCGATGATGGACCTGTCGTCCGAGCCGGGCGTGATGTCGGTCGGCTTCTCGCAGGTCGATGCCGGCCACGCCATCACGCGCTACCTGATCGGCAAAGGCCACCAGCGCATCGGCTACATGGCCGCCCAGCTCGACGAGCGCACCCTGAAGCGCGCCGAAGGCTACCGCAAGGCGATGGAAGAAGCCGGCCTGGCCGACCCCGCGCTGGAAATGATGTGCCCCGAACCGTCCACCATCGCGCTGGGCGCCGAGCTGCTGGGCCGCATGCTGGCCAGCATGCCCGGCCTGGACGCGATCTTCTGCTGTAACGACGACCTGGCCCATGGCGCCATCTTCCAGTGCCAGCGGCGCGGCATCAAGGTGCCGGAGCAATTGGCAATCTGCGGCTTCAACGACCTGCCGGCATCGGCCTGGATGAAGCCATCCGTCACCACGGTCGGCACCCCGCTGTACCAGACCGGCTTCGACGCCGCCAGCCTGCTGCTGGCGAGCATCCGCGGCACCGACGTGCCGGCCCAGCGCATCGACCTCGGCTTCACCCTGCTGGCGCGCGAGAGCGCATGACCAGGGTTGCCACGCGCTGGGTCGTGATGGGGGTCTGCGGCAGCGGCAAGAGCCGCGTCGGCGCCCTGCTGGCCGCCGCGCTGGGCGCGCGCTTCCTGGAGGGCGACGACTTCCATCCGCCCGCCAACGTCGAGAAGATGCGCGCGGGCGTCCCGCTGGACGACGCAGACCGCGCCGGATGGCTGGACCGGCTGGCGGCGGAAATCGCCGGCGCCGCCGCTGCCGGCGAAGACCTGGTGCTGTCCTGCTCCGCACTCAAGCGCCGCTACCGCGACCGCTTGCGCACAGCCGATGCCGCCCTGCGTTTCGTGCATCTGGAGGGGGAGCGGGAATTGATTGCCCGCCGCATGCTGGCGCGCGTGGGACATTACATGCCGCTGTCGCTGCTGGAAAGCCAGCTGGCAGCGTTGGAAGCGTTGCAGGATGACGAAGCAGGCTTGCGGCTGGACATCCGCCAGGAACCGGCGCAGCTGGTGGAAGAGATTCTCGCGGAGAAAAGGATGCGCGGACACAGCGCGCCTGCCGCGCCCGCGCAATAAAACAAGCCAGGCGGGAGGCCTAACCTGCCATCGGACCGAAGTAGCGCTTGATAGCGCTAACATCCGAGGCGCAGTGTAAAGCAAGCCATTTCAATATGTCAACAAAGAAAAAAGGGGACGTACCCCATGAAGGTACGTCCCCTTGCCGGCTGGCGGCGCGGCGGGCTTACACCACGGCGCCGTCGGTCTCGTCCTTTTCCTTGATCGGCTTGATCAAGTCTTCGCGCTTCACGCCCAGCCACATGGCCACGGCGGCAGCCACGAACACCGAGGAGTAGATGCCGAAGCAGATACCGATGGTCAGCGCGATCGCAAAGTAATGCAGGGTCGGGCCGCCCAGGAACAGCATCGACAGCACCATCATCTGGGTGCAGCCGTGGGTGATGATGGTACGCGAGATGGTGGAGGTGATCGCGTTGTCGATCACTTCATGCACGCTCATCTTGCGCTGCTTGCGGAAGTTCTCGCGGATACGGTCGAAGATAACCACCGATTCGTTGACCGAGTAACCCAGCACGGCCAGCACGGCCGCCAGCACGGTCAGCGAGAATTCCCACTGGAAGAAGGCGAAGAAGCCCAGGATGATCACCACGTCGTGCAGGTT
>CAMLRG010000217.1 GCA_946482335.1 uncultured Duganella sp. | reverse complement strand
CACGAAGGCTCGATGGCCACCATCCACGCCAACACCCCGCGCGATGCGCTGACCCGCCTGGAAAATATGATCAGCATGGGTGCCGCCGGCCTTCCGGTGAAGGCCATGCGCCAGCAGATCAGTTCCGCCATCGGCGTGGTGGTGCAGGTGGCGCGCCTGACCGACGGCAAGCGCAAGCTCATGTCGATCCAGGAAATCACCGGCATGGAAGGCGAAATGATCACCATGCAGGAAATCTTCTGCTTCAAGCAGACCGGCGTCGGCAACGACGGGGCGGTGCAAGGCTACTTCAGCGCCACCGGCGTGCGGCCGCGCTTCGGCGAACGGCTGCGCACCTTCGGCGTGACGCTGCCGGACGATATGTTCGACCCCACCGTACAAAAGAGGATGTAAGCCATGGACTATCTCTATTACGTCACCGGCATCCTGGTCTTCCTGGCCGTGGTACTGCTGATCGAGGGCATGTACCTGACCTGGAACTCCGCCAAGGGGCCGGAAGCGGAGCGGGTCGCGCGCCGGCTGCGCATGATGTCGGCCGGCGGCCATGCCGGCGGCGAGAGCCACACCCTGATCAAGGAGAGGCTGCTCAGCGAGACGCCTGCGTTGCAGCGCTTGCTGCTCCAGGTACCGCGTGTCGGCTCGATCGACAGGCTGCTGGAGCAGTCCGGCATGTCCTGGACGGTCGGCGACCTGATCACGCTGTCCCTGATCGCCTCGGTGGCCGCGGGTGGCATCAGCATCTGGTTCGGGCTGCCCCTGGCGATCGTGCTGGCGCTGATGGCCGTGGCCCTCGCCGTCCCGACCCTCATCGTGATGAATGCCAAATCGCGGCGGCTGGAACGCGTCGACCAGCAATTGCCCGATGCGCTGGACCTGATCGGCCGCGCGCTGCGCGCCGGCCACGCCTTCCCCACGGCGATGAAAATGGTGGGCGACGAGATGGCGGCCCCGATCGCGGACGAATTCCGCATCACCTTCGACGAGGTGAACTTCGGCATCTCGATGAGCGATGCCCTGATGAACCTGGCCACCCGCGTGCCCAGCACGGATTTGCGCTACTTCGTGATCGCCGTGCTGATCCAGCGCGAAACCGGCGGCAACCTGGCCGAGCTGCTCGACAACATCAGCAAGATCATCCGCGAACGTATCAAGCTGATGGGACAGATCCGGGTGCTGTCGGCCGAAGGCAAGATGTCGGCCTGGGTGCTGGGCCTGCTGCCCTTTGGCGCCGGCCTGATGATCTACCTGACCACGCCGAGCTTCCTGTCGGTGCTGTTCACCGACCCGATGGGCCGCAAGATGGTTGCCACCTGCCTGGTCATGATGGTGCTCGGCGTGTTCGCAATGCGCAAGATCATCAATATCCGTGTCTAGGAGATCGCCATGAGCCTGCTCCAGCTAGCCTTCCTCACCCTGGTGTTCCTGGCAGTGTTCGCCATGGTGTACGCGCTGATGGCCCGCTTCGCCGGCGATCCGGTGCAGCAGCGCCTGCAAACCATGGCCGAACCGGCGGCGCGCCAGCCATCGCACCGTGTCAGCCCTACTCTCCTGGCGCGCATCGCGCAGTGGCTGGCGCCGTTGGCCAAGCTGTCCGGCGAGACCGAGGACTGGGACAAATCGGCGTTGCGCACGCGCTTCATGAATGCAGGCCTGCGCCAGCCATCGATGGGTGTGCTCTACTTTTCAGCCAAGACCATGCTGGCCGTGTTGCTGCCACTGGTGCTGTACCTTGCGCTGACCATGATGAAAACCAGGCTGACCGGCAATGCACTCATGCTCTGGTTGCTGCTCGCCGCGGCCGCCGGCTACTACCTGCCCAATTACGCCCTGAAAATGGCGATCCGTTACCGCCAGCGCGAAATCTTCGAATCCTTTCCCGATGCGCTGGACCTGATGACAGTATGCGTCGAGGCCGGTCTTGCCATGGATGCGGCCCTGCTGCGCGTCGCCGACGAAATCGGCATCAAGAGCCCGGTGCTGGCCGAAGAACTGCACCTGGTCACGCTTGAATTGCGTGCCGGCCTTGCCAAAGAACGCGCCTTGCGCAACCTGGCCCTGCGCACGGGCGTGGAAGACGTCGATGCGCTGGTAGCCATGCTGGTCCAGGCGGAGCGCTTCGGCACCAGCATCGCCGACTCGCTGCGCGTGCAGTCCGACCAGCTGCGTACCCGGCGCCGCCAGCGGGCCGAGGAAGCCGCCGCCAAGATTGCACTGAAACTGCTGTTCCCCCTGATCTTCTTCATCTTCCCATCGTTGCTCGTGGTGTTGATGGGCCCAGCTTTCATCTCGATTTACCGCGTGCTGTTGCCGGCAATGGCCGGCAATGGCTAGAAAGGACTCGCCATGATCAAATTCAAGCCGATTGCATTGGCCGTGATGGGATGCGGCCTTGTCCAGGGGTGCAGTGCCCCGCCGCCTTCGCGTCCGCTGGCCGTACAACCCGTGGTGCGCGGTGCGCAACCGGGCAACCAGGCTGCCGGGTGGAACCGCCTGGCACGGTTCCACCATGAGCGCGGCCAGCTTGCCCTGGCGCTGGGCGCCTACGCGCAATCGCTGGCACTCGATGCCAACCAGCTCGAAGCCCGCAATGCCGTAGCCGTGATCGAGGCCCAACAGGGCAACCTGGAGTCGGCGCGCAAGGGGTTGGTGGCGCTGGTCAACGACTATCCCGGCGAAGCCCAGCCGCACACCAACCTGGGTTACGTACAGCACTTGATGGGCGACCACGCCGGTGCCGCCCAGACGTTGCGCCGGGCCATGGCATTGGGGGCCGGCCCGAAGGCTTTCCAGAACCTTCAACTGGCAGAAGGGGCAATGAGCGCCAAGCCCGGCACCGACGAAGCACAGCTCGCCGCCGCGCCAAGCGCGGAGGGCCAGGTGACGCCTGCGGCAGCGCCTGCCGAGCCATCCCCGGCAATTGCCGTTGCGGCGGCCGGAGCGGAGCTGCCGTCCGGCACCCCGCGTGTTCCCGCCAGCGCGCTGACCGCCGCGCCGCTGGCCGCAGCAAGGCCGGCACTGGCGGTCGCTCCGGCCAACTTGCCGGCACCGGCAATGCCGCGTAGCGAGCCGGCGCAGTTGACGGTCCTGCCTGCAGCCGCGCGCGAAGTCGGCAGCCATATGGAATTGATCAAGGTCGCAGCCAATATCTTCGAACTGAAGATGCGCGCGGCTCGCGAGCCGGCGCCAGCCGCAATGCCCGCTACGCAAATGGCCGTCACGGCCGCTGTGCCGAAGAGCGCGGCCCAAGCCATGCCACAGGCGAACAAGGTGCGCATGGCACGCCTTGAGATCGCGAACGGCAACGGCGTCAACGGCATGGCACGCCGCTTCCGCAGCTTGCTGGGCCAGATGGGGATCCCGGTCGACCGCCTGAGCAACGACAAGCCGTACAAACAGGTGGTCACCACGATCCAGTACAGCCCGGGCTTCGAAAAGCAGGCTGCCAGTTTGCAGAAAGCCCTGCAAGGCAAGGCGCAGCTGGCCGGCCGCAATCTCGCCAGGAGCGAGGTGCGCCTGGTGCTGGGCAAAGACGCCCAGCTTAGCCTGAGCGCTGCCACAGAAGCCGCTGGTTTGTCGCTGGTCGCATTGCAAGACGACGACCGGAACTGAGGCAGCCCGCCGTACCAATTCAAACTCCAAGAGGGGTCGCAAATGTTGACGCAAATGAAGCTGAAAAACCTGGTGAACTTCCTGGCCGCCTGCCTGCTGGCCGGCGTTCTGGCCGCCTGTGGTGGCGGTGGTGGCAGTGTCAATGACGGATGCCTGAATATCGATCCCTCGCGATCCTCGCAGCTTCCAGGTTGCGGTGGCGGCTCTGCCACTAGCCCGGGCAGCGGTACTTCCAACGCTACGCCGCTCACCTTGAGCATGGTGGATGCCACGGGTGCGGCATTTAACACGCTCATGCCGGACAAACCGGCGACGTTGAAGGTCGTGCTGAAGAATGCCAACGGCACTGTGGTGCCCGATGCTGTGGTGGCGTTCTCCACCACCGACAACACGGGCAAATTCTCGCCGTCGGTCGGCACCGCGCTGACCGACAAGGATGGCGCAGCGAGTGTCCAGTTGGCGGCGGGCAGCCAGGCCGGGGCCTTCACGGTGACAGCAACAGCGGTCGTCGGTACCGCCTCGGTCAAGGCCAGCAAGACCTACACGGTCGCTTTCCCGGTGCTGACCATGGGCGCACTGCAAATCACGCCCAGCACCCTGACCGCCGGCGGCAATGCCAGCGTGACCGTGACCCTCATGAATGGCGCAGTGCCGCACACCCAGCCGGTCAGCGTCGCCTTCACTTCCGGCTGCGTGGCCGCCGGCAAGGCGACCATCGGCACGCCGGTCGTCACCCAGAACGGGGTAGCCACCGCCAGCTATACGGACAAAGGGTGCAGCACCAGCGACACCATCACGGCGACCGCCATTCTGCCGAATGCGACGCTGGCCCGCTCCGGCAGCATCACGATCGAACCGAATATCGTGGGCTCGCTGACTTTCCTCGATGTCACCACATCCAATATCGGCCTGCGCGGGACCGGTGGCCCCGGCCGGCCGGAATACTCGACCGTCCAGTTCCGGGTGGTTGACCGCAGCGGCAACCCGGTGGTCGGGAAACTGGTGACCTTCGCCTTCAGCGATACCGGCACCACCAGCACAACCGGCGGATTGAGCCTGTACCCCGCTACCGCCACCTCCGCCGCGGACGGCACCGTGGCGACCACGGTCACCGGCGGCACCATCCCGACCTCGGTGCGCGTCACCGCATCGACCAGTGGCGACCGTCCGGTCATCACCACCATCTCGAGTCTATTGGTGGTGTCGAGCGGGGTGCCGGACCAGGCCCACTTCTCGCTGGGCCTGACCGTCGGCAATTGCGAGGGCTGGAGTTACAACGCCCTTTGCAGCTGGGTGGAAGTGCTGCTGGGCGACCACTTTGGCAACCAGGTTCCCGATGGTACCGTGGTCAACTTCACCGCCGAGGGCGGCATCGTCGAAGATTCCTGCAAAACCGAAGCCGGCATCTGCAAGGTCAGGCTCTATTCCGCCAACCCGCGCCCGGCGGGCGGCCGGGTGACGGTGATGGCCTACCTGATCGGTGAAGAGACCTTCTTCGACGCCAATGGCAACAATTACTTCGACGGGGCCGATACCTTTACCGATCTTTCGCCGGATATCTTCCGGGACGACAATGAGAGCGGTTCCTGGACCGCCGGCGAACCATGCATCAGTCCGCAATCCGGCCCGACCAACCCGCTGCCGCCAGGCCAGGGTTGCGCCAGCAGCGGCGACGGCCAATACAATGGCGTGCTGCGCTTGCCACGGCTGCCGCAAGCGATCTACCTCCAGCGCTCGCTGGTCGCGCAGTTCTCCACCAGCGATGCGCTCATCACGGTGGAAAACCCGACCTTGACCTGCACCTCCGGCGCGGTGATCGAAGCCCTGGTAAAAGTGACCGACAGGAACCTGAACTGGATGCCAGCCGGCACCACCATCAACTTCAGCCTGAAGTTCACGAAAGAGACCAACAACAAGCCTGTGGTCGACCCGGCATCGATCATCGTGCCTAACGTCGTGCTGGGGGTCGGGCAGCCTGCGAATATCCCGACCTACCCGATTGCGATCACATGCCCAACGCCCGATGTCGAGGGCAGCCTGATCATCACGGTCACCTCGCCCAATGGTGTCGAGACCGTACTGACCAAACCCATCCTCTAACCGCGCCCCAGTTCGCGCTGCAGGAACCGCCAGATTTCCGGCGCCTGCAGCGCGGCGATATTCAGCCGCATGCGCGACGAGGGCAGCTGGCTGGGCGAGAACAGGCTGCCCGGCGCCAGCAGCAAGCCCTGCCCCATGGCCTTCTCGGTCAGCACATTGGTATCGCAGCCCGCATCGACCCACACGAACATGCCCGCCGGCGGCGCGCTTTCGATGCGCACGCCGCTCTTTTCCAGCTGGCGCACGGTGCGCGCGCGCAAGCCGTCCAGGCGCGTGCGGATGCGTTCCGTATGCTTGCGGTAACTGCCCTCCGACAGCACCTTGTGCACCACCCGCTCGCCGATATCGCTGGTGGTCAGGGTTTGCAGCATCTTGCGGTCGGCCAGGCGCTGCGCCATTTCTTCCGACGTGGCGATGAAGCCGACGCGCAGGTTGGCCGCCATGGTCTTGGAAAAGCCGCCCAGGTAGATCACGCGTTTCAGCTGGTCCAGTGCCGCCAGCCGCGTGGCCGGCTGCACGCTGCTGCCCGGGTGCAGGTCGCAATAGATATCGTCCTCCACCACGGTGAAGCCATGTTCCTCCGCAATGCGCAGGACCTGGAAGGCCTTGGCCGCCGACAGCGAGGTTGAGCTGGGGTTGTGCAGCACCGAGTTGATCACGTACAGCTTGGGTTTGTGGATCGCGGCCAGCTCGCCCAACTGGGCGATGTCCGGCCCGTCGGCCAGGCGCGGGATGCCGACCACGCGCGCGCCCAGTGCGGCAAAGGAGCCGAACATCAGGAACCAGGCCGGATCGTCCACGAAGATCGTGTCGCCCGGGCGCGTGAATTCGCGCGCCACCATGTCCAGCGCCTGCGTCACGCCGGCGGTGGTGACGATCTGCTCCGGCGCGGCGCCGACTTCCAGTTCCGCCAGCTTGTGCTGCAAATGCTGGCGCAGCGGCAGGTAGCCCTGCGGCACGCCGTAATTGAGCAGGATGCTGCTGTGCTGGCGGCTGATGGCGCGCAGCGCATTGCCGATCGCCACCCCGTCCAGCCAGTCGGCCGGCAGCACGCCGGTGCCGGGCATGAGCTGATGCGGTACGGTACGGAACATGTTCCGCACCAGCCACACCACGTCCAGCCCATGCGTGCCTGGCGGCTGCGCCAGCCCGGCCTCGCTGGCTGCCGGCGGCGGTGCCTGCAGCGGCGCACGGTCGCGGATGAAAAAGCCGGCACCGCGGCGCGATTCGAGATAGCCGCGCGCCACCAGTTTGTCGTAGGCGCCGACCACGGTAAAAGGCGACACCCCGTGCGCAATAGCGAACTGGCGGATCGAGGGCATGCGCGCGCCGGCGCGCAGCACCCGGTCGTCGATGCGGGCAGCCACGCTGCGCACGATCTGGTCGCTGAGCGACTCGCCGCCTTCGCGCGAGAGCAGGATTGTATTGGTCATATCACCATCACAGTGCGTGAAATTATCCGTACAAGTGTATTGGTACTGTACTGGTTACTTATTCTACGATACACCTAACCACTGTCCATTTCCAGGAGCCCATGCCATGAACCTGCTGCCATCCCGTGCCGACCTCGACGCCGCCGCCACCATCGTGTACGGCGCCATGCCCGCCACGCCGCAGTTTTCCTGGCCGCTGCTGAATGAAGCGCTGGGCACCGAAACCTGGGTCAAGCATGAGAACCATACGCCGACCGGCGCCTTCAAGGTGCGCGGCGGCCTGGTCTACCTGGATCGCCTGATGCGGCGCGAGCCTGGCGCGACTGGCCTGATTTCGGCAACGCGGGGCAACCACGGGCAGTCGATCGCCTTTGCCGCGCGCCGGCATGGCGTGAAGGCTACCATCGTCGTCCCGCACGGGAACAGCGCGGAAAAGAACGCCGCCATGCGCGGGCTGGGCGCGGAATTGGTCGAGCACGGCGACGACTTCCAGGCCAGCCGCGAGTTTGCGCAGGCGCTGGCACGCAAGCAGGGTTTGCACATGGTGCCGTCCTGCCATGCGGACCTGGTGGCCGGGGTGGCGAGCTTCTGGATGGAGCTGTTCCATGCCCAACCGGGGCTCGATACGGTATTCGTACCGATCGGCCAGGGCTCGGGCTTTTGCGCGGCGGTTGCCGCGCGTGAGGCGCTGGGTCTGCGCACGCGGGTGATTGGCGTGGTGTCGAGCCATGCTACTGCTTACCTGGATTCGTTCGAGAGCGGCGAATTGCGCGAGGCGCCAGTCACCACCGTGCTGGCGGACGGCATGGCTTGCCGTACGCCGGATGCGGGGTCGCTGGAGATCGTGCAGCGTTATGCGGACGATGTGGTGGCGGTCAGCGACGAGGAGGTGGCACGCGCGATCCGGCTGTATTACCGCGCGACGCATAACCTGGCTGAGGGGGCGGGGGCGGCGGCCTTGGCGGCGGCCATGCGGCTCAAGCACGATCCGCGCGTGGCGGGGTGCAAGGTGGGCTTGCCGTTGACTGGTGCGAACGTCGATGCGGAGAAGATCATGCGGGTGCTTTCGGAGGTGTTGCCGTGACGCCTTATTCACATGATGGGCCGGGGTGGGCTGGTTGCCGCCAAACCGGCAGACCGGTGCCTGACCCGCAGGGTCAGGCACCAGGAGGTGTCAGACCCTGCGGGTCTGACACCGGTTTACCGGTTTCAAACAACGAAACCCGAGGCATGCTGCTAGGCCTGGTGGGAGTCGCCATCTTCAGCCTGACCCTCCCCTTCACCCGCCTGGCGGTCACCGGCCTCGATCCGATCTTCGTCGCGATGGGCCGCGCCGTGGCGGCCGCCGTACTGGCCCTGTGCTGGCTGCGCTGGAAACGCGCCCCGCTGCCCACGCGGGCGCAGTTGCCCACCCTGCTGGCCGTCGCCATCGGCTGCGTGATCGGCTTCCCCCTGCTCACCTCCCTCGCCATGCGCACCCTGCCCGCCTCGCACGGCGCGGTGCTGGTCGGGATCCTGCCGTTGGCCACCGCCCTGTTCGCCGCGCTGCGCGGCCACGAACGCCCTTCCGCCGGCTTCTGGGCGATGGCCGCCGCAGGCAGCGCCCTGGTGGTCGGCTTCGCGCTCAGGCAATCCGGCGGCGGCCTGCACACCGCCGACCTGGCCGTGTTCGCCGCCGTGGCGCTGGCCGCCATGGGCTATGCCGAAGGCGGCCGCCTGTCGCAAACCATGGGCGGCGAGCAAGTCATCGGCTGGGCGCTGGTACTGGCGCTGCCGCTGGCCGCGCCGGCCGTCGGCTGGCTGCTGTGGCGCGACTGGACCGGCATTGCCGCCGCCCCAGCCAGCGCCTGGCTGGGCTTTGGCTACGTCTCCGTGTTCTCCATGTTCATCGGCTTTTTCTTCTGGTACCGCGGCATGGCG
>CAMLRG010000216.1 GCA_946482335.1 uncultured Duganella sp. | reverse complement strand
CTTGAAGCCGTAGATCACCAGCTGCAGGTTGACGCCGATCTGCGGCGCCGCCAGCCCGGCGCCATTGGCCGCGTGCATGGTGTCGAACATGTCGGCGACCAGGGCGTGCAGCTCCCTGGTGTTGAACTCGCGCACCGGTTCGGCCACGCGCAGCAGCCTCGGGTCGCCCATCTTCAGGATTTCACGCACGGCCATGGTCAACCCTCCAGCAAGGCGAGCAAGCCCGCTTCATCGAGAATGGTGATGCCCAGCTCTTCGGCCTTGGCCAGCTTGCTGCCCGCCTCCGCCCCGGCAACCACGTAGGACGTCTTCTTCGACACCGAGCCGGACACCTTGCCGCCAGCCTGCTCGATCAGGGCCTGCGCCTGGTCGCGGCTCATGGTCGGCAGCGTGCCGGTCAGGACGAAGGTCTTGCCGGCCATCGCCCCTTCCGCTTCCGCCACTTGCGGCAATTGCGCCAGCAACTGTTCGCGCAGTTCGTGCAGGGCCAGCAGCGCATCGCGGTTGGCTGGCTCGCGCATCCAGCCTTCCAGCGCCTCCGCCACCGCTGCCGGCAAGCCGAACACGTTGAAGACCGGCAGATGGGCCAGGGCCATCAGCGTTGCGCCGGGCTTGACCTGTTCGACCTGCTCGGCGAGCTGGCGTGCGCGCGGTTCGGTCAGTTTCGGAATGCCCATCGCCGCCAGCAGCGTCACCGGTTCCAGCTTTTCGCGCAACTGCGCCTTCGGTGCGTGCTCGCCCTTCGGCGCCACGCCCGCGGCCAGCAGCGCATCCAGCGCTTCCTGGTTGCGCTCCTCGGCAAAAAAGTCGGCAATCGCCTCGGCCACCGTGCCGCCGATATCGGGCAATACGCGCAGCAGCGCCACCGGCGACTGGCGGATCAGCTCCAGGCGGCCCAGCCAGTCGGCCAGGGTCTTGGCGGTCGATTCGCCCACGTGGCGGATGCCCAGTGCGAACAGCAGGCGTTCCAGCGGCGGGTGCTTGCTGGCCGCGATGGCCTCGAGCAGGTTTTCCGCCCACTTGGTCGCGACCTTGCCCTGCACCACGGTTTCCGGCGTGGTGCCGTCGCGCTCGTCGGCCAGCCGCTTCATCTTCAGCAGGTCGTCCAGCGTCAGGCGGTACAGGTCCGCCACGCCATGCACCAGGTTGCACTCGACCAGGTTGTCGATATAGCGGTCGCCCAGGCCCTCGATATCCATCATGCGCCGGCCGCAGAAGTGGCGGATCGCTTCCTTGCGCTGGGCCGAGCAGAACAGGCCGCCGGAACAGCGCGCCACCGCCTCGTCGGCCGCGCGCACCACATGGGAGCCGCACACCGGGCATTGCGCCGGCAGCGCCCACATCGCCGGTTCAGGCGACGGCCGCTTCTCCAGCACCACGGACAGCACTTCGGGAATCACGTCGCCGGCGCGGCGCACGATGACGGTGTCGCCCACGCGCACATCCTTGCGGCGCACTTCGTCCTCGTTGTGCAGCGTGGCGTTGGTAACCGTCACGCCGCCCACGAAGACCGGCGCCAGGCGCGCCACTGGCGTGATGGCGCCGGTGCGGCCCACCTGCACTTCGATGGCCTGCACCGTGGTCAATGCCTCCTCGGCCGGGAACTTGTGCGCCAGCGCGAAACGCGGCGCGCGCGAAACGAAGCCCAGCACGCGCTGGTCTTCGAAGCGGTTGGTCTTGTACACCACGCCGTCGATCTCGTAAGGCAGCGACGGGCGCGCTTTGCCGATGCGCTCGTAATAGGCCAGCAAGCCATCCCTGCCGTGCACCACGTCGCGCTCGGCGCAGACCGGCAAGCCCAGTTCGGCATACCAGTCCAGCAGCGCGCTATGCGTGGCCGGCATTTCGGCGCCGGTCAGCTCGCCGATACCGTAAGCGTAGAAACTGAGTTTGCGCTGCGCCGTGATGCGCGAATCGAGCTGGCGCAGCGCGCCGGCCGCCGCGTTGCGCGGATTGACGAATTCCTTCTGGCCAAGCTCGCGCTGGCGCGCGTTCAGGGCAGCGAAATCGGCCTTGAACATCAGCACCTCGCCGCGCACTTCCAGCACCGGTGGCGGCGCATCGGTCTTCAGGCGCAGCGGGATGCCCTTGATGGTGCGGATATTGGCGGTGACGTCCTCGCCCGTATAGCCGTCGCCGCGGGTAGCGGCCTGCACGAAAACGCCATCCTCGTAACGCAGGTTGACGGCCAGGCCATCGAATTTCACTTCGGTGGCGTATTCGACCTGCAGCGCGTCGAGCCCTTCGCGCACGCGGCGGTCGAAATTCTCGATGTCTTCCTCGTTGAAGCCGTTGTTCAGCGACAGCATCGGCACCGCATGCGTCACGGCCGCAAATTCGGCCAGCGGCGGCGCGCCGACGCGCAGGGTCGGCGAATCGGGCGCCTGCAGTTCCGGATGGGCGGCTTCGATGGCCTGCAGCTCCATGAACAGCTTGTCGTATTCGGCGTCCGGGATGGTCGGCGCATCGAGCACATGGTAGGCGTGCAGGTGGCGGTTCAGCTCCGCCGTCAGCCAGGCGGCGCGTTCGGCGGGTGTTGCGTGTTCGGTATTGCTCATGTTCAGCTACTCGGTGGCATCAGCTGAACAGGCGCAGCGCGCGGGTGGACCCGGCCGGGATATCCGACGCTGCCATGTCGTCGTAAAACTCTTTCACCTGGCCGGCAATGCTGGCCAGGGTTTCGTCGGCCAGCGGCTGGTTGGCGTCGTCCACGATGGTTGCGTCCAGGCGCGCCATCAGGTTCTTGGCGCAGGCGATCATGGAGCCGAAGCCGTCGCGCGCCGGCGCCACGCAAGGCACGTCCAGCAGCAGCGTCAGGCGCGACGTGGTTTCCTCGGCCAGGGTGACGTTGGTCGACAGCGAGAACAGGTAGCCGCCCTCCCCGTCCGGCATCGCGTAGCGGCCATCCGGACGCACGTCGAAGCCCAGCTTTTCCAGGGCGCCCAGCAGGGTCGCGATATTCCACGGCGCGCCGTTGGACGCCAGGTTGACGCCCAGCTGGGCGTCGTGGTTGGCGACGAAACGGTGCAGGTTCTTGGCGTCCTGCATGACTTCGATCATGTCGGGGATTTGCGGCTCGGCGCCGATTTCGTCGGCCACGCTGCGCAAACGGGTCACCAGTTCCGAGTATTCCAGTTCGTTCAGCGCGGTGCTGCGGCTGGCCAGCTGCACGCCGCCTTGCAGTTTGGTGTACACCACGCCATGGCGCACCGGCTCCCAGTCGCCGCTGACGGCCAGGCCGATGAAGTGAACCGGCTTGTTGCCGACGAAGCGCAGCTTTTGCAGCGCCGGCAGCAGCTTGTCGCCGCGCGCAGGCGCTTCCAGTTCCAGCGGCAGCAGGCAATCGATCAGCGGGTCGACCAGGCAGGTCGCCAGCTCTTCGGCCGGCACGCCGGCATCGGCACTGCGGACCGGCGCCGCTGCCGCGCTGTCCGGGGCGATGGTTGGCGCGGCGACGTCGCCGACGTGGCCGCCGACGTGTTCCGGCACGGCGTAGGCGCCCGAACCGGCATCCGGCATCGGCACGTCGTCCATATGGAAGGTCGGTTCGGCGCGGGCCCCATCGTCGCTGCGCATCAGCACATCGTCATGCTGGCCGTCGAAGGCGCGCTCGACGCGCTTTTTCAGTTTGTATTCCTGCCACTTGTTGTAGCTAATGACGCCGACGACGAATACGCCGCCGGCGGCAATCAAACTCAGTTGGAAATCAGTAATCATGCGGCTTGAGCCTCTGTAGCAAAGGTTGCGGCGGATTCCATGTCCACCGCCACGATGCGCGATACACCTTGTTCCTGCATCGTCACACCGATCAGTTGATTGGCCATCTCCATCGCAATCTTGTTGTGCGAAATGAAGAGGAATTGGGTCTGTTCGGACATGCGCTTCACCATGCGGCAGAAGCGCTCGGTGTTGGCGTCGTCCAGTGGCGCGTCCACCTCGTCCAGCAGGCAGAATGGCGCCGGGTTAAGGCGGAACATCGAAAACACCAGGGCGGTCGCGGTCAGCGCTTTCTCGCCGCCGGACAGCAAATGGATGGTGGCGTTCTTCTTGCCCGGCGGCTGGGCCATCACCTGCACCCCGGAGTCGAGGATTTCTTCGCCCGTCATGATCAGCTTGGCCTGGCCGCCGCCGAACAGGATCGGGAACAGCTCGGAGAAGCTCTGGTTGACCCTGTCGAAGGTATCCTGCAGCAGGTCGCGGGTTTCCTTGTCGATCTTGGTGATCGCGTCTTCCAGCGTGGCAATCGCTTCGGTCAGGTCGCGGTTTTGCGCGTCGAGGAAGTTCTTGCGTTCGGAAGCGGTCGCCAGTTCGTCCAGCGCGGCCAGGTTGACCGCGCCCAGCGCGGCGATGGCATTGGTCAGGCGCGTCACCTCGCCCTGCAGGTAGGATGCCTTCATGTCCGGATGCAGTTTTTCGGCCAGCGCGGCTTCATCGGCCTGCACTTCGGCCAGCTGCTGCGCGAACTGTTCCTGGTTCAGGCGCGCGGCCTGCTCCTTCAGCTGCATCTCGGTGATCTTGTCGCGCTGCGGCTGCAGGCTGCGTTCGGACTGCATGCGGGCGTCTTCGTGCTGGCGCAACTGCTGCGTGATCTGGTCCAGCTCATGGCGGGCATCGGCCAGCGCACGTTCCTGCTGCGTGCGGCGGTCCAGCAAGTCCTGCAAGCCTTCGTTGGCGGTGCCCGCTTCCAGGCTTTCCAGCTCCAGCTGGCCGGCGCGCAGGCTTTCGGTCACCTGCGCCACCTGGGCGGTGGCGGTGGCGATATTGCGGCGCAGCTCATCGATGCGGCTGCGGCCGGATTTTTCGGCGAATTCCGCTTCCTGCGCCTTGCGTTCCAGTTCGCGCAAGGCTTCGCGGGCGTCGGCCAGGCGCTGCTCCTTGAGCATGAAAGCGGTCTGTCCGTCTTCGTGCTCGCCCTGCAGGTTGCCGAGTTCCATGTCGAGCTGCTCGAACTTTTCTTCCGATTCGAGCTTGACCTGCATCTGCTCTTCTTCCTGCGCGGCGATTTCGGCCAGGTCGGCTTCGATCTGGTTGCTGCGCTGATTGAAGCGGGCTTCGATCTCGGACAGCTTCACCACCTCCAGCTGCAGGGTGTGCACGCTGGCGGTCAGGCTTTGCACCTTGGCGCGCAGCTCCCCCAGCAGGCGGCTGTGGTTGCCCAGGGCGGCATCGGCGCGCACGGCGCGGCTGCGGGCTTCCTCGGCCAGCATCGACTGCGCGCGCAGCTGCTTGGTGATGTTGTCGATTTCGTGCTGGCGGCCCAGCATGCCGGCCTGTTCGTCGTCCGCCGCGTAGAAACGCACGGACGACTGCGTGATGATGTGGCCTTGCTTGGTCACGAAGCAGCCGCCGGCCGGGAGGGTGGCGCGCGCCGCGAAGGCGCTGGCGTTGTCGTCGGCCAGGAACACGTTGTGCAGCCAGTCTTGCAGCACGCCGCGCAGGCCGGGGTCGTTCAGGCGCAGCAGGTCGAGGAACGGGCGCAGCGCGACGCCGCCCGCGCCAGCCGCGACGCTGCCGGGTGCGCCCGCTGGCGCGGCGACGGCAGGCGCGAACAGCGCCAGCTTGGCCGGCGGCGCATCGCTGAAGAAGTGCTTGGCCCACTCGATATTGGACACTTGCAGCGCCGAGGTGCGCTCGCGCAGCACCGCTTCCAGCGCGGTTTCCCAGCCCTCTTCGATGTCCAGCTTCTGCCACAGGCGCGGCAGCTCGTTCAATTCATGCTTTTGCAGCCATGGCGTGATCTTGCCCTCGGTCTGCACCCGCTCCTGCAGCTGGCGCAGCGCATTCAGGCGCGCTTCCAGCTGATGGGTGGCGGCGGACTCGGACTGCACCGCAGCCTGCGCCGCCTGGCGCTCGTCCTCCAGCTTCGGCTGCCGCTCCAGCGCTTCCTCGAGCATCATGTTCTGCTCTTCCAGCGACTGCTGCTTTTCCTCCAGCTGCATCTTCAGGTTCGACAGGTGCGACGAATCGGGCATCGCCAGCCCGCCCTTCTCCTGCTGCAAGCGCTCCTTGCGTGTCGCCAGGCCGGCCAGGATGTTGGAAGCGTTGCGCTGGTGCGCCGATTCCAGCTCCAGCTGCTGCTGCGCCTGCATGATGCGCGCGCGCGATTCCGTGCTCTTCGTCTGCGCCTCGCGCCACTCCTGCTCCAGCACCGGCAGCAATTCGGCCTTCTGCTCCGCCAGCATGCGCGCCTCTTCCACGCGCGCCGACAGTTCTTCCAGGTTGATTTCCGCTTCGGCGACCTGGCCGCCATACTCCTCCGCCTGCTGCTGCCACTGGTCGCGCTGCGCGGTCAGGGTGGCGAGCTGCTGCTGCAGCCGGGTGCGCGATTCGATCACGAACTTGATCTGCGCTTCCAGGCTGCCGATTTCCGAATTGGTCTGGTACAGGTGGCCCTGGGCCTGGTGCAGGCGGTCGCCCACCGCGAAGTGCGCCTGGCGCATCTGCTCCAGCGTCAGCTCCACGTTGCGCAACTTGGCCGTCTGCTCTTCCAGGTCGTTCTGGGCTTGCTCCATTTCGCGGAAATACCGGGCCTGTTCATTCTGGGCCTCGGTCTTGCGCAGCAGCCAGAGCAGCTTTTGCTTCTCGTCCTGGTCCGATTGCAGCTGGTGGAACTTGGTCGCCACCGCGGCCTGGCCTTCCAGCTTTTCCAGGTTGTTATTCAGTTCGCGCAGGATGTCTTCCACGCGCAGCAGGTTTTCGCGCGTATCGTGCAGGCGGTTTTCCGTCTCGCGGCGGCGCTCCTTGTACTTCGACACGCCGGCCGCCTCTTCCAGGAAGACGCGCAATTCTTCCGGGCGCGACTCGATGATGCGCGAAATCATGCCTTGGCCGATGATCGCGTAAGCCCGCGGCCCCAGGCCGGTGCCCAGGAAGATATCGGTGATGTCGCGCCGGCGCACCGGCTGGCCGTTGATGTAATAGGTGGACGTGCCGTCGCGCGTCAGCGTGCGTTTGACCGCGATCTCGGCGTACTGGCCCCATTGGCCGGAAGCCTTGCCCTCATGGTTGTCGAACACCAGCTCCACCGATGCGCGGCCGGCCGGTTTGCGGTGGGTGGAACCGTTGAAAATCACGTCCTGCATCGACTCGCCGCGCAGTTCGGACGCCTTCGATTCACCCAGCACCCAGCGCACAGCGTCGATAATATTGGACTTGCCGCAACCGTTTGGACCAACCACGCCGACCAGCTGGCCGGGTACCTGGAAATTGGTGGGATCGACGAACGACTTAAATCCCGACAATTTGATGGAAGATAGACGCACGTTTTATCTGTACTTCGCCCGCGGGGACGTGTTAAAAAAGTGGCTAATCATACCATTTTCCCTGTAGGGCAAGAATAAAATGAAGACCAGGACAGCCATCCTTTTCGTGTGTATGGGCAACATTTGTCGCTCGCCGACCGCCGAGGGCGTGTTCCGCGCCCGCGCCGCGGCCGCCGGGCTGGACCTGCACATCGATTCGGCCGGCACGCATGCCTACCACATCGGCGACGCCCCCGACCCGCGCTCCACCCGCCATGCCGCCGCGCGCGGCTATGACCTGAGCCCCCAGCGCGCCCGCAAGGTGGCGCCCGAAGATTTCGCGCGCTTCGACTATGTGCTGGCGATGGATGAAGACAACCTGGAAATCCTGCAGCGCGCCTGCCCGCCCGAGCACCGGCACAAGGTGCGCCTGTTCATGGAGTTTGCCACCCGTTCGGGATCGAAAGTGGTGCCGGACCCGTACTACGGCGGCCCGAACGGCTTCGACACGGTGCTGGATTACATCGAGGATGCGGCGGACGGCTTGCTGGCCGCCCTGCGCAAGAATTAGGCGGAAGTGCCGTTGGCCGGCATATCGTGGTGCTCGTCGTTGACGGCCGACACGCCGCCCATCGCCACCGAAAGCGCCGTCGCCACCACCCCTTCCGTGCGGATCAGGCGCACCGTGCCATCGCGGAACTGCTGCGCCAGCGCCTCGCCGGAGATCGAAAACGCTTCCTGGCGCGACGAGGTGGAGAAGATGTACAAGGTCTTCAGAGGACTGATCCAGGCCAGCTTGACCTTGCGCTGGGAACCGTCTTCCTGGTCGAATTCCAGCCACATGCCGCGCCTGATGCTGTCCACCTCGATGCTGGCGTCATCGTCCTGGGGTGGCGCCTCCTTGCTTTCGGACTCCACCTTGGCTTGCAGCTGCAGGCGGCGCTCGGCGTCCTTCTGCGCGACCTCCATCGCGATCTCCACCTGGCGCTCCGGCGACATTTCGATCGGCGCGCGCACGATGGAAGCGTGGCATTCGGCCAGCTCGGCGAAGAATTGCAGGCGGTCCGCGTCCTGCCACTTGATCACGTCCAGCCATTTGTTCAGGGTGGACAGCAGGGTTGGCAGCTTGCCAATCAGTTTCCTGCGCTCGTCCTGGGTGATCTTGGGGCGCACGCTCCAGATCAAGTCGTCCATGGTCTGGGTGGCGTTGTTGACGGCGCCCGGCTTTTCATCCTCGACGCTATAGGCGATGGTCAGCACCGATACCCATTTGTTTTCCAGGAAGGCTTCCACGATCGCCACCACTTCGCCGGTGCCGATGCGCAGGGCCACCGCATCCTTGGCCGACTTGGCGGCTACCGACATCTTTTCCTGCTTCAGCGCCTTGGCGATCGGTTCGGCCATGGCGGCGGCGGCCGCGGCCTCCTCCGCCTTGATCGACGCTTCCAGCTCGTTCACCGCCTCGGTGAAGACCGACAGTTCTTCCTTGTGGTCCTGGCTGACCTTTTCCACGCTGCGCTGCATGGCCTGGTACAGCGGATCGTCCGGGTCCTTGTGCTGCTCCCAGCCCATGCGCGACAGCAGGTCGATCATGCGGCGCGCCGGGTGCGCCTCCTGGAAGAAGAAATTCTTGTCGACCAGCGCCGCCTTCAGCACCGGGATCTGCAGGAATCGGATCAGGTCGCGGATTTCCGGCGAAATGCTCTGGTCGCGGAGCACGGTTTCGAACACCGCCGACAGCAGGTCGATCGTGCCCTCATCGGCGCGCGACAGGCTGCCGGCCGGCGCCTGCTCCTTGATCTGGGGCAAGATGAAGACGTTGCCCAGCGAGCCGCCAGCCGCAAAGCCGGGGCCGGCCATGGCTGCGCCGGCCG
>CAMLRG010000215.1 GCA_946482335.1 uncultured Duganella sp. | reverse complement strand
CGGGCGGCTTGTTGCGCGAACCGGCAACGGGCCGATCGGACGATCGCGCTCAGCTCCGACAAGGCGACCGGGAACTCTTCGTTGATAATAACATACTCAAACTCGGGCGCGTGGGCGATTTCGCCGCCGGCCGCCAGCAGGCGGCGGTTGATCACGTGGACCTCATCCTGGCCGCGCTTGTGCAAGCGTTCTTCCAGCGCCGCGAAGGAGGGCGGCAGGATGAAAATGCCGGCCGCTTGCGGGAATTGCTTCTTGACCTGGCGCGCGCCCTGCCAGTCGATTTCCAGCAGGATGTCGGTGCCGGCCTTCATCTGCTCTTCCACGAAGATGCGCGAAGTGCCGTAGTAATTGCCGTGCACTTCGGCCCACTCCAGGAATTCGCCGGCTTCGGCACGCTTCAGGAAGTCTTCGGCCGTGGTGAAGAAATACTCGCGGCCATTCTGCTCGCCGGGACGCGGCTGGCGCGTGGTGGTCGAGATCGACAGCTTGATGGCTGGTTCCTGCGCCAGCAGGGCATTGACCAGCGTCGATTTACCGGCACCGGATGGTGCAGCAACCATGAACAGGCTGCCGGAAAAATGTTGGCTCATTTGCAATTCTCGAAAGCTAGGCTGTCGCCCAAAGAGGTATTTTACCAGTGAGCAAGCAGAGTTGGCATCCCTGGCGGCGGCCGAAAACCGGTAAGGCGGGTCAAAAGGTTTCGCTTGACACTAGACCGACCGGTCTATAGAGTCGCAGGCATGAGCACGCACACCCTGACCACCCGCGAACGCCTGATCAACGCCATGATCACCACCCTGCAGCACCGCGGCCTGCACGGCGCCGGCCTGAGCGACATCCTGGCCACGGCCAAGGCGCCGAAAGGCGTGCTGTACCACCATTTCCCCGGCGGCAAAGACCAGCTGGCGGTGGCCGCCATCGAAGCCACCATCAGCTTCCTCTGCCACAAGCTCGACACTTATATGGAGCGCGAGCCGGACGTCGTCGCCGCCTTGCAAGCCTGGATCCTGCGCGCCCTGCGCGGCCTGGACGACAGCGAATTCGAGTTGGGGTGCCCGCTGGCCGCCGTGGCATTGGAATCGACCGCGGACGACGTCGACATCCGCAGCGCCCTGGCAAGCGGCTTTGCCACGCTGCGCAGCCGCATGACTGAAGCCCTGGTGCGCGCCGGCCACGAGCGCCACCGCGCGGAAGGACTGGCCGCCCTGATCCTGGCCGCCTACGAAGGCGGCTTGCTGCAAGCCCGCGTAGCGGGCGACACCGCGCCGATGGTTCAAACCATGGATGCGCTGCTGCCAATGCTGAAAGTGGAGAAAAAGACATGAGCAATATGCATCCCGCCGCCTTGCTGCTGGCGGAAAAACTCGAGTTGCGCGCCGCCGACGGTTACCCGCTGGCTGCCATGTGCTACCGCGCCCGCGGCCCGGAAAAGGCGCGCCTGCTGGTGGCCGGCGCCACCGGCGTGCCCCAGGGTTTCTACCGCCGCTTCGCCGAATTCGCGGCAGGGCAGGGCTATACTGTGCTGACTTTCGACTACCGCGGCGTGGGCGGCTCGGCACCCAAATCGTTGCGCGGCTTCGAAGCCAGTTTCCTCGATTGGGCCCACCTGGACTTGCGCGCCGTGATCGACTACTTTGCGCCGGCCGACAGCACACCGCTGTACATGGTGGGCCATTCATACGGCGGGCACGCCCTCGGCCTGGTGCCGAACCACGCGCGCATCGCCGGCGTCTACCTGTTCGGCGTCGGCGCCGGCTGGCACGGCTGGATGCCGCGCCTGGAACGCTTGCGCGTGCTGGCCATGTGGCACGTCGTGGGCCCCATCGTCACGCGCTGGAAAGGCAGCCTGGCCTGGAGCAAGCTGGGCATGGGCGAAGATTTGCCGCTGGGCGTCTATCGCCAATGGAAGCATTGGTGCAGCTTCCCGCGTTACTTCCTGGACGACCCGAAAGTGCCGGAGATTGCCGCGGGCTTCGCCACCGTGCGCACGCCGATCCTGGCGGTGAACGCGACCGACGACCTGTGGGCGCCGCCACGGTCGCGCGATGCGCTGATGTCTGGCTACCGCAACGCGCCCTGGCATGGCATCGACGTCGACCCGGCCGCCGGCAGCCTGGGCAAGCTTGGACACATGGGCTACTTCCGCCAGCATGCCGAACCATTGTGGGCGGCTGCGCTGGCGTGGTTCGACGGCGTGCGCTAACCGCAACTGAAGCGGAAACTGTCGTCCAGCTCCAGCGGCAGCACCAGCGTATGGAAGCTGCGTTTGCGGGCGTCATCGCATAGCGCGGCGCGTGCGGCGGGATTGTTGCGGTAGCTGCTTGCATATTCCACGTTCAGCACCGGCTTGCCGCGGGCGATGAAGGCCTGGTAACCATCGCATTCGGCATACGCATGGCATTGCTCGTTGACGGCGAAGTCGAAGTCGCCGGCCAGCTCGGACAATTGGTCGATGTCGTTTTTCAGCGCGATGGACAGGCCCCGCTTATGCGCTTCCGCCGCCAGGAAGCGGTTGAAGTCCAGCTGCGTGGCGGCGGACAGCGCAAAGCCACTCTGGTTGGCATAGCCGTCCACGTTATCGGGCTCGACGCCATTGCAGCCTTTGCTCACGGCAAGCTCCAGCCGGGCCTGCATGACCTGGCGCACATTGGCCGAGCGCGTGTCGAGCCAGCGCTCGCCGGGCCAGCCATCCAGTGCGATGCCCATATCGCTGGCCTGGAAGCGCGGGAAGTCCGCGCGCCAGTTTTCCGAGCTGCCGGCGGAAAAATAGCAGACCACCTTCTTGCCCGCGGCCTGCAAGGCCTGGATGGTCGCTGGCGGCGTATCGAACAGATCGATGTCGTAGACCGTCACAGCGTAGCCGGTGTTGAGGTTGCCGCGCAGCTGCCATTGCCAGGTGTCGCCCAGGCCCGGCTTCCAATAGGAGGGCGCTGGCGTTGGCTGGGTTGTGGTGCTGCCGGTGGCGGCGGGGGAAGGGGCGGCGCCGCCGGTTGCCTCGCCGCCGCATCCTGCGGCAGTGACCAGTGCCAACAGCGCCGTTGCCTGCAACAGCGTGCGCCAGGCCGCAGCGCGGCCGGCCACCCCGGCGCCTTCCAACAGTGATTGCATCCGGTCTCCATTGACGTCAATGGGGCCTATTCTTGGCATTGCCGCTTACGCACCGCTTACGGCGTGCCTGGCAAAATGAGAATCGTTTGCATTTGGTGTTGGTTGTTTGCTAGCATCTGGTTTTATCCCATCGTTGGAGAATCTCCCCATGAAGCTGCTGCAAACCGCCGCCCTGGTCGCGGCCACCCTGGCCGCCGGCGCCGCCCAGGCGCAAGTGCTGAACCTGTATTCGGCGCGCCACTACCAGACCGACCAGGCGCTGTACGACAACTTCACCAAGCAGACCGGCATCAAGATCAACCGCATCGAGGCGGGCGAAAACGAGCTGCTGGAGCGCATCAAGAACGAGGGCGCCAACAGCCCGGCCGACGTGCTGCTGACGGTGGATGCGGCGCGCCTGGCCAAGGCCGACGAATTGCAGCTGTTCGCGCCGGTACAGTCGGCGGTGCTGAATGCGCGCGTGCCGGCCAACCTGCGCACCAAAGACTGGTACGCCTTCTCCACCCGCGCCCGCGTCATCGTGCACAACAAGAGCGTCAACGCGGCCGATGTGCAGAACTATGAAGACCTGGCCAATCCGCGCCTGAAGGGCAAGGTCTGCGTGCGTTCCGGCGCCCACCCTTACAACCTGTCGCTGGGGGCGGCCATGTACGAGCGCGGCGGCGAACAGAAAGTGTTCGACTGGGCCAAGGGCTTGGTGGCCAACTTCGCGCGCGCACCGAAAGGCGGCGACACCGACCAGATCAAGGCGGTGGGCGCCGGCGAATGCGGCGTGGCCCTGGTCAATTCCTATTATGTGGCGCGCCTGATGCGTTCGGAAAAGCCGGAAGACAAGAAGGTGATGGAATCGGTCAGCGTGGTATGGCCGAACCAGAAGGGCGAAGGCACCCACGTCAACATCTCCGGTGCGGGCATGCTGAAAACGGCGCCCAACAAGGATGCGGCGGTCAAGTTCCTGGAATACCTGGCATCCGACACCGCCCAGGTCTACTTCGCCGACGGTAACAACGAGTGGCCGGTGGTGGCGGGCGTGAAGACCACCAATCCGGCGCTGGCCAAGCTGGGCAGCTTCAAACAGGACGGCATCGGCGTCGACAAGCTGGCCAGGCACCAGGCCGCGGTGCAGAAAATTTACGACCGCGCCGGCTGGCAGTAAGCACTGCCCAGGCGGATCTGCCGCGACAGGACAATCAGCGGCAGCACGCCGACGGCCACGATGGCCAGGGCGGCGGTGGACGCTTCGGTGAGGCGTTCATCGGCCGCCAGCGTATAGGCCTGGGTGGCCAGCGTATCGAAATTGAACGGCCGCATGACCAGCGTGGCCGGCAATTCCTTCATCACGTCGACAAACACCAGCAGCGCCGCCGTCAGCAGGCTGCCGCGCATCAGCGGCAGGTGCACCCGG
This sequence comes from uncultured Duganella sp., assembly GCA_946482335.1. The sequence continues at coordinate 4,615 of CAMLRG010000215.1, read as the reverse complement.
CGCAGCACGCCCAGTTGCGAGCGGCCCAGCGAGCGCGCCGCTTCATCCATGTTCAGCGTGATCTTGCCCAGGCTGGCCTGTACGGTGCGCAGCGACACGGTCTGGAAGCGCACCAGGTAGGCGTACACCAGGGCCGCGATGCCGCCCGTCAGCAGCAAACCGGGGTTGCTGCCGGTGATGGCCGCGACGGCTTGCGCCAGCCGGTTGTCCAGCCAGGCCAACGGCACCAGCACCCCGACCGCGATCACCGAGCCCGGCACCGCATACCCCAGCGCGACCGTGCCGCTGGCCAGCCGCAGCAGGGGATGGGCCGACAGGCGCCCCGCATAGGCCAGCAGCACCGCCAGCAGCACGGCGCAGCCGGCCGTCAGCGCCGCCAGCACGAAGCTGTTGCGCGCCAGTTCCACAAAGCGCGGCCCGAACTGGGCGTCGCCGCTGGTGAGCGCCATGTGCAGCAATACCCCGCCGGGCAGCAGGAAGCCGAACGCCAGCGGCAGCAGGCAGGCCAGGCTGGCCATCCAGGCAGGCGCGCCGCGCAGGCGCTGAACGCTTGGCGCCGGCCGGCGGCCGGTATTGTGGAAGCGCGCCCTGCCGCGCCCCAGGTATTCCAGCAGCAGCACCAGGGCGACGAAGCCGAGCAGGCTGGCCGACAATTGCGAGGCTGCCACCCGGTCGCCCAGCGAGAACCAGGCGCGGTAGATTCCGGTGGTGAAGGTATGCACGCCAAAATAGGACACCGCGCCGTAATCGGCCAGCGTCTCCATCAGGGCCAGTGCCGCGCCGGTGGCGATGGCAGGGCGTGCCAGTGGCAGCGACACGCGCAGGAAGTTGGCCCATGGCCCCAGCCCCAGGGAGCGGCCCGCTTCCAGCACACCGGCCGCACGCTCCAGGAAGGCGGTGCGCGCCAACAGGTAGACATAAGGGTAGAGCACGAAGACGAACATCAGCACCGCCCCGCCCACGGTGCGCACGTCGGGAAACCAGTATTCGCCGCCTTGCCAGCCAGTCGCCGCCCGCAGCCAGCTTTGCATCGGACCGGTGAACTGCAGCAGGTCGGTATAGGTATAGGCCATGACGTAGGCCGGCACCGCCAGCGGCAGCACCAGGGCCCATTCGAACACCCGGCGGCCGGGGAAATGGTACATGGTGACCAGCCAGGCCGCCCCGGTGCCGATCAAGACCGTGCCGAGCGCCACACCGGCGCACAGGCGCAGCGTGTTGCCGATGTAGCCGGCCAGCACCGTGCCGGCCAGGTGCGACCAGGTCTCGCCGCCTTCGCCCGCCAGCAGGTGGCCCATCACGCTGGCGATCGGCAGCGCCACCAGTACGGCCACGGCCAGCGCCCACCACACGATGGCGGGTTGCGCCTTGAACGAGCGCCAGCTCAGGTGGGCGGATATGGCGGACAAGGTAACTCCTGGGTAAAAAGGGGAATTATAATTGCGGGCTATGCCAATTCTCGACTTGCAGCACATCTCTTTCGCATTCGGCAGCCACAAGGTGGTGGACCGCCTGTCGCTGCAACTGGCGCCGGGCAGCATCGCCTGCCTGCTCGGCCCATCGGGCTGCGGCAAGACCACGGTGCTGCGCTGCATCGCCGGCTTCGAGCCGGTGGCGGAGGGCAGCATCGCGCTGGCGGGCGAAATCGTTGCGCGGCCCGGACTGCACGTGCCGCCCGAAAAGCGCCGCATCGGCATGGTGTTCCAGGATTACGCGCTGTTTCCCCATTTGAGCGTGGCCGAGAATATCGGTTTCGGCCTGGGGCGCGGCGAACGGCCGGCGCGCGTCGCTTCCCTGCTCGCGACGGTGGGCCTGGCCGGACAGGGCGGGCGCTATCCGCACGAGCTGTCCGGCGGACAGCAGCAGCGCGTCGCCCTGGCGCGAGCGCTGGCGCCGCGCCCCCGCATGCTCTTGCTGGACGAGCCCTTTTCCAACCTCGATGTCGACCTGCGCGAGCGCCTGGCGCTGGAAGTGCGCAGCATCCTGCGCGCCGAGGGCGTGAGCGCGATCCTGGTGACGCATGACCAGAACGAAGCCTTTGCCTTTGCCGACCAGGTCGGGGTGATGGACGAGGGGCGCATCCAGCAATGGGACACCCCCTACAACCTGTACCACCGCCCCGCCAGCCGCTTCGTGGCCGACTTTGTCGGGCAGGGCGTGTTCCTGCCGGGCGAAGTGCAGGGCGACGGGCGCATCCGGATCGAGCTGGGCTGCCTGCCCGCACTGGGGGCGGCCGGCGCGCCGGGGCAGCGGGTCCAGGTGCTGCTGCGGCCGGACGACGTGCTGCACGACGACGCCAGCACCCTGCAGGCCGAGGTGGTGGCCAAGGCGTTCCGCGGCGCCGAGTTCCTGTACACGCTGCGCCTGGCCAGCGGCGCGCAGGTGCTGTCGCTGGTGCCCAGCCACCATAACCACGCGCTGGGCGAGCGCATCGGCATCGTGCTGGCGGCCGAACATGTGGTGGCGTTCGGCGACTAGCCGAAGTTCTTCAGCAATTGCTGCGCCGCCGCCGGCGCGCGCTCCTTGGCGCCGTTGATGAAATAGACGAAGACGTCGCGCTTGCCGCCGTCCGTCCATTCCCGCGCCTGCGCCGCCCATTTCTTCAACGCCGGCCGCGTGTAGCCGGTGGCCACCTCGCTGCGCGCATCCATCAGCCGGGCATAGACGAAGTCGCCGGTGACTTCCGTGAAGTTGGGGAATTTCGGCGAGTCCGTGATCACGGTCGCCACCCGATGCTTGCGCGCCAGCGCCAGGTATTCCTGGCACATGAAGCTCTCGTGGCGGGCATCCAGCACATGGCGCAGCTTGCGTTTGCCCAGCTTCTTCGGCAGCAGCTTGAAGAAGGCTTCCAGGTCGTCCGGATCAAAGCGCTTGGTGGCGGCCAATTGCCACAGGATGGGGCCGAGCTTGTCGCCCAGCTCCGCCAGGCCGCTGTCCATGAAGCGCTGGATCGACTCGCCCGCCTCGCCCAGCACCTTGCGGTTGGTGGCGTAGCGCGACGCCTTCAGCGCGAAGACGAAGCCGTCCGGCGTGCGCGCCGCCCAGTCGGCAAAGTGTTCGGGCTTGGCGTTGCGGTAGAAGGTGCCGTTGATTTCGATGCTGGTCAGCACGCTGCTCGCGTATTCGAGCGCGCGCTTGAGCGGGACTTCGGGCGGATAGAAGGTTTCGCGCCAAGGCGGAAAATCCCAGCCGCCAATGCCGACACGGATGTTCATTTGAGTATTCCGTAGTAAAGTTGCGGACACACTTTTTAGGAGGATGCCAGAAATGCGCTTGACCCGCCTGTTCGTTTCGCTGCTTGCCGCTGGATTGATGGGAGGCGCCGCGGCGCAATCGCTGTCGCCGGAAGAAGAACGCATCGTCGCCCTGGTCAAGGCCAATGCGCCGAAAGCACTGGAGCTGCTGGAAAAATCGGTCAACATCAACAGCGGCACCATGAACCATCAGGGCGTGCGCGACGTGGGCAAGCTGTTCCGCGCCGAATTCGACAAGCTCGGGTTCAGGACGCAATGGGTCGACATGCCGAAGGAAATGCGGCGCGCCGGCCACCTGGTCGCAACCCGCGAAGGCAAGCAAGGCAAGCGTGTGCTGCTGATCGGCCACCTCGACACCGTATTCGAAGCCGATGCGCCGATGCAGCGCTGGCAGCGAGAGGGCGACCGCGCGCGCGGCCAGGGCGTCAACGACATGAAGGGTGGCGACGTCATCATCATCGAAGCGCTGCGCGCGCTGCACGCCGCCGGCGCGCTGGACAACACCACCATCAGTGTGATCTTCACCGGCGACGAAGAGAATGCCGGCGAGCCGAAAGAGATCTCGCGCCGCGACATGGTCAACCTGGCCAAGCGCAGCGACGTCGCGCTGGCCTTCGAGGGCACGGTGCTGGACGAGCAGGGCAAGGCTACCGGCACCATCGGCCGCCGCTCGTCGACCTCATGGCAGCTGGAGGTGAAGGGCAAGCAAGGCCACTCCTCCGGCATCTTCAACGCCACGGCGGGCTATGGCGCGGTGTACGAGACGGCACGCATCCTGGACGCCTTCCGCCAGCAATTGCAGGAGCCCAACCTGACCTACAACCCCGGCGTGATCCTGGGCGGCACCGAAGTCGCTTACGACGACGTGAGCGCCAAGGGCAGCGCCTTCGGCAAGAGCAATGTGATTGCCAACAGCGCCGTGGTGAAAGGCGACCTGCGCTTCCTGACGCCGGAGCAGGGCGAACAGGCCCGTGCCCGCATGCGCGCCATTGTGGCGCAAAGCCTGCCGGGCACCAGCGCCACGATCAGCTTCCGCGACGGCTATCCGCCGATGGCGCCCACGGCCGGTAATCTGAAAGTGCTGGAGCTGTATTCGAAAGCCAGCGCCGATGCCGGCCTGGGCCCGATTGCCGCCTTGCCGCCGGGTTTGCGCGGCGCCGGCGACGTGCAATTCGTCGCGCCGTATGTCGACAGTCTGGATGGCCTGGGCGCCACCGGCAAGGGCGCCCATGCGCCGGGCGAGGATCTGGATGTGCGCTCGATCGAGCAGGGCGCGGTGCGCACCGCGGTGCTGCTGTACCGCCTAACACGATAAAAGTCGGGGTCAGCTCTGGCAACCGGACATTTGCTGCGCAAATGTC
>CAMLRG010000214.1 GCA_946482335.1 uncultured Duganella sp. | reverse complement strand
AAAGGCGCACGGATGTGCGCCTTTTGTCCGGTTGCCAGAGCTGACCCCGACTTTCAAATTAAACCTTGATGTCGATCTCGTAGGTGTTGCCGTCGTCGGCCAGCGCGATTTCGGTGGGCGATGCGCTGGCGTCGCCGCGGCTCACGCGCAGGATGTAGCTGCTGCTGCCGTGGCGGTAGCGCAGCGTGAAGCCGGGCCAGGCGGCCGGCAGGCGCGGCGCCAGCAGCAGCTTGTCGGCCTGGCGCGTCAAGCCCAGCAGCGATTCGAGCAGCAGGCGGTACATCCAGCCCGACGAGCCGGTGTACCAGCTCCAGCCGCCGCGGCCGACGTGCGGTTCGACGGCGTAGACGTCGGCCGTCACCACATAGGGCTCGACCTTGTAGCGCGCACACGCCTCGGGACTGGAACCATGGCGCACCGGGTTGATCATGCGCATCAGGTCCCAGGCGCGCTCGACGTCGCCCAGGCGGGCGAACGCCATCACGGTCCAGATCGCGGCGTGGGTGTACTGGCCGCCGTTCTCGCGCACGCCCGGCACATAGCCGCGGATGTAGCCGGGGTTGAGGTCGGCCTTGTCGAACGGCGGGTCGAGCAGCTGGATCAGGCCGAAGTCGCGCCGCACCAGGCGCGCATCCACCTGCGCCATCGCGCCTGCCGCGCGCGCCGGGTCGGCGGCGCCGGTCAGCACGCCCCAGCTTTGTGAAATCGAGTCGATCTGGCATTCCGCGTTCTGCGCCGAACCGAGCGGCGTGCCGTCATCGAAGTAGGCGCGGCGATACCACTGGCCATCCCAGGCATTGGCTTCGATATTGGCGGCCAGCGTCTTCGCTTGCGTGCGGCATTCGTCGGCGAAGGCGGCGTCGTCACGCCGCTCGGCCACTTCGGCGAAGCGCTGCAGCACCTCGATCAGGAACCAGGCCAGCCACACGCTCTCGCCCTTGCCGTACTCGCCCACCTTGTCCATGCCATCGTTCCAGTCGCAGGAGCCGATCAGCGGCAAGCCATGGGCGCCGAAACGCAAGCCGTTGCGGATGGCGCGCAAGCAATGCTCGTACAGGTCGCCGGCATGGGCCGAGCGGCTCGGCATGTCGTAGTAGGAATCCTCTTCCGGCTGCACCGGCCGGCCTTCCAGGTAATGTGCCTGTTCGTTGAGCACCGACAGGTCGCCGGTACTGTCCACGTAGCGCCAGACCGCCAGCGGCAGCCACAGGTAGTCGTCCGAGCAGTGCGTGCGCACCCCGCGGTCGGAGGGCGGGTGCCACCAGTGCTGCACGTCGCCTTCCACGAACTGGTGGGCCGCGCACAGCACCAGGTGCTCGCGCAGGATGTCGGGCCGGGTGTGCACCATCGCCATCGCATCCTGCAGCTGGTCGCGGAAGCCGAACGCGCCGCCGCTCTGGTAGTAGCCGCTGCGCGCCCACATGCGGCAAGCGATGGTCTGGTACATCAGCCAGCCGTTGACCAGCACGTCGAGCTCCGGCTCCGGCGTCTCCACCTGCACCGCGCCCAGCACCTGTTCCCAGTGCGCATGCACGTCGGCCAGCGCCTGCAGCGCCGCGCCGCGCCCGCCATGCCGCTGCACGATATTGGTGGCGTCGGCGTTGCGGCGCCCGCCCATGCCCAGCACGAACACGATTTCGCGCTCCTGGCCAGGCTGCAGCTCGAACGGTGCCTGGATCGCCGCGCAGGCGTCCAGCCCGGCGCCGGCCTTGCCGGACAGGCGCACCCGGCGCAGCGCCGCCGGCCGCGCCAGGCTGCCGTTGCGGCCGATGAACTCCGTCCGGTCGCAGGTCACCGTGCGCACCGCGGCGTCGGCATTGAAGAAGGCCACGCGGCCGGAGAATTCGGTGTTGTAGGCGTTGCGCGCGAACAGCGCCCCGGTCACAGGGTCGATTTCGGTCACGATGTGCATGCCGGACTTGGCGCGCATGTCGCCCAGCACCCATTCGACGTAGCCCGTCACCGACAGCTTGCGCACCACGTCGGAATCGTTGCGCACGCGGATCACCGTGTAGCGCACCGGCGCGTCCAGCGCCACGAAGGTGGTCATGCGGCTGCCGATGCCCGCCTCGGCATACTCGAAGCTGGAGTAGCCGAAGCCATGGCGCGTCAGGTAGCTGCCGGCGCCCGGCGCCGGCAAGGCGCAGGGCGACCAGAAGCGGCCGCTCTGCTCGTCGCGCAGGTAGAACGCTTCGCCGCTCAGGTCCGAGACCGGGTCGTTATGCCATGGCGTGAGGCGGAATTCGTGCGCATTCTCCTGCCAGGTGTAGGCTTGCCCGCTTTCCGATACGACGCTGCCAAATTGCGGGTTGGCCAGCACGTTCGACCACGGCAGCGGGGTGCGCCGGCCGGCGCCGGTGGCGATCACGTATTCCTTGCCGTCCGGGGTGAAGCCGCCCAGGCCGTTGGCCAGGATCAGGTCGTCCGGCAGGGGCACGCCGGCGGCCTCGCCGCGTTCGCGTTCGGCCGCCTCGGCGCGCGGTTCGGGCAACAGCGGCGGCATGCGCAGCGAAGGCGCCACGCCGCGCTTCAACTGGTCGGCCAGCGTGCCGCGCTCGTCGCTGAGGACGGCGCGCGCCACCGTCTGCAGCAGCACGCGGTCTTCCGGCGCAATGCTTTCGGTCGGCCGCACGAAGATGCCGCCCGGGCGGTCGATGCTGTGCGCATCCAGGCCCGAGGCGATCAGGCCCATGATCTGGTCGTGCAGCGCCTGGCGGTAGCCGGAACGGTCTTCATACCAGATCACCAGGTCCACCACCAGGCCTTTCAGGCGCCAGTAGGCGTGCGCCTGCACCAGCTGGCGCGCCAGCTCGATGTTGGCCGCGTCGCGGATCTCCATCAGCACGATGGGCAGGTCGCCGGAAATGGCGTAGGCCCACAGGCCGGACTGGCCGCGCTGGTTGCGCACCAGGATACCGGCGTCGGCGCGCAGGGCCGCGTTCGGGTAGATCACGTGGTTGGCCAGGCGCGCGTACAGCTGCGCCTCGGCCTCGCTGGCATTCAACTGGCGCAGCACCACCTGGCTGTGGGTCCAGGCCAGTTCGAAGACGCGGTCGGCCATGTGGCGGTCCTGGTATTTGTCGATCAGGTACTGCGCCGCGTCGCGCGTGTCGGTCATGCCGGTCACCACGTCGATCACCGACACCTGGCCGGGCTCCAGCGCGATGCGGTAGCGGATCGCCACCACGGGATCGAGCACCGAACCCTGGCTGCCCGACAGCGGCCCCGGCTCCTGCATGGCTTGCGGCGCCTGCGCCGTGTTGCCGCGGCCGATGAAGCGCGCGCGGTCGGTTTCGTAGGACACTTGCTGCACCTGCGCGTCGTGCACCGTCATCACGTGCAGCAGGTAGGGCGTCTGCTCGCCCTTGCCGCGCGGGCGGCGCGTGCACAGGATCGCACTCTCGTCCGCCACGATCTCGGTCTGCACGAACAGCTTGCTGAACGCCTGGTGCGCGGCGTCGGCCGGCGGCGGCGCCATCACCACTTCGGCAAAGCTGGTGATCTCGACGATGCGGCGGCGCTCGGAATGATTGGTGATGCGCGTGCGGCGCATTTCGATATCGTCTTCCGGCGACACCACGATTTCCGTGTACAGCTCGATCTCATGGTCGCTGCGGCGGAATTCGGCCCGCCCTTCCGAGAAGATCACTTCCAGTCGCTGCGGTTCGGCCAGCGTGGGCTGGTAGGTGGTGGACCACAGCGCGCCATCGTCCACGTCCTGCACGTAGCAGAAGTGGCCCCAGTTGTCGCGCGTGCTGTCTTCGCGCCAGCGCGTGACGGCCAGGTTGTTCCAGCGGCTGTAGCTGCCGCCGGCGCTGCTCACCATCACGTGGTAGCGGCCGTTGGACAGCAGCTGGGTTTCCGGCACCTGCGGCGAGTGCTGGGCCATGATGCGCATCGGCGCCGCCTGCTCCGGCACGGCGCTGCGCACCGACGCCTGCTCGGCGCTGGCCGAGTGGAAGGCGCCGATGCGCGGGCTGCGTTCCTGCAGCACCAGCAGCGCCGATTGCAGCAGCGGGTCCGATTCGAAACGGCGCTGCATCGGACGGTCGTTCAGCACGTAGTTCAGGGCCAGCAAACCCATGCCCTGGTGGTGCACCATGAAGGACTTGATGATGGCGTACTGCTGGCCGCGCGGCAGGCGCGCCGCCGTGTAATCGATCGCCTCGTAGAAGCCGTAGCGCCCCATGAAGCCCATGCCCGCCATCTTTTGCAGGTTGGCGCAGGCCGCATCCGGGTCGACCATCAGGCCCAGCATGGTGGCGTAAGGCGCGACCACCAGGTCTTCCGCCAGGCCGCGCTTCAAGCCGATGCCCGGCACGCCGAAGGCGCGGTACTGGTAGTTCAGGGCAGCGTCGGTGGTGTTGTAGCCGGACTCCGAAATCCCCCACGGCACATTGCGCTGTTTCGCGTACTCCACCTGCGCCGCCACCACCGATTGGTAAGTCTGGTCCAGCAAGGTGCTCGGGTAGGTCGGCATCACCAGCAGCGGCATCAGGTATTCGAACATCGAGCCGCTCCACGACAGCAGCACCGGCTGGCCGTGCACGATGCACAGCTGGCGCCCCATGGCGAACCAGTGCTCCTGCGGCAACTGGCCCTGCGCGATGGCGACGAAGCTGGCCAGGCGCACTTCGGAAGCGAGCAAATCGTAGCAGCTGGCGTCGAGCCGGCGCTCGCTCAGGTTGTAGCCGATGGCCAAGAGCTTGGTGGTCGGGTTGAACAGGAAGCCATAGTCGACCTGGGCGAAGGCGTTGGCCTGGTGCGACAGGCGGTTCAGGGTATCGAGCCGTTCGCGGGCGCGCGCGGCGCCCTGCTCCACCAGCGCGGCCACCTGCTGCTGGCGCGCGCGCTCGTCCGGCGCCAGGTCGCTCAGGGTGGCGCCCGGCAACGGCCAGCCGGCCAGTTCGCGCAGCGTGGGCATGCGGTCGAGCGTGCTGTCGTATTGCGCTTCCGTTTGCGCCGTGATCCAGGGCGCGAAGGCGTCCAGTTCGTCCAGCGCGGCGCGGCACTGCGCCTGCAGCGCGCCCGCCCACAGCGCCAGCTGGGGCTCCAGCGGCACCGTAGTCTGGCGCAGGAATTGTTCGCAGCCGTCGCCGGCGCGCAGCAGCCAGGCGCGCTGCTGGCGCAGGCTGGCCGGCACGCCCGGCGGCGGCGGCGCCAGCGCCGCCTCCAGCGCGGCCAGGCTGTCGGGCGCCACCCCGCCCGCCGCGGCAGCGGCTTCGCGCAGCAGGGCGAAGGTGGTGGCCAAGCCTTGCGCCAGGTTCGGGTGCACGATCGGCAGGTCGGCCACGCCCACCAGGCCGGCTTGCAGCGTGAGCAGGTGGCCGGCCAGGTTGCCGCTGTCGACGGTGGAGATATAGACCGGATGCAGCGGCTGCATCGACTGGGTGTCGTACCAGTTGTAGAAGTGGCCCTGGTAGCGCTCCAGCTGGGCCATGCTGTCCAGCGTGCTGGCGGTGCGCGCCGCCAGCTGGGCGCCGGTGATGTAGCCGAAGTCGTAGGCCGTCAGGTTGGCCAGCAGCGCCAGGCCCATATTGGTGGGCGAAGTGCGGTGCGCCACGACCTGGGTCGGCTGCTCCTGCATATTGTCCGGCGGCAGCCAGTTGTCTTCCGGCCCGACGAAGGTTTCGAACCACAGCCAGGTCTTGCGCGCGAGCTTGTGCAGGAACAGGTGCTGCTCCTCTTTCAGCGCCTTGGGCACGCGGGCGATGGGCAGGCTGATCCACCAGGCCAGCACCGGCGCCGCGCACCAGGCGGCCAGGAACACCAGCGCCGCGCCCAAGGCGGGCGGGCGCAGCACGGCCAAACCGGCGCCCGCGGCCAGCGCCAGCGCCGGCGAAATCCACATCGTGCGCCAATTGCTGGCCAGGCTGGTGCCGGTGCGCGACAAGGCCGACGCGCGCCATTCCAGCAGGCGCCGGCGCGACACCAGCAAGCGCCAGCCGGTGCGCACGATGGCATCCAGGCTGACGTAGGCTTCGTACGGCAGGAACACCAGCGTCAGCAGCGCATGCGCGGCCTGCATGCCACTGCGCCGCAGCGAGGCCGGCACGTGCTGGCCCCACAGCGTGTCGTCGGGCTTGCGCAGCACGTCGTACACGGCGCTCACCAGCGGCGGCAGGAACAGGATCGCCAGCACGGCGCCGGCCCAGAACCAGGGATGGGGCAGGAAGGCAAAGGCCATCAGCAGCGACAGCGTCAGGACCGGCGCCACCAGGCTGCGGCGCAGGTTGTCGAACAGCTTCCAGCGCGACAGCGTCGACAAGGGGTTGGCTTCGCGCTTGCCACCCGGCAGCGGCACGCGCCGCCGCAGCCAGGCCAGCAGTTGCCAGTCGCCACGGATCCAGCGCTGGCGGCGGCCCACGTCTTCCCGGTAACGTGCCGGGTAATGCTCATACAGTTGCGCGTCGCTCAGCAGGCCGGCGCGCAGGTAGCAGCCTTCCAGCAAATCGTGGCTGAGGATGCGGTTGCGCGGGAAACGGTCGCCCAGCACCGCTTCGAACACGTCGACATCGTAAATGCCCTTGCCGACGAACGAGCCTTCGGCAAACACGTCCTGGTACACGTCGGACACGCTGCGCGTGTAGGGGTCGATGCCCGGCTCGCCGCCGCACAGCTTTTCGTAGCGCGACGCATCTTCGCTCGGCAGGCTGACCGCCACCCGCGGCTGCAGGATGCCGTAGCCGGCCACCACGCGCCGCAGACGCGGGTCGATGCGCGGCAGGTTCAAGGGGTGGCACATGGTGGCGACGAACTGGCGCGCCGCGTCGCGCGGCAACTGGGTGTCGCTGTCGAGCGTGATCACGTACTTGAAGGCCGCCAGGTCGTCGACCTCGCCCACGATCAGGGAAAACGCGTCCCGTGCGCCGCCGCGCAGGAAGCGGTTCAAGTCGGACAGCTTGCCGCGCTTGCGCTCTTCGCCCATCCAGGCGCGCTGCGCGGCATTCCAGCGCCGCGGCCGGTGCAGCAGCAGGAAAGGCGCCGGCGCGCCCGGCTCCGTGTATTTCAGGTTCAGGCGCGCGATATTGGCGGCGGCGCGCTCGGTCAGGGCGGCATCGCCCGGCAGGGTTTCCTCCGCCGCGTCGGCCAGGTCGGTCAGCAGGCAAAAGCGCAACTGCGGGTCGCGGTTGGCCAGGTAGCGCACTTCCAGCTGCTCGCACAGTTCGTCGACATTCTCGCGGCTGAACAGCAAGCTGGGCACCGCCACCATGGTGCGCGCATCGGGCGGGATGCCGTGGCGGAAGTCCATGCGCGGCAACGGGCGCGGCTCCACGAACAGGGTGGCGGCCCAGTTGACCAGGGCCTGCGCCAGCTGGCTGCTGCCCATCAGGCCGAGGATGGCCAGCACCGCCAGCGCCCACGGCGCCACGCCGTCGCGCCAGGCCCGTTCCAGCATCAGGGCAGTGGCGATCACCGACAACGCGCCGATCGCGCCCAGGTAGGACAGCAACGGCGCCGCCCGCAGCGTGCGCTTGAGCGAGCGCAGCGGCGGCAGGCGCACGCCCACCTGGCGCTCCAGCAGCAAGGCGCCATCGCCCACCAGGTAATAGCCGACGTGGTGCAAACGCGGGTCGAGGTCATCGGCGCGGGCGCGCGCCAGGCCCACGGCTTGCTGCGCCACCTCCGCTTCCGAGGCCGGCGCATAGCGCGCCATGCGCTCGACCATGTGGCGGTATTGGTCGCGGGTGGCGAAATCCATGGCGGGGTAGGTGCCGGCCGGATCGCCACGCAGGGTCTGCTCGACCACGCTCATGGTTTCGACGAATTCCTGCCAATCCATGGTGCCGAGGAAGCGCAGGCTGCCGATGCTGTTGGCGATCGAGACTTGCTCGGCCGCCTGCAAATGGATTTCGGCCTGGATTTGCTGCTCGATGGTTTGCCCGGCTTCGGCCAGGCGGTACGTGATCCAGTTCAGCGCCAGCGTCAGCACCGGGCTCTGGCCCTGCAGGCGGCGCGCCAGTTCGGCCACGAAGGCGCTGGTGATGGGCGGGTCGGAGCGCGCCATGTCGGCCACCAGCAAGATCAAGCCGCTCGGATTCTTGTCGGCGATTTCCAGCATCTGGTCGGCCCAGCTGTTGGCCAGGTCGCGCTGGAAGCGGTTGTCGGCCACGCGCGCGGCAACGCGCCGCAAATTCTCGATCAGCGCCAGGCGCAGCATGATGGGGATGGCCCACAGCTCGCCCAGCTTCAGCGTGGCCACTTCCTGGTAAGCTTCGACGAAGCGGCACAGGCTTTCCGGGTCGACGCGGCCATCGCCATGGGCGATGATTTCCAGCGCGATCTGATAGACGCGCGGCGTACCTTGCGGCGCGCCCTTGGCCAGGCGCGGCAATTCCTTGCTGTAATCTTTGGGCAGGTGGCGCCGCGCGGTGCGGATCTGGTCTTCGATCAGGTAGAAATTGTCCAGCAGCCATTCGGAAGCGGGCGTGATCTGACGGCCTTCCTTCACGGCTTCAGTCAAGCCTTCACAGGTGGCACCGATCAGGGCTTCATTCTCGCTCAGCCGCGCCAGCAGGCGGTCGCCGCCGCCCCGCTTGCTGAGTTCATGGCCCGCCGCCAGCGCGCGGCCATGGTGTTCCATCTGTTGCGCGCTGAATAGTTCGGCGCGCAACGGCAGATCGTCTTCCTCACCGGCCCCGCGTTCCAGGGACCCCGATTCCGACTCCTTGAACCCGGCACTTGCGGCCGGCCATAAAAAAGGATGCTCTTTCAAGGGTGGGCCTCACACTTATTCTTAGAACTGCCGCGCAGACGGGCAGTATGTTCCAAGCAATGTTAGGCGGGCGCACGGCAGGCGACTGTTCGCTACCGTACAGACCTTGCAGCTCATCCCTTCAAATTCACCGTTTGTCACATGGGCCGTGGCGCCGGGCGGCCGACTCGCTACAGTGGCGGCTCGCCCCGGCCGGTGTATCCTGTTGGGCTTCTCAAAAGCTATCGCCATTTATATGAAGAAAATCGTCTTACCCGCCCTGCCCCTCCTGCTGCTGGTCCAAGCCTTGCAGGCTGCCTACGCCGAAGACGCGGCCGCGCCCGCCGCCGTGACTCCGAAAGTCGAAATCAAGGGCAGTGCGGCGCTCGATATCCGCCGCAACGATACCGCTACCAAGATCGTGGTGACGCAGGAGGAAATCCTGAAAAACGGCGATACCAGCATCGGCGAAGTGCTGAAGCGCTTG
>CAMLRG010000213.1 GCA_946482335.1 uncultured Duganella sp. | reverse complement strand
AAAGGCGGCGGCTCCGAGAACAAGACCAAGTTCGTCATGCTGAACCCTTCCGACTCGCTGGTGGACTGGGTGCTGAAGACCGTGCCGCTGATGGGCGCTGGCTGGTGCCCGCCTGGCATGCTGGGCATCGGTATCGGCGGCTCCGCCGAGAAGGCCATGCTGCTGGCCAAGGAGTCGCTGATGGAAGACATCGACATGTACGAGCTGAAAAAGCGCGGCCCGCAGAACAAGCTGGAAGAACTGCGTATCGAACTGTGCGACAAGATCAATGCCCTGGGCATCGGCGCGCAGGGCCTGGGCGGCCTGACCACCGTGCTGGACGTGAAGATCAATATGTACCCGACCCACGCTGCATCCAAGCCGGTCGCGATGATCCCGAACTGCGCGGCCACCCGCCACGCCCACTTCGTGCTGGATGGTTCGGGCCCGGCCTACATCGAGCCGCCGAAGCTGTCCGACTGGCCTGACGTCACCTGGGCTGCCGACACCGAGAAGTCCAAGCGCGTCGACCTGAACACCCTGACGCCAGAAGAAGTGGCTTCGTGGAAGCCGGGCCAGACCCTGCTCCTGAACGGCAAGATGCTGACCGGCCGCGATGCCGCGCACAAGCGCATCCAGGACATGCTGGCCAAGGGCGAGCAGCTGCCGGTGGACTTCACCAACCGCGTGATCTACTACGTCGGCCCGGTCGATCCGGTGCGCGACGAAGTCGTTGGCCCGGCCGGCCCGACCACCGCGACCCGCATGGACAAGTTCACCGACATGATGCTGGAGAAGACCGGCCTGATCGCGATGGTGGGCAAGGCTGAACGCGGCCCGACCGCGATCGAATCGATCCAGAAGCACAAGTCGGCTTACCTGATGGCTGTCGGCGGCGCGGCTTACCTGGTATCGAAGGCGATCAAGGGCGCCAAGGTGGTTGGCTTCGAAGACCTGGGCATGGAAGCGATCTATGAGTTCGACGTGGTCGACATGCCGGTCACCGTGGCGGTCGATTCTTCCGGCACTTCCGTGCACAACACCGGCCCGAAAGAGTGGCAGGTGAAGATCGAGTCGCTGAAAGCGGCCCAGCCAGCCTAAATGCATCCTCCTGTCCCCTCCTCCGCCGATGCGCCGATCGGCGTTTTCGATTCCGGCGTGGGAGGGCTCTCCGTGCTGCGCCATATCCATGCGCAACTGCCGCACGAGCATGTGCTGTACTTCGCCGACTCCGCCTTCGCGCCCTACGGTGCGAAGACGGATGAGTGGCTGGTGCAGCGCGCACTGGCCGTGACAGCGTTCCTGCTCAAGCAAGGCGCCAAGGCGCTGGTGGTGGCCTGCAATACCGCCACCGTAGCGGCGATCAAGGCGGTGCGCACGGCCTACCCTGCTCTGCCGGTCGTCGGCGTGGAGCCGGGGCTGAAGCCCGGCGCTGCGGCCACGCGCAACGGCACGGTCGGCGTGCTGGCCACGGAGAGCACGCTGCGCGGCGAAAAGTTCCTGGCCCTGCGCGAACAGATTTCCAGCACCACCGGTGCGCGCTTCCTGCTGCAGCCATGCGGCGGCCTGGTGGAGCGCATCGAACAGGGCGACCTGTCCGGCGAAGCCACCGCGGCCCTGCTTCAAGGCTATGTGGAGCCGCTGCTGGAGCAGGGTGCGGACACCCTGGTCCTGGGCTGCACCCACTACCCCTTCGTACAAGAAGCGATCGCCCAGCTGGTTGCCGCGCGCGGCAGCGCGGCACAGGTGACCATGATCGATACCGGCGAGGCCGTGGCGCGCCAATTGGCCCGCCTGCTGGAAGGCGCTGGACTGCAACGTCCTGGCGGCACCCCGGCCCACCTGCGCGGTTACACCAGCGGCAACGCGGCGGCTTTGCAGCAGCAGTTTGCCAGCCTGCTTGGCTTGCATCCCCTGGTGGAATCGGTCCAGATTTGAAATTTATTTGCCAGTTCCGGCGCAAGCCTATATAATCTCGGCTCTGTCGCGCTACGGTGCGGCGGAAATGCAGTTTTCAGTGGTGGCTGTAGCTCAGTTGGTAGAGTCCAGGATTGTGATTCCTGTTGTCGTGGGTTCGAGCCCCATCAGCCACCCCACCGAATTCACAGAGAAGGCTTATTGCTTTGGCAATAGGCCTTTTTTGTTTGGATCTGATCCAGCTCATGACTTCGGGACGCGACGCGGCATAGCATCGAACGATGCGAGAATTTTGATCGCGCAGCGAGCTTTGTTGGCAAATCAGCGATCAGGGGTGATCCTGCTGGTAGCGCTTGTAGTCGGGGCTGTTGCGGGCTTCCTGCACTGCCCGCCACAGGCGCTGCGCGACTTGCGGGTGCGCGGCATAAAACTGCTTCGACAGCATCAGGTACATCGGCGACAGGTCGAATGCCGCGCCGGCGCGCTCGATGCGGCCGGGGTGGCGCTGGGCCACCAGCTTGTCCGCTTCCAGGTCCATGCCGATCACGACGTCGACGCGGTCGGCACGGAGCTTGTCCATGTTCTGCCCCAGCGTCTTGGCGCCATCGTCGTAAGGCACGCCGAGCGCACGCAGCCGGTCCGTGACGAAGGCAAAGGCGGACTCCACGCCGACGCTGCCTTTCAAGCCATGAAAGCGCTGCCCATCCCACAACACATCGCTGGAAACGCGCCGGTAGGGATAGTAGCGCACGGTGCCGAACGCCTTCGTCACATCAGGCGCGCCACCCGCCAGCGGGAAGGCCGCGATCGCGCTGCGCTCGGGTGTGAAGGCGCCGATCATGCCATCGCTGATTCCGGCGCGGATCTCGTCCAGGCAGCGCCGGCGCGGGGCGATGCGGCGCTCGACCTCAACCCCGGCCTTGCGTGCGGCCTGCTTTAACAGGTACTGGTAATGGCCGCTGCCATCGATGCGCGCCACCGGCGCGAAATCGACATCGAGTGAACAGAATCGCAGGGCGGTCTGTCCGGCTGCCTGCGCGGCCGGCACTGCGGCGATCAGAAGGGGGAGAAGAAAACGGCTTATCACGGCCGAAGATTAGCACGAATATAGGGCGCGATCCGACCGCTTTCATCCTTATGCTGGCGACCATGGATACTTACCCGATCATCGAATTCCGCCGCTACACCACCATCGAGGGCGGCCAGGCAGCGTTCACGCGCTATTTCGAAACCTTGTTCCCGGAAGCCTTCCAGCAACTGGGTGCGCTGGCCATGGGCCAGTTCACCGAGCGTGGCAACCCGAACAGTTTCCTCTGGCTGCGCGGCTTTACCAGCTGGGAGCAGCGCGCGGTAGTCAATGCCGCCTTCTATTACGGCCCGGTGTGGAAGGAGCACAAGGCCACGCTGAACGGCTTGATGACCGACAGCGACAACGTGCTGCTGCTGCGCCCGCTGCGGCCCGGCAGCGGCGTGCCGGCGCTGCCGGCGGTCGATCCGGTACTGGAGCCGGATGGGGCGCAAGGCGATGCGGTGGCGGTGCTGTGCACGCTGCAGCCCGGGCAACTGGAACGCTTCGCCGAGCTGGCCGCGCCAGCCTTTGCTGCCTGGCGCGAAGCGGGATGGCGCGAAGCCGGTACGCTTGCCACGCTCGACATGCCCAACAACTTCCCGCAACTGCCGGTGCGCGGCGACGGCCCGCACCTGGTCTGGCTCGCCACCGCCGCACCAGGCAGCGCGCCCCCCGAACTGGCGGCCCTCACGGACGCGGCGCGCGACCTGTTGCGCGAGCCGCCGGAATGCATCCTGCTGCGCCCCACCCCGCGCTCGCGTTTGCGCTGGCGCAGCCAAAATTAATGCTCGCGGGCATTTGTTTGAGGATAAAATATCGGCTGGAGAATATTGCAGCCGAGAAGAATTCATGTCCGAACTGAAAGACCTTAGCACCTATAGCAAAGACACTCCAGTTGGCCGTCCCCATGTCGATGGCCGCGCCGGGGTGTTTGTCCCCACCGAACAATTCGATGTTGCAAACTCGACCACGATCCGCAAAGGCGCCGGCATTGTCGGCTTCGGCAACCCGGATGGTTCGCTGACCGTCTATTTCGAAGCCAACCGCTTTGACGAAAGCAGCCTGCACAAGTGGGAAAACAAGGCGCGCAAGGCGTATGACCGCATGGTGATGGTGGCGCCGACCGTGTCCAAGGCCAAGATCGATGCCAAATGCCTGGAAATGGTGGGCTATATCGATGGCACCGGCATCACGCTGAAGATGCCGGAACGCCTGACCGAGTGGCTCGCCCAATCGGATGCCCTGGATACCGCCCCCGCCGGAGCTGTTGTGCTTTGGGGTAAAAAATAAAGGACGAGCAATAGTCCTACAAAGGCATCGGACACCCTCCGATGCCTTTTTTATTTGCTCTTCGATAAGATGAAGTCAATTCTTAGGCCGGAGCATCCCATGTCCCACCATCCTTTCGCGAGCGGCGCTGTGCTGCTCAGCCTGGTGGCTTCCGCAACCTGGCTACTGTGCTCGGCAGATGTGCTGTCGCACATGTCGCTCGTCTTCCATTGATTACCAGCGCCCGCGGCCACGGTGATGATGCCGGTGCCGGTTGGTAAACAGGAAATCAAAGCCGATCGTCACCGGAGGATAGGTGTACACCGGCGCCGGCGAATAGTACGGCGAAGGGGCCACATACACCGGCTGCGGTGCCGCATAGACCGGATATTGCTCGACATAGACCGGTTCACTCGAATACGTGACGGGCGCGCCTGAACGCGCCGCGGTACCGTACGGTACCGGCGTCACCGACACGGTGCGCCATTCATAAGGGTTGCTGGATGCATAGCGCGCCGGCTGCTGGCTGGCGCAACCGGCCAGGCCCAGGGCCAGCACCGGCAAGATCAACAAGGTTTTCATCGCAATTTCTCCTTCCCAAGTTCAACTATAGGGAAAAGTGGGGCGCGTGCCGCTGCTTTTACAAACCCTTACAGCCAGCAACTCAGATATACGGGATATCGCATTTGTCGAGTGCTTTGCCCGCCTCGTCGACGCGCTGGGCGCACAGCTGGTACGTGATGCCGTGATCCATATCGACACGGTACACCTTCCCGTAAGGCAGGGAAACCGATTCCTGCAGCACGCGCTGGTAGCTGATCGCGGGTACGTCGGCCGGGATGGCGATCGAGGTGTGGAAATTGCGGCGGCGGTCCTGCTGGCGGCGGTGCACGTCCACGTTCAAGCCCAGGTCGAGCGTGATGCCGCCCGGGGCGTAGGCGTAGCGGGTGATGCTGCGCGAAGCACTCAGCACGCCCCAGGCGCAGGGCAAGGCATCCGGGCAGTGCTTGAGTTGGGCCAGCGGGAAAATTTCTTCATGGTTGCCGAGCTGCTGCAGCGGCCAACTGGTGCGGGTACCGTCCAGCTTGCCGCTCGCGGCGTGCGGCCAGGTCATGGCGTTGACCACCACGACATACTGCTTGTTGCGGGCCGGGTCATGCGCGTCGCGCCACATGGCGCAAGCGGACAGCAGCACACCGGCGAGTGGAACGAGAAACAGAACTTTCATTGGGGCTACCCGAGGTACGATACCCGCAGATTAACAAAAAAACGGCCCGCTAGGGGCCGCTTTCATGAGACGGGAGCGCCGGTTCAGTCCAGCTTCCAGGCGTAGTCCACCTTGGTCCAGGTTTCGGCCGGTGCGCCATCCTTGGTGCCGGGCTTGAACTTGCAAGCGCTCAGCGCCTTCATGGCGGCCTTGTCCAGGTTCTTGAAACCGGAAGATTTGTCCAGCTTGGAGTCCTTCACTTCACCGTTGGCGGCGACCAGGAAGGACATGCTGACAGTGCCCTGCTCTTCATTCATCAGGGATGCCTTGGGATACTCCGCTTTGCAATTCTTTGCATCAAAGGTAGCCGGAACTTCGGCCGCAAATGCCGATGCGCCCATTGCGAACGCAGCTGCCAGAACACTCAACTTCGTCTTCATGATAATCCCCTACAGAATGAGAATGGAATGGATTACAGCGACCAGACGTAGTCGACTTTGGTCCAGGTTTGGGCTACGGCGCCGTCCTTGGTGCCTGGCTTGAATTTGCAAGCGCTGATCGCTTTCACGGCTGCCTTGTCCAGGTTCTTGTAGCCGCTGGACTTGTCCACCTTCGAATCAACCACCTCGCCGGAAGCCGACACCAGGAAGGCCATGCTGACGGTGCCCTGCTCTTCATTCAGCAGCGATGCCTTCGGGTATTCGGCCTTGCAGTTCTTGGCATCGAATACGGCCGGAGTATCAGCCGCGCATGCCGAGGCGGAGACGATGGATGCTGCGATAAAACCAATCAGACGCTTGTTCATTTCTATCCCAATCAAAATTTATGAAAAACCGTTTTTGTATTTAAAACTCTTCCCATTCATCGCTGCCGGCGGTGGCGGCGACCACTTTCTTCGGTGCCGCTTCGGCGGCCGGCTTGGCAGCGGGGCGCTTGGCCGGTGCTTTCGGCACCACGGCCACGGCGGTCTGGGTCACGACCGGCTTGGCGGCGGTCAGCGCATATTCGGTTTCGGCGTCCAGCTTGAAGATCGACACTACGCGCGACAGCTCGCCGGCCTGATCCTGCAGCGATTGCGCGGCAGCGGCGGCTTCTTCCACCAGCGCGGCGTTCTGCTGGGTCATGGCATCCATCTCGATGATGGACTGGTTCACCTGCTCGATGCCGGCGCTCTGTTCCTGCGAGGCGCTGGCGATTTCGCTCATGATGTCGGTCACGCGGCGCACCGAAGCCACCACTTCATCCATGGTCACGCCAGCCTGGCCCACCAGTTTCGAACCGCGCTCCACTTTCTCGACGGAGTCGCCGATCAGGGACTTGATCTCTTTCGCGGCGCCGGCCGAACGCTGGGCCAGGTTGCGCACTTCCGATGCCACCACGGCGAAGCCGCGGCCCTGCTCGCCGGCACGGGCTGCTTCCACCGCAGCGTTCAGCGCCAGGATGTTGGTCTGGAAGGCGATGCCATCGATCACGCCAATGATGTCGACGATCTTGTTGGCCGATTCGTTGATCGAGCTCATGGTCTCGACCACTTGCGACACTACCTGGCCGCCTTTCAGCGCCACGTCGGAAGCCGAGGCGGCGAGCTGGTTGGCTTCGCGGGCATTGTCGGCGTTCTGCTTCACGGTGGAGGTCAGTTCTTCCATGGCCGACGCGGTCTTTTCCAGCGAGGAAGCCTGCATTTCGGTACGCGAGGACAGGTCGATGTTGCCGGCGGCGATTTCGCGCGACGCGGTGCCGATGGTCTCGGTACCCTGGCGCACCTGGCCGACGATTTCCACCAGGCTGTTGCGCATTTCCTTGATTTCGACCAGCAGCGAATCCTTGTCGTTGGACGAGGTGTCGATGTCCACCGACAGGTCGCCGTTGGCGATGGCGCCGGCGATCGAAGCGGTGTAGTCAGGCTCGCCGCCCAGCTGCTTCAGCAGGCCGCGGGTGATGACCCAGGCGGCGCCCAGCGAGATCACCACGGCCGCCAGGCCGGCAATGATCATGAACATGCGGGCGGACTCGAAGCCTTCGGCGGCTTCCACTTTCATGTCTTCGTTCAGCTTGTCTTCCAGGGTCGCCAGCTGGTCCAGCGCTTCCATCCACTTCTTCTGCGCAGGACGGATTTCCTTGATCAGGATGCGGGTCGCGCCCACGGCATCGTTGGCCAGCCACAGTTCGGAAGCCTTCTTGATGGCAGGCAGGGCCACGCCTTCATGTTCTTTCACCTGGGCCAGCAGGGACTTTTCTTCGGCGGTGGCGTTGTTCGCGTACAGCGCGGTCAGGCGCTTGCTGAATTCTTCGTATTTGGCACCCAGGTCAGCCAGGCGCTTCATTTCCGGCTCCATATCGGCCGGGTCGGACATCAGGGTCAGCACTTTCAAGCCGTTGATGCGCTCGTTCACATTGTTGCGCATATCGACCACCAGACGGGTAGCGACAGTGTTCACGCTTACCACGTGATCCAGGCGGTCCTGAATCTGAGCCATGCGCCAGATACCGACGATGGTGATAATGACGAGGAACGCCAGTACCAGGAAAAAACCAAGGCCGAGACGGGCCCCTACCTTCATTTTGCTCAAATTCATTTCGGCTCTTTATTATAGAAGTGACACGAGTTATGGACTGCCCAAGGATGCTAGTAAGAAACATTTACTGCACCCACTGACCCTTGCTGCTACGCAAGTAGCGACAGTAGCAAACTATGACTGCGAATGCAAAGACCGCTATCGCCGCAGGACGAAACCTGTCGTATTTCGTCCTAAAAATACCCGGTAGGAACCGTAAGAAGCATGTGTATACCGACGAAATTATAGGCCCGACGTTTCCACGCGGCAAGCAAATTCTGCTCAAAATGTGGGCAAACGAACTTTCTTCGGAGAAATTGCTCAGCCGCAGAAGCAACAGGAAGTGAATGCGCAGGATAAGCGGCGCTTATTGCGTCTGGGAAGTGCGGGCGAAGGCGTCGAGCAGGATTTGTGGATTGCCCGCCGCCAGCTGCTTGGCATCGGACAAGGTCTGGCGGTACTGGCGCGCGCCCTTCAAGCCTTGGGCCAGGCCCAGCATGTGGCGCGTGATGGAATTGATCTTCAGGCCGCGGCCGCCCTCTTTCGCCAGCTGCTCTTCAATATAAGGCATCATCGCCTGCAGCACTTGCTCGCGGCTGCGCGGGGTTTCTTCAGCGCCGTAGTAGCGCTGGTCGAAGGCCGCCATCAGGTAAGGGTTGTGGTAAGCCTCGCGGCCCAGCATGACGCCGTCGACGTGCTGCAGATGGCGGTCGATTTCCTCCAGCGTCTTGACGCCGCCGTTGATCAGGATTTCGAACTGCGGGAAATCCTTTTTCAGCTGGTAGGCGAACTCGTACTTGAGCGGCGGGATTTCGCGGTTTTCCTTGGGCGACAAACCCTTCAGGATGGCGTTACGGGCGTGCACGATGAAGGTGGTGCAGCCGGCTTCCGCCACGGTGCCCACGAAATCGCGCACGAAACCGTAGCTTTCCTCGTGGTCGATGCCGATGCGGTGCTTGACGGTGACGTCGATCTGCACCGCATCCTTCATCGCCTTGACGCAATCGCGCACCAGTTCCGGCTCCTGCATCAGGCAGGCGCCGAAGGCCCCCTTCTGCACCCGCTCCGACGGACAGCCGCAATTGAGGTTGACTTCATCGTAACCCCACTTCTCGCCCAGTTTGGCGGAAATCGCCAGGTCCTTCGGGTCGGAACCGCCCAGCTGCAGCGCGACCGGATGCTCTTCCTCGTTGAAGCGCAGGTGGCGTTCCACGTCG
>CAMLRG010000212.1 GCA_946482335.1 uncultured Duganella sp. | reverse complement strand
TGCCCAGCACGTCGCGGTTTTCCAGCAGGTGCGGGATGGTCGCGGCCTGGATCGGGGATGGGGTTTCGTAGCCTACTTCCTTCAGCGCCTTGAGGATGGGGGCGCTGAGGTTCAAATCGGTAAACAAGGTGTCTGGCATGGCGGCACTCGTGGGGTTGTTGTTGTATCGCCTGATGCGACGGAAGCCGCTATTTTACCTTTTTTGAACCGGTAGACCGGTTGGCGGCGGCCGCGTGCCCAGTGTCAGACCCTACGGGTCTGACACTGGTTTACCGGTTTTAGGTTTCACATCATCCTTCAAGGCATTCAACGCCATTTTCTCGATCAGCCCCGGCGCCAGCAGCTTGAGCCAGCGCCCCAGCTTGCCCTTGGCCGTCATCACCACCTCGCGCTTGCGCCGCGCCATGCCATCGATGATCAGCGCCGCGCACTCGCCCACCGGCATCGCCGCCTCCTCGCGCAGGCTGCTCTTGCCCAGCTCCCCGCCCGCCGCGTTGTAGCCGCGGTAGCGGATCCGGGTGTCGACCACGCCCGGGTAGGCGGTGGTCACGCTCACCCCATGCGGCTTCAGCTCCGCCCGCAGCGCTTCGAAAAAGCCCGCCATGGCGAACTTGGTGGCGCCGTAGGCGGTGCGCCCCGGCACGCCCACCAGGCCGGCCAGCGAGGATACCGCCACGATGCGCCCTTGCGCGGCTTTCAGGTAGGGCAAGGCGGCGTGGGTGCACCAGATGGCGCCCCACAGGTTCACCTTCATCAAGTCCTCGTACCAGCCCAGGTCGGCGACCTCCTCGAACAGGGCGTGCGCCGAGCGGCCCGCATTGTTGACCAGGGCGTCGATGCGGCCGAAGCGCTGCACGGCGGCGTCGACCAGGTGGCGGCATTGGGCTTGCTGGGCGACGTCGGTGGGGACCACCAGCACGCTGGCGCCGGCCGCGCTGCAGTCGGCGGCGACCTGCTGCAGGGCGGATTCGTTGCGGGCGGCCAGCACCAGGGCGAGCGCCTGGCCGCGCTGGCGGGCGAGCTGGCGGGCTAACTCGGCGCCGATGCCGTCGGAGGCGCCGGTGATCACGATGACTTCCAAGGAGCCTCCTTTGTTAAAACCGGTAAACCGGTGTCAGGCGGGACGGCCATCCGGCAAGTGCCTGACACCCTTCCTGTCATGCATTATGGGGTAAGATTTGCGCCATGAAAACCAAATACCTCTTTTCCGCCGGCTTGGTGCTGGCGGCCGCTTCTGCGGCGGCGCAGCAAGCGCCAAGCGTCAAGGAGGCGCCGCTGCGCGCCCATTTGTCTTTCCTCGCCGATGACCTGCTGGAGGGCCGCGGCACCGGCCAGCGCGGCGGCGACCTGGCGGTGCGCTACCTGGAAACCCAGGCGGCGGCCATCGGGCTGCAGCCGATGCCCAATGGGCTGTACCGCCAGCCGGTGAAGTTCCAGGGCACGCGCCTGCTGCCGGGCAGCTCGATCCGTTTCGCGGCTGGCGCCAGCACGCTCACCCCGCGCGTGGGCGAGGATGTGCTGATCGGGACCGGCAGCGGCCGCGCCGAGGTGGTGTTCGATGCGCCGCTGGTGTTCGTCGGCTATGGCGCCATCGCGCCGGAAGAGGATTGGAACGACTACAAGGACGTCGACGTCAAGGGCAAGATCCTGGTCATGATGGTCAACGATCCGCAGCCGACTGCCGAACAGCCCAACCGTTTCGCCGGCAAGGGCTACACCTATTACGGCCGCTGGATGTACAAGTACGAGGAAGCGGTGCGCCGCGGCGCCGCCGGCGCCCTGCTGATCCACACCACGCCGTCGGCCGCCTACGGCTGGAACGTGCCCGCCACCAGCTTTGCGCTCGAGCGCTTCCACACGCCGGGCGGCGGCAACCTGGTCGAGGGCTGGCTGAGCGAAGACTATACGCGCACCCTGTTCAAGGCGGCCGGCTTCGACCTCGACACCCTGCGCGCGGCCGCCGAGCGCAAGGATTTCCGCCCGGTCGACCTGAAGATCGGTGCCCACGCCGAAATCCGCTCCAGCGTGCGCCAGGTCGAACAATTCAACGTGGTCGGCATCGTGCCGGGCAGCGATCCCAAACTGAAGGATGAAGCCGTGGTCTACTCGGCGCACTGGGACCACCTCGGCAAGGCCGACGGCCCGGCCGACGGCAGCGACCGCATCTACAATGGCGCCATCGACAACGGCTCCGGCGCCGCCGCCCTGCTGGCAATGGCGGCCGCCGCGGTGCAGAAACCGGCCAAGCGTTCGCAAGTGTTCCTGTGGCCGGCCGCCGAGGAAGTCGGCATGCACGGCGCCTCCGCCTATGTCGCCAACCCGGTGTTCCCGCTCAAGCGCACGCTGGCCGACCTGAACCTCGATTCGATGAATTTCGCCGGCCGCACCAAGGATATCGGCGTGGCCGGCGCCGAGCGCAGCACGCTGGTCGACAGCGCCGCCAAGGTGGCCAGGCAGATGGGCTTGAAGCTGGCGCCGCCGATCCCGGACCTGTCGGGCGCCTACTTCCGCGCCGACCACTTCCAGTTCGCCAAGGCCGGCGTGCCGGCCTTTAACGTCGGTTCCGCCGTGTTCTCCGGCGACGGCCATTTCGAGTTCGAGCACGCGCACGACACCTCGGCCGCCAGGATCGTCGCCTTCAAGGGCGATTACCACCGCGTCAGCGACGAATACCATGCCAGCTGGGACTTGTCGGGCATGGTGCAGCAAGCCCAGTTCACCCTGAACCTGGGCTACGAGATCGCCAACGGCAAGACCATGCCGGCCTGGAAGAAGGGCGACCCGTTCAGCTTCGTCAAGCGCTAGCGCCGGCGGCCAGCGCCGCCTCGTGCTGTTCCAGCAGCGCGAGGAAGCCCTCGGCCGGCAGCGGGCGGCCGAAGAAATAGCCCTGCATGTGGCGGCAACCGTGGCGGCGCAGGAAGTCGATCTGCTCCTGCGTCTCCACCCCTTCCGAAATCACGTCCAGCCCCAGGTTGCCGGCCAGCGCAATGATGGTGGTGACGATCGCCGCATCGTCGGGATCGACCGTCAGGTCGCGCACGAACGTCTGGTCGATCTTCAGCACGTCGACCTCGAAGCGCTTCAAATGCGCCAGCGAGGAATAGCCGGTGCCGAAATCGTCGATCGCCAGCTGCACGCCCAGCTTCTTCAATTCGTGCATGACCGCCGTGGCGTGCGCCACGTCGTTCATCACCGCGCTTTCCGTCAATTCCAGCTCCAGGCAATGCGGTGCCAGCCCGGTGTCGGCCAGCACCTCGGCCACGCCTTGCACGAAGTCCGGCTCGGCCAGCTGGCGCGCCGACACGTTCACCGCCATGCGCAACTGCTGGCGCCCGGCGCGCTGCCAGTCGCGCAGCTGGCGGCAGGCGGTGCGCAGCACCCAGTGCCCGACCGCCAGGATCTGGCCGGTCTCCTCGGCCAGCGGGATGAAGCGGTTGGGCGCCACCATGCCCATGTCCGGATGGCGCCAGCGGATCAGCGCTTCCATGCCCATGATGCGCCCGCTGTGGCAATCGACCTGCGGCTGGTAATGCAGCTCGAATTCGCGCCGCTCCAGCGCCGTGCGCAACGCGCTTTCGATGCGCAGCCGTTCGCCCAGCCGCTCATTCATGCTGGCCGTATAGAACTGGTACTGGTTGCCGCCCATTTCCTTGGCGCGGAACATGGCGATGTCGGCGCGCTCGGCCAGCCCGCCCGGTTCGCGGCTGTCGCTGGGGAAGGCGGCGATGCCGGCGCTGACGGTGAGGAACAGTTCCGTGCCGTCCAGTACCAGCGGGGCCGCCAGCGCGTCGAGCACGCGCTGCAGTTGCTCGGCACGCGGCGCGCTGCGGCCATGCTCGGGCAACAGCATCAGCGCGAATTCGTCGCCGCCCAGGCGCGCCACTGTATCGACCGGGCGCACCGCCGCCTGCAGCCGCGCCGCCACGATTTGCAGCAAGCGGTCGCCGCCCTTGTGGCCCAGGCGGCTGTTGGTGAATTTGAAGCGGTCCAGGTCGATCGACACCAGCCACAGTTCATGGCCCTTGCGCGCCGAGTGCTGGATGGTTTGCGCCAGCCGGTCCTGCAGCAGCACGCGGTTGGGCAGGCCGGTCAGGGCGTCGTGGGTGGACTGGTGCTCCAGCTCCGATTCGTACGCCTTGAGCGCCGTGATGTCGTGCTGGATCGAGACGTAATGCGTGACCGCGCCCTGTTCGTCGCGCACCGGCGACATATAGATATCGTTCCAGAATTGCGTGCCATCCTTGCGGTAGCAGCGCAGCACCGCATGGCCGTCGCGCTGCTCGCGCGCGGCGGCGCGCAATTCGTCGATGCCGGGCTGGTCGAGGTCGTCGCCGAACAGCACGCGCGGGCTGTGGCCCAGCGCCTCGCCGCTGCGGTAGCCGGTGATGCGCTCATAGGCCGGGTTGACGTAGACGATCGGATGCTCGGGTCCGGCCGCCGTGATCACCACCGCATTGGTGCTGGCGTCGATGGCGCGCTGGCGCAGCAGCAAGGCCTGGTTGGCGGCCTTCAATTCCTCGGTGCGCTGCGCCACGCGCTGCTGGATCAGCAGCTTGCGGCGCTTGAGCGAATCGACGAAGGCGGCGCCGATCAGCGTGGTCAGCACGCCCAGCGCCAGCGTAAACAGCGAAGCGAGGTGTTCGCTGGCCGGCACCCGCGCGCCCGGCGTGGCCAGCAGCAGCCAGCGCGCCCCGGCCACCTCCAGCGGCAGCGCCACCGGCGCCGGGCGCGCCGGGTACAGCCAGGCCGGCAATGCCAGGCCGCCCTGGGCCGGCGCCGGCGGCGCCGTGTACACCAGGGTGGCCGGGTCGGCGCTGGCGCCCGCATACACTTGCATCGCCAGGCTGGCCGCTTGCGGCCCCGCGTTGGCGAAAATCTTCTCGATCATTTCCCCCGGCAGCAGCGCCAGCGCCGTTTCGCCGGCCACCGGCGCGCCGGCGCCGCCGCCATACAGCGGCATCGACACCACCACGCCCAATGGCGCGCGCCGGCCAGCGCCCTGCACCAGCGGCACCAGCGCTCCGGCGGCCGGGGCGCCGCTGGCATAGGCGCGCTGGCGCGCCGCATCGTCGCGCGGCGGGTACAGGGTATCGAGGCCGAGCGCCGCCTCGTTGCCGGCCAGGGGTTCGATGTAATCGATCACGCGGTAGCGCGGCCGCTGCGCCGCCGGCACCACCATCCCGTCGCGCCGCTCGCGCACGGCGGCGCCAGGCTGCACGGCTTGCAGCGACGCTTCGAAGGCGGGACGTTCGGCCTGCTCGATGAAGCGCAGGTAGCTGATGCCCAGCACGTAGGGGTGGCGCGCCAGCAGGGGCGTGGCAAAGCGGCGGAATTCTTCGCGGCTGGTGTGGGGCCGGCTGACGAACAGCTGGTTGACCGCATGCAGGCTGCCCAGGGCGCCGCCAATGCCTTCGCGCAGCAGGAAGGCGCGCGCTTGCACGCGCTGCTCGAACGCGAGCTGGGCGCGCTGCGCCTCGAGCCGGCTGACGCCCGCGAACAGGGCGCCGGTCAAGCCGAAACCGCACAGCAGCGCCAGCGCCGCGGTGCGCGTGCGGAATCGTTGCTGCGGTGCTGCGCTGATCGCTTCGTCCATCATGCCCCCTGCCCGTGCCAGCTTACCATTTTCGCACGACCGGACAGTTAATGCCATAGGGCAATATTTTCCGCCGGGCTGGCGCGCGCCAAACGGCTGGCGGGCGGCGCTATACTGGGCCGCCTACACACGCGAGGAGGCCACCATGGAGAAAACCTGGATCGTCGTGGCGGACAGCAGCCACGCCCGCATCTTCCAGCTGCGCGACGGCCAGTTGCCGGCCGAGGAAATCGAAGACCTGGCCAACCCGCTGGGGCGGGCCGACAACCGCCAACTGGCGTCCGACGGCCACGGCCAGTATTTCGGCCCCGAAGGGCGCGGCCATACCGCGCCGCGGGTGGAAGAACCGGTGCAGCACGAAGTGCGCCAGTTCGCGCGCCAGCTCGGCCACCGGCTCGATACCGCGGCCGCCCAGAACCGCTACCAGCACCTGGCCCTGGTGGCCGCGCCGCGCTTCCTGGGCTTGTTGCGCGACAGCCTCGACAAGCACACCCGCAAGCTGGTCACGGCCGAGGTGGCCAAGAACGTGGCCGCCTTCGCACGCCAGGACTTGGATGCCTGCCTGCAATCGCTGGCCCGGCCGCCGCGCCCCTCCTGAGGCGGGGCCGCCATGGACCTGAGCACGCAATGGACCACGGTGCACGGTGGGGACGGCGGCTTCGACGCCTTCCTGGCCTTGCCGCGCGGCGGCCACGGCCCCGCCCTGCTGCTGTTGCAGGAAATCTTTGGCGTCAATGCCCACATCCGCGCGGTAGCTGAGCAGTATGCCGCCGACGGCTACGTGGTGCTGGCGCCGGACCTGTTCTGGCGCCAGGGCAAGCGGCTGGAATTCGGCTACGACGAAGCGGACTGGGGCCGCGCCGCCCAGTGCATGCAGCGCGCCGACGTGGCGCAAGCCCAGGCCGACATCGGCGCCGCCGCCGCCGCGCTGCGCGCCACGCCGGGCGCCGAAGGCAAGCTGGCGGCGCTGGGCTATTGCTGGGGCGGCCGCATGGCCTACCTGGCGCTGGCCAACGGCCATGCCGAGCACGCGGTGGCGTATTACGGCGGCGGCATCGAGCAATGCCTGGACCGCGCCGACGACGTGCGCGGCCCCTTGCTGATGCATTTCGGCGCGCGCGACAGCCACATCCCGCGCGCAGCGGTGCGCCAGATCGCCGAGCGTTTCGGCGAGCGCGAAGAAGTCGAAATCCATGTCTATCCGGACGCCGAGCACGGCTTCAATTGCAACCACCGCAGCAGCTACCACCAGCGCAGCGCCGCCGAAGCGCACGGCCACACCTTGCTGTTCCTGAGCGAGCACCAGTAAGTGTGCGCTGGCGTACAGATGACCCTGCCGTGCGGCCGCACACTCGGGCGCTGGACCCTTTCCGGAGGCAATGATGGCTGATGACCCGAATTCGCGGCCCGCGCCGGCGGCCGCCGCGCGCTTCCCTGCCGCCACCGCGGCTGCCACCGCCCTGGCCGCCCTGCTGGCCGCGTGCGGCGGTGGCGGCGGGGGCGCTGCCGCGCCCGTGACGCAACCGCAAACCCCGCCGCCCCAACCCGAGCCCCCGGCCCCGTTCGCGCTGGCCTTGCGCGAAGTGGCCAGCGGCCTCGAGACACCGTTGCTGCTGACGGCGCCGGCCAACGATACGCGCCGCTTCATCGTCGAGCGACCCGGCCGCATCCGCATCCTGGCCGCCGATGGCAGCCTGCGCGCCACGCCCTTCCTCGACTTGAGCGGGCTGATCAGCGTGACCGGCGAAGGCGGCCTGCTGTCGATGGCCTTCCACCCCGGCTATGCGCAAAACGGGCGCTTCTACATCTATTACACGGACAAGTTCAGCAATATCGCCATCGATGAAGTGAAAGTGTCCTCCAGCAACCCCGATGTGGCCGACAAGGATTCCCTGAAGCGCATCATCACCATCCCGCACCCGCAATACACCAACCACTTCGGCGGTTACCTGGCCTTCGGCCCGGATGGCTACCTGTATGCCGGCACCGGCGATGGCGGCGGCGCGGGCGACCCCAACGGCAATGCGCAAAACCTCGACTCGCTGCTGGGCAAGCTGCTGCGCCTGAACGTGGACAACCCGTTGCCGCCGCTGTACCTGGTACCGGCCGACAACCCCTACGCCGGCCAGGATGGCAAGCGCGGCGAAATCTGGGCCTATGGCTTGCGCAACCCCTGGCGCTTCACCTTCGACCCGGCCACGTCCGCGCTCTACATTGCCGACGTCGGCCAGGCCCAGCGCGAGGAAGTCAATATCGTGTCCTCCGCCCTGAAGGGCGCCAATTACGGCTGGAACATCATGGAAGGCACGCGCTGCTACAACGCCGCCAGCTGTGCCCAGCAAGGCCTGGTCTTGCCGGCCTTCGAGTACGAGCATGGCAGCAACGATGCCAATGGCTGCTCGATCACCGGCGGCTTCGTCTACCGCGGCACGGCCCTGCCGCAGCTGGCCGGGCGCTACCTGTATTCGGACTATTGCAAGGGCTTCCTGAAGAGCTTCCTGTACGCCAACGGCACGGTGAGCGAAGCGCAGGAGTGGGCGGTGGGCGAGGTCGGCATGGTGCCCGCCTTCGGCCAGGATGCGGCCGGCGAGCTGTACATGCTGAGCGGGGCCGGCAAGGTCTACCAGATCGTCAAGAAGTAGCCGGCGGGAAGCGCGCTACAATGTGCGCTTTCCTTCCTTGCCCCCGACCGACATGGCCAGACTGACGCTCGCATTCCCGGACGACCAATTCTGCTTCTCGACCCAGCTGACGGTGCGCGTGACCGACATCAACGCCGCCAACCATCTGGGCAACGATTCGATGATCTCGATGATTTCGGAAGCGCGCGCGCGTTTCCTGTTCGAATTCGGGGTGCAGGAAACCGAGCCCGACGGCACCGGCATCATCGTCACCGACCTGGCCACCACCTACCGCGCCGAAGCCCATGCGCGCGACCAGTTGCTGTTCGACGTAGGGGTCATGGATTTCAACAAGTATGGCGGCGACATCATCTTCCGCATCACCCGCCCGGCCGACGGCACCCTGGTGGCCATGGCCAAGCAAGGCTTCGTGTTCTACAACTACACGCACAGCCAGGTGGTGCCGATGCCGGACGACTTCCGGGCCAAGTTCAGCCGCGTCAACTGGATCGATTGACGCGCCGCCTCACTTGCGGCTCAGCTGCGTCCCGGCGCCGAAGTGTTTCTTGAACCATTCATCGATCATCGGTTTTTCGTAGCGCAGCGTATCGCCGCTCGCGTACCGGTTCAGGCGGTCGAGGTACATCATATTGTTCAAGTGGTCGCTGCCGCTGGCAATGACCTGGCCATCCTGTTCCAGCCTGTATTGCAGCTGCATGGTGGGCCAGTCGGCCCCGCCGCGCAATACCCGGATATCGCGCATGGTACGGCGGCGCGGTTCGACCCGGCCCGCCAAGTCGATATCGGTGACGGTGATGTGCAGTTGCTGATTGGCCGGCAATTGCTTGGCCAGGTGTTCAAAGTGGGCGGTCAATTCCTTCAAGACCGCATCGCGGTCCTGCTCCCAGAAGGGCAGGTCCATGAACTTGTCCGGCTCCTGGTACTTGACCGTCACCCCGCCTGCCGAGGCAGCACCGGCCGCCGCCAGCAGCAGCGCGGCGGCAATCCACAAGCGAGTTTGGCGTTTCATGATGGCTTTCCTTTCCTAGACAAGCTTCAATATACTCCTCCCCCGCCGCCCTGCCGGCCTTGAAACAATTTCTGACAAAAAAAATGTCCACCCCGGGGTCAGGAACCGGGGTGGACA
>CAMLRG010000211.1 GCA_946482335.1 uncultured Duganella sp. | reverse complement strand
CGACCGGCAGCAGGCCGTTCTTGAAGCAGTTGTTGAAGAAGATGTCCGCAAAGCTTGGCGCGAGGATGGCGCGGAAGCCGTATTGGTCCAGTGCCCACGGCGCGTGTTCGCGCGAAGAGCCGCAGCCGAAGTTCTTGCGGGTCAGCAGGATCGAGGCGCCCTGGTAGCGCGGCTGGTTCAGCACGAAGTCCGGATTGAGCGGCCGCTTGCTGTTGTCCATGCCCGGTTCGCCGTGGTCGAGGTAACGCCACTCGTCGAACAGGTTGGGGCCGAAGCCGGTGCGGTGGATCGACTTCAGGAATTGTTTCGGGATGATGGCGTCGGTATCGACGTTGGCGCGGTCCAGCGGTGCGACCAAACCTTCATAGACGGTAAATTTTTCCATTTGCGTTCTGCTTGGTGTCAGGCGGGGCGCGCAGCGGCGCGGCCCCGTCCTGTGGGGTTATTTCCCGCCGGCGCTGGTCACGACCTGGCCGGCCTTTTGTACGTCCCTGCCGAAACCGGATACGGTGTTGCAACCGGTCAGTACCAGGGTGGCGATAACGATGGCGAATAGGGTTTTCATGATGACATCCTAGTTTTTTTAATAGCGTCAGCGCAGGGCACGCACATCGACGAAATGACCGGCGATACCGGCGGCAGCCGCCATGGCAGGCGATACCAGGTGGGTACGCCCGCCCTGTCCCTGGCGGCCTTCGAAATTGCGGTTGGAGGTGGAGGCGCAGCGCTCGCCCGGTTCCAGGCGGTCGGCATTCATGGCCAGGCACATCGAGCAGCCCGGCTCGCGCCATTCGAAACCGGCGGCCTTGAAGATCGCATCCAGGCCTTCGCGTTCGGCCTGTTCTTTCACCAGGCCCGAACCCGGCACCACCATCGCCAGCTTCACATTGGAAGCGCGCTGCTTGCCGCGCACCACGGCCGCGGCGGCGCGCAAGTCTTCGATGCGCGAATTGGTGCAGGAGCCGATGAAGACCTTGTCGATGCGGATGTCTTCAATGCGGGTGTTCGGCGTGAGGTTCATGTACACCAGGGCTTTTTCCATGGCGTCGCGCTTGACCGGGTCCTTTTCCTGGTCGGGGTCGGGCACGCGGCCGTCGATCGAGGTCACCTGCTCGGGCGAGGTGCCCCAGGTCACCTGCGGGCGGATCTCGGCGGCGTCCAGCGTGACGACGAAGTCGAACTTGGCACCCGGGTCGGAATGCAGGGTGCGCCAGTAGGCCACGGCCTGCTCCCATTGCGGGCCCACCGGCGAATACGGGCGGCCCTTGACGTAATTGATGGTGGTGTCGTCCACCGCGATCATGCCGGCGCGCGCGCCCGCTTCGATCGCCATGTTGCAGACCGTCATGCGGCCTTCCATCGACAGCGAGCGGATCGCCGAACCGGCGAACTCGATGGCGTAGCCGGTGCCGCCGGCGGTGCCGATCTTGCCGATCACGGCCAGCACGATGTCCTTGGCGGTCACGCCGGCCGGCAGCACGCCGTCGACCTGCACCAGCATCGACTTGGACTTTTTGGCCAGCAGGGTCTGGGTCGCCAGCACGTGCTCCACTTCCGAGGTGCCGATGCCGTGCGCCAGCGCGCCGAACGCGCCGTGGGTCGAAGTGTGCGAGTCGCCGCACACCACGGTCATGCCGGGCAGGGTCGCGCCCTGTTCCGGGCCGATCACGTGCACGATACCCTGGCGCTTGTCGTTCATATTGAAGTAGGTCATGCCGACCGACTTGGTGTTCTTGTCCAGGGTTTCCACCTGCAGGCGCGACACCGGGTCTTCGATGCCGTGCGAGCGGTCCGTGGTCGGAACGTTGTGGTCGGCCACCGCCAGGTTGGCCGACAGGCGCCAGGGCTGGCGGCCGGCGCTGCGCAAGCCGTCGAATGCCTGCGGGCTGGTGACTTCATGGACCAGGTGCCGGTCGATATACAGGAGGGCGGTGCCGTCTTCCTCGGTGCGTACTACGTGGGATTCCCAGAGTTTGTCGTAAAGCGTTTTCATGATGCTGCCTGATGTGGTGATCCGTCTGATTATGCCATATTTTGTGCAATGCAAAACCCAGCAGTTTTCCGCCTTGTGGGCAACTTTCCGGTGTTTTTGAGCGATGGCGCCAAATAAAAAAAGCCTGCAACCCCTTTTTGGGAGGCTGCAGGCTCGTGGTTTCTGTTCTTTGCTGGAGGCTTACGCCGCCATCCTTACACTTCCCCTGCAACCGTCCATCAGGAACGATAGGCCCACAACCAGGACCAGATCGCCCTCCGCGGAACGGGCGGTGCCGGTAATGCCTTCCACCGACAGCGCGGTCATTGGTTTGATCACCAGGTCGGCGGTGCCGTCCACGGCCGACACGGCCAGGATGTAGGGCTGCGGCGAATTGACGACGATGCCCACGCGCTCCGAGCATGGCTCGTAGCCCAGCGCATCGGCCAGCGACCGCACCGGCAACGGACGGCCCTGGTCTTTCAGCACCGGCGCGCCGCCCACTTCCATGAAGGTCTCCGGCAATTCGACCACGCGCTCGACCACCGCCATCGGCAGCGCCAGCAGCGCGCCGGAGGTGGACACCAGCATGGTCGGCACGATCGACAGTTCGATCGGCAGGCGGATGGCGAACTTGGTGCCCTTGCCCAGTGCCGATTCGATGTGGATGGCGCCGCGGTTCTTTTCCACGGCAGTCTTCACCACGTCCATGCCGACGCCGCGGCCGGACACGGAAGATGCCACTTCCTTGGTCGAGAAGCCCGGCAGGAATACCAGCTGGTAGGACTCGTCGTCCGACAGGTTGGCGTTGGGCGAGATCAGGCCCTTCTCCGCGGCCTTGCGGCGCAGCGCGACCGGGTCCATGCCCTTGCCGTCGTCCTGCAGCACGATCATGACGGAGTTGGCTTCCTGCCATGCCTTGAGCGAAATGTAGGCGCGCGGCGGCTTGCCCTTGGCCAGGCGCTCGTCGGGTGCTTCGACGCCGTGGTCCAGCGCGTTGCGCAGCATGTGCACCAGCGGGTCGTACAGGCTGTCCACTACCACGCGGTCCACTTCGGTTTCCGCGCCTTCGATGGTCAGCTCGACTTCCTTGCCCAGGTCTTTCGCCAGTTCGCGCACCAGGCGCGGGAATTTCTGGAACAGGCGGCCGACCGGCTGCATGCGGGTGGCCAGGGTGGCGCGCTGCAGTTCGGTGGAATAACGCGAAGCGCGCTCCAGGGTTTCGGTCAGGGCCGACATCAGGGTCGCCGCCTGGCCTTCGAACTTGAATTGCTGCAGGCGTTCCAGCAGCACGGCAGCCTGGTTGGCGGCCTGCACCGATTCGCCCGCCACTTCCAGCAGCGCGTCCAGCTTGACGGCGTCGATACGGATCGATTCTTCCTTGGCCGGCGCGGAGGTCGGCTTGGCTTCGCCGGCCGGGCGCTCGCGGTGCTCGGCGGCCGGCGCCGGCGCTGCGGCCGGTGCCGCGCCGGCGGCAGCCTGCGCGGCGGCGATGCCTTCGGCGCGCACTTCGGCAACCGGGCGCACGTAGGTGCCAGGCGGCACCACGGCTTCGTACATGCCTTCCCAGTCCAGGCCATCGGCGGACGGCTCGGCGGCGGCCACCGGCGCGGCAGCTGCCTGGGCGGCCGGGGCGGCCGCGGGTGCCGGCGCCGGGGCCGGCGCAGCGGCCGGCTTGGCCTTGCCGGCGGCGGAGCTGGCCTTGCCCTCGATCGCGTCCTTCAGGATCGCTTCCAGGTCGGCCGGCATCGGCGCCAGTTCGTCCGGCGCGGTGCCGTTATTCAGGTCGGTCAACTGGTCCGCCACGAAGCCCGAAGCCTGCAGCGCGGCTTCGATCGACAGTGGCGTGACCGGCGCGGCGCCGGTGCGCAGCGCGTCGAACAGGTTTTCGGTCAGGTGGCAGGCCGACACCAGCGCACCCAGGTTCATGAAGCCCGCGCCACCCTTGATGGTGTGGAACGAGCGGAACACTGCGTTCAGCGTTTCCTTGTTGTCGGGGTCACGTTCGAGGCGCAGCAAGTGCTCTTCGACGTTGACGGCCAGGTCCATGGCCTCGACAACGAACTCCTTGAGCATATCGTCCATTAGAACCCCAGGTCGGCAAGCAGGTCATCCACGCTGTCCTGCGTCAGGGCTTCCGAAGGGACGGATGGCCCGGACATCAGCGACACTTCTTTCTGCGCGATCTTTTCGCGCACCTCGGCCGGCGCATTGTCCTTCAACAATTGCGCCAGTTCGCTTTCGACCTTCTTCGTGATGGCCACGACTTTCTTGATCAGCTGGCCGGTGATGTCCTGGAAGTCCTGGGCCATCATGATTTCCAGCAGGCGTGCCTTTTCCGCTTCGGTCGCTTCCGACACCTTGGCGGCGAAGGCACGCGAGTCGCCCGCCAGGGCCTTGAATTCGTCAATACTGAGCTTGCCGGCAAACAGGGCTGCCCAGCGCTCTTCGATTTCCTTCGATTGCTTGCCCAGCACTTCCTGCGCCGGCATGCCATCGTCCAGGGTATTCAACACCTTGTTGGCAGCCTGTTCGGTCAGCGACGCCACGTATTCCAGGCGGTCCTGGGCATCCACGATCTGGGTCGACGCTTCGGTCAGGGCCTTGTCGTAGCCCAGTTCGCGCAGCGAATCGTGCAGCAGGCGCACGATGCCGCCCAGGCGTTCGAACATGCCGGCCTGGTCGCCATCGGCGTGCTCGCCTTCGCCGTGCGCTGCCGGCGCTGCGGCGGCCTGGCTGGTGGCGGCCGGCGCGGCCTGGTTGGCGGCCGCTACCTGGTTGAACAAATCTTCCAGCTCGTCGGAATCGCCGGAATCGGAAGCTGCGGCTGCTGCGGCCGGAGCAGGTGCTGGTGCAGGCGCATTCGCCCGTTGCGCGGATACTTCTTCAAACAACGCATCGAAATCATCAGCGGCGTCGGTCATAATTCCTGCTTCTCCATAAATTTCAAAGGTTCCGGCTGCCGAAAAATGTGTCAAATTTACGCTCGGCAATAAATAAGGCGCTCTCGCGAGTGTAACAGGGGCAGCCCTCTCTGTTCAATCTCTTAGGTGCGGCGCCATCCACCTGCAAGTGTACTGTTGTATTTGCGGGCATTGTGAAATACCTGCTGCAAGCCCCTGAAATCGCGGGATTTTGCGCCCTCTGCGATGTTCGCCCGACAGTTTCTTGATAAATATCAACTCTTTACACGGGAACAATACCGGTAAACGGGGCTACAATGAAGTCAGGAACTGACTCTTTTAAGGTTAAAGGAGGCTGAGATGTACCGGAAAATCCTGATAACGACGGACGGATCGGCCGTCTCCAGCAAGACTGCCTGTGCCGGGGTGGAATTTGCCCAGCAACTGGGCGCGGAAGTGCTGGCCCTGTTCGTGGCGCCGGAGTACCAGTACCCGATTTACGTGGAAATCATCCCCCCCAGCTATCCCAGCGAGGAAGAGTACCGGGCGGCGATGCAGCGCGCCGGCAACGAGCACGTGCAGTCCATCCTGGAGTCTTGCGCCAAGAAGGGGGTGCGGGCCGAGGGCATGACCGCGTTTGCCGAAAGCGCGGCGCTGAAGATCGTGGACGTGGCCAACCAGTGCGGTTGCGACCTGATCTTCATCGGGTCGCACGGGCGCAGCGGCTGGGGCCAACTGCTGCTGGGCAGCGTGACCAACAAGGTCCTGTCGCACGCCAAGATCCCGGTGCTGGTGCACCGCCTGATCAAGGATCCGCGCCCGGCCTGAACGGCCTGGCGTCACGACTCGCGCCGGCCGCGCCGGCGCGGGGAGCTAAGTATTGCTAATTTTTGAGGAACTATGATTCGAATTGTCATCGCCGACGACCACACCATCATGCGCGAAGGGCTCAAGCGCATTCTCGACGGAGCCCCCGACATCGACATCGTAGGCGAGGCCATCGACGGCTTCGAAGTCCTCAACCACATCCGCCAAGGCGGTTTCGACTTGCTGCTGCTCGACCTGTCCATGCCCGGGCGCAGCGGCGTCGACCTGATCCGCCAGATCCGCAGTGAATCGCCCAAGCTGGCCATCCTCATCCTCACCATGCATGAGGAAGAGCAATATGCCGTGCGCGCCATCCGCGCCGGGGCCCAGGGCTACCTGACCAAGGAAAGTGCCGGCACGCAGCTGGTCGGCGCCATCCGCAAGGTCGCCTCCGGCCGCCCCTACATTTCCACCGAAGTGGCCGAGCAACTGGCGCTGAACATCATGCAGCCGGCGGAAACCTTGCTGCATAAGCAACTCTCGGACCGCGAATTCGAAGTGTTTTCGCTGCTGGTGTCGGGAAAATCCATCACCGAAATCGCCAACGGCCTGCATTTGAGCGTCAAAACCGTGAGCACCCACAAGACCCGCATCATGCAAAAAATGGGGATGGCATCGCTGTCCGAAATGGTCCAGTACGCTGTGGCGCACAAGCTGCTGACCCCGTTCAAAGCATGATCGACAATATTAACGTTAGGATAATTCCTACAACTCCCCACTACCCTCCTACGGGCATATTCAGCAACCACTGATATTTTTCCCACAACCACGTTGGCATACTGAAACCATTCCGTTTGGGAACCAGGAGATCAGCATGCTCTCAACGCAACCCGTGTCCCATGAGGCCGGCCGACAGCGGCAAGGCCGCCTGTGGTCCAACCTGAAAGAAGTGTGCGATCTGCTGCACTTGCCGCCGATTTCGCTCAATTCCGAGGAATTGCTGTTCCAGCATGTCCAATTCAAGACCGGCCAGCGCGTGCACACCATCGGCCAGCCGTTCGACATGCTGTACGTGGTCAATTCCGGCTTCCTGAAAACGGTACTGATTGACGAATTCGGCAACGAGCAGGTGCTGGCGTTCCCGATGAAGGGCGATTTGATGGGCGTGGACGGCATCCACAACAAGACGTACTGCTCGGAAGCGGTGGCGCTGTCCGATTGCGACTTGATCCTGCTGCCGTTCAAGAAGCTGACCACGCTGGGCCGCACCCACGTCGAGCTGGAGAACATGATGTATGGCGTGATGAGCCGCGAGCTGGTGCGCGAACAAGCCATGATCGGCATGCTGGGCGCCCTGAGTGCCGAGGCGCGCGTGGCGCGCTTCCTGGTCACGCTGTCGGACCGTTTTTCGCAGATGGGCTATTCGAGCAAGCTGTTCAACCTGCGCATGACGCGCCACGAGATCGGCAGCTACCTGGGACTGACGCTGGAAACGGTCAGCCGCACGCTGTCGGCCTTCAACGAAATCGGGCTGATCAGCGTGGACCAGCGCACCATCGGCATCAAGGATGTCGAGGCACTGAAATCGCTGCGCCGCCTGCCACCCTCGCGTACCCGCAGCAAGCTGCCGTCGCGCGCCAAAGCTGCCGCCGGCGAAGCCGCCGTGCCGCTGCTGGCCACCCTGTAAGGTTTCTTTACTCACCCAGCTTTGGCCCGCTTCGGCGGGCCTTTTTTTTATTTGACAAGCATCTGTCCCGTGCGCATAATGCAAATGCGAATCATTCTTATTTAAGGAAACAGAACAATGCAAACCGAGCCCGCCACCACTGCCGCCACCTCTGCGCCTGTTGCCGCACCGCAGGCCAGCCAGCCATTGCGCCGTTTCACGACCGCCGGCCTGATGCAGGACCAGCGCGAAGTCGAAATCGAGCATGCCGGCCGCATTTACCGTCTTCGCATCACGCAGTTGAACAAGCTGATCCTCACTGCCTGAGGCTACCCCTCCCCAATCGCCAGCCAGCCGTGACCTGCGGTAGCCAGCCAACCCCAAACACTTGGAGCGATTCATGGCTATCGACCGCAACGACCCCATCTACCAGGCCCAGCCCGCAGCCGCCCAGCAGCCGGAATTGCTGCTGTCCGCCGTACTGCACCTGATGTCGCATTACACGGCCAACGCCGCCGACCAGGGCGGCTGCGTCAAGCTGGCGTCCGTCATTGAGCGCCACCTGAAAGCCCTGTCCGCCCTGCCCGACCTGGCACCCGTGCTGCGCGCCACCTGCCAGCAACTGTGCGAACAATGGGCCGGCATGGTCGAACAGGCCCGCCCGCCGCAGGAACGCGCCAGCTTTCTGGCCCGCCTGATCGGCCGCCAACGCCCTGCCCCGCTCGCCGCCTGAGGCTGCCATGTGCGACAAGCATTCAGCTGCGCCCGCGCCGGCCGCCGACCCGGTACGGCGCCGCCGCATCTGGGATTTGCCCCACAGCTGCCACTGCCCGCTGGTCGGTGTCGGCTTGCCGCTGGGCGTGCTACGCAAGATCGTCACCAAGGCGGTGGGCGGCAAGGTGCTGGCCGACGATTATGAAGTCCACGTCGGCGCGGTCAGCGAATGCGGCCAGCGCAACCGCATCTCGGAAGCGGTGCAGAAGGAATTGGAGCGCCGCTACGCCGTGGTGGTGCAGCGCTTCCGCAGCGCCCGCGACAGCGCCGCGCTGCAAGCGCTGTGGGAAGCCGCCGTCGCCGGCGGCGACGT
The DNA here is from genome assembly GCA_946482335.1 of uncultured Duganella sp. The sequence goes on along the minus strand of CAMLRG010000211.1, from coordinate 937 downwards.
GTCAGGCCCCTTCTGGGCGGGCCTGAGCCACCCGCACTGCAGCACCGAACTGCAGGAGCGCATGTGCCGCGACCTGCACATGATCCAGCACCAGGCCGGCGCCGCCACGCGCGCCGACATCGGCCGCCTGCAGGCGCTGGAACAGGCCAACGCCGGCCTGGAACGCGAACTGGCACGCCTGCAGCAACGCAGCAGCGCCTGGCAGGCTGAACGCCACGCCGAGCAGGAAGCCCACAGCGCCGCCATCATGCAGCTGCGCGCCCAGCTGGTCGGCCGCGACAGCGTGCTGGCATCGCTGCGCCAGGAACTGGACGATTTGCACGCCGCCATCCCCGGCCTGGCCTCGCGCGAGCGGCTGGCGCGCCAATTGGCCGACACCGAACAGCGCGTCCACGCATTGCGGGCGGAAGCCGCCGCAGCGCGCGCCGAAGCGGCCGCCGCCCGCGGCGCGCTGGAACGCCATCTGGCCGAAGCACAGGCCGCCCTCGCGGCAGCCGGCGCCGCCCAAGCGTCGCCCGACGAACGGGCGGCCGGCCCCGCCCTTGCCGGCGGCACGGCCGTCCTGGCGGGCACCCCGGCCCAGCGCATCACCCTGCACGGCATTCTGGCCGAGCGCGTCCTGTGCGTCGGCGGGCGGGCCGGCAACGTCGCCGGCTACCGCGCCGTGATCGAAGAAGCCGGCGCCCAGTTCCTGCACCACGATGGCGGGCTGGAAGACAATGTCGCCCGGCTGGAAACCAGCATGGCCGCCGCCGACCTGGTGATCTGCCAGACCGCCTGCATCAGCCACAGCGCGTACTGGCGCGTGAAGGATTTCTGCAAGCGCCACCAGAAGCGCTGCATCTTCGTCGACAACCCGAGCGTCAGCACCTTGCAGCGGGAAATTCTGGGTCAGGTCTGACATGAAAGTCGGGGTCAGCTCTGGCAACCGGACATT
>CAMLRG010000210.1 GCA_946482335.1 uncultured Duganella sp. | reverse complement strand
ACCGCATCACCCTGCACGCCGGCGACCCGGTCGAGTACATCGACCGCAAGCGCCGCCTGGTGCGCGCCCGTTCCGGCCTGGAAGTACGCTACGACCGCCTGCTGCTGGCAACCGGCTCGCGCCCCTTCATCATCCCCGTGCCGGGCCACGAGCTGCCCGGCGTGCTGGCTTTCCGCGACATCCAGGACGTCGAATCCATGCTGGAAGCGGCGCGCAACCATCGCCACGCCGTGGTGATCGGCGGCGGCCTGCTGGGCCTGGAGGCGGCCAACGGCCTGCAGCGCCAGGGCATGCACGTCACCGTGGTGCACGTGACCGACAGCCTGATGAACCAGCAGCTCGACAAACCCGCCGCCCAGCTGCTGCAAAAGGCGCTGGAAGCCAAGGGCCTGGCCTTCCGCATGGAAGCCCAGACCAGCGAGATCGTCGGCCCCGACCGCGTCACTGCCGTGCGTTTTGCCGACGGCAGCGAGATCCCGGCCGACCTGGTGGTGATGACCGCCGGCGTGCGCCCGAACATCGAACTGGCCCGGCGCAGCGGCCTGCATTGCGAGCGCGCCATCGTGGTGGACGACACCCTGCAGAGCTACGACCCGCGCATCTACGCCGTCGGCGAGTGCGTGCAGCACCGCCGCGCCACCTTCGGCCTGGTGGCGCCGATATGGGAACAGGCGCGCGTGTGCGCCGCCCACCTGGCCGGCGCCGGCCACCGCCGCTACGTGCAGCAGGTGACGCCGACCCGCCTCAAGGTAACGGGTGTAGACTTGTACTCGGTGGGCGACTTTATCGGTGGCGAAGGCAGTGAAGACCTGGTGCTGCGCGACCCGCGCCGCGGCGTGTACAAGCGCCTGGTGCTGGATGGCGGGCGCGTCACCGGCGCCGTGCTGTACGGCGACGTGCAGGACGGTCCCTGGTACTTCGACCTGATCCAGAACCGCACCGACATTTCGTCGATGCGCAACCATCTTTTGTTTGGGCAGGCGCTTTGCGCGCAGGCAGCTTGAATCATGATTAAGACGACGTGCGCCTATTGTGGTGTGGGTTGCGGTGTCACGGCGACGCCGCGTGGCGATGGCGGGTTCGATATTGCCGGCGATGCCGCGCATCCCGCCAACCAGGGGCGCTTGTGCGTGAAGGGTTCCGCATTGGGCGAGACGATCGGCCTGGAAGGCCGCCTGCTGCACCCCATGGTGCGCGACCGCAGCGATGGTTCGCTGCGCCGCGTGGCCTGGGGCGACGCGCTTGACGAAGTGGCCGGCAAATGGCGCGCCATCATCGACGAGCACGGCCCGGACGCCGTCGCCTTCTATGTCTCCGGCCAGCTGCTGACCGAAGACTACTACGTCGCCAACAAGCTGGTGAAGGGCTATATCGGCAGCGCCAACATCGACACCAATTCCCGCCTGTGCATGTCGTCCGCCGTGGCCGGCCACAAGCGCGCCTTCGGCGAAGACGTGGTGCCGGTCAATTACGAAGACATCGACCACGCCGACATGGTGGTGCTGGTCGGCTCCAACCTGGCCTGGTGCCACCCGATCCTGTTCCAGCGCCTGACGCGCGCCAAAGAGGCGCGTCCCGACATGAAGATCGTGGTGGTCGACCCGCGCCGCACCGCCACCTGCGAACTGGCCGACCTGCACCTGCCGATCAAGCCGGGCACCGACGTCTGGCTGTTCAACGGCCTGCTGAGCTACCTGGCGCGCATCGGCGCGGTCGACCGCGCCTTCGTCGCGGCCCACACCAGCGGCCTGGAGGACGCATTGTCCGCCGCCACGCTGACGCCGGAAGAGGTGGCGCGCGCCTGCCGCCTGAACCTGCAGGATTTGATGGAGTTCTACGAATCGTTCGCCGCCACGGCGAAAGTGATCACCGGCTTCTCGATGGGCGTCAACCAGTCCAGTGCCGGCACCGACAAGGTGAACAGCATCATCAACTGCCACCTGATTGGCGGGCGTATCGGCAAGCAGGGCATGGGCCCATTCTCCATCACCGGCCAGCCCAACGCCATGGGCGGCCGCGAAGTGGGCGGCCTGGCCAATATGCTGGCCGCGCACATGGACCTGGACAACCCCGCCCACCGCGACGCCGTGCAAAGCTTCTGGGGTTCGCCGCGCATCGCTTCGCGTGTCGGCCTGAAAGCGGTCGACCTGTTCGAAGCCATCGAAGCGGGCCGCGTCAAGGCGGTGTGGGTGATCGCCACCAACCCCGTGGTCAGCCTGCCCAACGCCGACCAGGTGCGCCGCGCGCTCGAGCGCTGCGAGCTGGTGGTGGTATCGGACGTGGTGCAGGACACCGACACCAATGCCTATGCCGACGTGCTGCTGCCGGCGCTGGCCTGGGGCGAAAAGGATGGCACGGTCACCAACTCCGAACGCCGCATCTCGCGCCAGCGCGCATTCCTGCCGGCGCCGGGCGAGGCGAGGGCGGATTGGCTGATCCTGTCGCAGTTCGCGCTGCGCATGGGCTACGACGGCTTCGGCTATGCCAGCGCCGCCGAAATCTTCACCGAACACGCGCGCCTGAGCGCCTGGCGTAACAGTCAGGCCGAGCTGCCGCGTGCCTTCGACATTGGTGGCCTGGGCGCGCTTGGCGAAGCCGCCTACGACGCCCTGCCGCCGACGCAATGGCCCGTCCCGGCCGGCGCCGTTGCCGCCGGGCCGGCCGCGAGCGGCGCCGCGCCTGGCGCGGATGGATTCGAGCGCCCCTTCGCCGACGGCCGCTTCTCCCACGCCGACGGCCGTGCGCGTTTCGTGCCGACCGTGCCGCGGTCCCCGGTCAACCTGCCCGACGGCGAATTCCCGATCACATTGAACACCGGCCGTGTGCGCGACCACTGGCACACCATGACCCGCACCGGCCGCGCGCCGAAACTGGCCGACCACATTTCCGAATCGTTCATCGACATGCATCCGCAGGACGCCCTGCTGTGCGGCGTGAAAGAAGGCGAACTGGCGCGCGTCACCAGCCAGTGGGGCAGCATGATCGCCCGCGTGCAGCACGGCGGCGGCATCGCCCGTGGCAGCGCCTTCGTGCCGATCCACTGGAACAACCAGACCGCTTCCGACGCCCGCATCGGCGCCGTGGTCAACCCCGCCGTCGACCCGGTCTCGGGCGAGCCCGAATTCAAGCATACGCCCGTGATCATCGACCGCTTCCCGGTCAAATGGCACGGCTTCATCCTGAGCCGCGACGCGCTGCAGCTGGACGCGCTGGCCTACTGGACCAAGGTGCAAGGCAAGGACTTCCAGCGCTACGAACTGGCCGGCCGCAACACCATCGACGACTTCGGCGCTTGGGCGCGACAGTTGCTCGGCATTGAAGACGACGACGCCGACTGGCTCGAATACGCCGACCGCACGTCGGGCGTATTCCGTGCCGTGCATCTGGTCGACGACCGCATCGCCCAATGCATCTTCATCTCGGCACGCCCCGACCTGCCGGCCCGCCAATGGCTGGCCAGCCTGTTCGGCAAGGCGCAGCTGGAGACGGCCGACCGCGCCGCCTTGCTGGCCGGCCGCCCGATCGCGGCAGGCGCCGACACCGGCCCGACGGTCTGCTCCTGCTTCGGGGTCGGCCGCAACACCATCTGCAAAGCCATCCGCGAGCAAAACCTCACCACGCCGGCACAAATCACCGCCTGCGTCAAAGCCGGCGGCAATTGCGGCTCCTGCGTGCCGGAACTGAAGAAAATACTGGTCGAAACGCGGGCGGAAATCAACGCCGAAGTCCCGGCCTGACCGCCGAAGCCCAAATGGCCGCCGCCCCTGGACGGCGGCCTATCGAAACTCACCTGGATCTTGCTTGTGGTAGAGTTGTCACGGGAGCGCATCATGGCTATCCGTGACAATTTTTCCTACACGGACATGGATGAGTGGCTCAACGTCAAACGGGTCACCGAAATAGAATGTCTGGTGCCGGACCTCACCGGCGTAGCGCGCGGCAAGATACTGCCGAGGGTGAAATTTACCGAAGAACGGGGCATGCGCATCCCGGAGGCCGTGCTGGGCATGACTGTCACCGGCAACTCGCCGCAGGACGACCCCGCCTACGACCGCGCCATTTCACCCACGGACCGCGACATGGTCCTGAAGGCCGATCCCGGCACCATCACCATGGTGCCCTGGGCCGCCGACCCCACCGCGCAAGTCATCCATGATTGCTATTTCGCCGACGGCCGCCTGGTCGATTTCGCACCGCGCTCGGTGCTGCGCCGGGTACTCAAGCTGTATGAAGACAAGGGCTGGTGCCCGATCGTCGCGCCCGAGCTGGAGTTTTACCTGACGGACAAGAACGCCGATCCCGACCTGCCCTTGCGTGCGCCCATCGGCCGCAGCGGCCGCGCCGAGACCAGCCGCCAGGTGTACAGTATCGACGCCGTCAACGAATTCGACCCACTGTTCGAAGACATCTACGATTACTGCGACATCATGGGCCTCGACGTCGATACGCTCATCCATGAAATCGGCGCCGGCCAGATGGAAATCAACTTCCTGCACGGCGAACCGCTGGGCCTGGCCGACAATGTGTTCTACTTCAAGCGCACCCTGCGCGAGGCTGCCATCAAGCACCACATGTATGCCACTTTCATGGCCAAGCCGATGGCGGACGAACCGGGATCGGCCATGCACATCCACCAGAGCGTGCTCGATGCCCGCACCCGCAAGAATATCTTCAGCGACGCAGACGGCGCGCCGTCGCAGCTGTTCAAGTATTACATCGGCGGCCTGCAGCGCTATATGCCCGCTGCCCTGGCCATCGCCGCACCCTACGTGAATTCCTACCGCCGCCTGGTGCGGCATACGGCCGCGCCGATCAATGTGCAGTGGGGGATGGACAACCGCACGGTCGGTTTCCGCGTGCCGGAATCCGGCGTGCAGGACCGCCGCGTGGAAAACCGCATCATCGGCGCCGATGCCAACCCATACCTGGCGCTGGCGGTGACGCTGGCCTGCGGCTACCTCGGCATGACCGGGCAAGTGGAGCCCAGCGCGCCCACGGCCGGCAGCGCCTACGACATGAAGTACGAGCTGCCGCAAGGCTTGCCCGAAGCGCTGCGCGCGCTGAGGGCGGAAGCACCGCTGCACCAGGTGCTGGGCGAGCGCTTCATCGACGTGTACGCCGCCGTCAAGGAACTGGAGCACCAGGAATTCATGCGCGTGATCAGCCCTTGGGAGCGCGAGCACCTTCTGCTGCATGTCTGATGGGCTGCTCCGGCGCGGGCGGTAACCGCATCGCGACTGCCCGGAATTGCTGTTCCAGCGCCTTCGCTCGCTTGATGACCTTCTCGTGGGTCCGGCTGGAAAGTGCCCAGCCAAGGGGAATGTCGGTGTCCGGATCGACGTCGCCTGCCCTGGTACTCATATCGAAGCGATATACATCGGGCGCTCCGACATCCCGCCGGCTCCCCCTTTCCGCGAAACTGGCGCGTGCGGTGCGCGTATTGAACAGGCCCAGGATTGGCGCGGTGACTTCGTGCAGGAAGTCACGCGAATCCGGGGCACGTCCAGGATCCATCGATTCGGCCGGGTTGCGGGCGAGCGGGTCATTGACGATCTCTATGACGACGAAATGTACATTGGGGTTTCTCTTGTCTTTCCGCAGCTTCGCCCAGATGTCACGGACAGTTTCGACACCGGAGTTCTCGAAGTAGCCGCCATCGATGACGCGCCCCCACTTGCTGCCATTCGATTTGTTGACCAGCCCTGCAGGACTGACGTAGGCAAAACGCGCGCTATTGTGGACAGCCGTCGCAAGGCTTGTATGCTGGGTATCGAGCCGGCTCGAGAACAAGTCGTATGCCCCGATAAAGGTATCACCGTCGATCCGTATATTGCTGGCGATGACCCTGTTGCCCTCATCTACCAGGGTTGCGTTCAGCAACAGCGAAGGTACGCGGTGCGGCGAACTGCTCCACAGCTGGTAGAAATGTTCTCCCAGCCGGTTATTGCCCGCTGTTTGCGTCCATGCCGCGCTCCAGGCCTGCTCAATGGCGCGCGACCGGTCAAACGCATTGATCTTCCACGGCAAAAACCGCTGGGCCATATCCGGGTAAAGCATGTAGCCAACCATAGGCGACAGGAAATCGTTATCAAGTATGGCGTTAGCGCAAGCCTGGTAGATTTCCGGTGCCGCAGCGCATTTGAAGGATGCAAGACGGCCGGTGGCGTCTTCGGCCATGAGCGAGGCGTACACCGCCGCACCAAGGCTGCCGCCAGATACGCCGCTGATCGCGAACAGATGCTCGCCGAACCGCCCGTTTGTCTGATCCTGCAGGCGCGACAAGACAAGTGCGGTCCATTGCGCAGCGCGGATACCGCCACCGGCCGCGGAAACAATGAAGACCGGATAGGGAGTGCCTTCGCTGATCGCGCCACTCTCCTGCCGTTCCTTGATCCACGCCGCGTATTGCTCTTCGAGGGATAGCCGGGTCATTGGTGGCGGCGCCGCGTCGATCTTCGCCAACGCATGGTTGTCATTCAGCGGGCTGGCGACGACGAACAGTACGATCGGCAAGAGGGCAAACGATGGCAGCCGGGCTTGCTTGAACGCGTAGACCAGAACCGTGTCGCCAAACACGATCCAGCATGCGATTGCCAGGCATAGCAGTGTGGCGGCAGGAAAAATCTTCGCGGAGAGAATCGGCCACCAGCAGATCATCAGGAAAAGGACCAACGACAGGAGCAGCGAAGCAAGCAGGATGTTGCGTGAGGTCGGGCTGAGTTTCGCGTACCGATCCTCTGGGCTGGATGCCCCTCTCATCAGGCGCCGGCGCTGGATGACGAAGAGCCACAGGGCGCCACCAACCCCAATGCTTGCGATGCCCACTCTCACGGCGCCAACGGCAAGCGCCGTCAATCCAATCGCCATGCCGGGCAAGACGGCAAGGAATCGCGGCAGCCACCGGCGAACGAATCCCGCGTATCTGCCCGATGAGCCGTCGACATACGACCGGTCGCCAAAGTTGCGCGCGAAATTGATGCGTGCGCAATACCAGGCCGCCAAAGACCAGGCCAATAGGCCCAGGGCCCACGGCACAAGCTTGACGATTCCTTGCCTGTCCTGGTTCAGCATGCGCAGCAGTTCATGCCCCTGATCCAATAGCGAGAGGCCTGCGACACCCGTTAAAGTCAGGCCGATGCTATAGGGGCTGCGCCAGATGAACGATGCGCTGATCTCCAAGCGCGTCGTAAAAAAACCGGCCAGGGAAAATTTGCCAGGTGAGCGAAGATGCCGGGCCGGTGGATCCGCATCGTCGGGCGTTTCAGCTGCAGCATTCTTCATGGCTTCCCCCCATCCGCAACTGAATCAGTATAGATCGTGCAGCAGGGAAAAAACTCACAAATACTCACTGCCGCTAGATGCCGCCCATGCAGATGTATTTGATGGCGAGGTATTCCTCGATGCCATGCGTCGAGCCTTCGCGGCCCAGGCCCGATTGCTTGACGCCGCCGAACGGGGCGACCTCGGTCGAGATCAGGCCCGTGTTGACGCCCACCATGCCGCTTTCCAGTCCTTCCGCCACGCGCCAGATGCGGCCGATGTCGCGCGAGTAGAAATAGGCGGCCAGGCCGAATTCGGTATCGTTGGCCAGGGCCACCGCTTCCTCGTCGGTCCTGAAGCGGAACAGCGGCGCCAGCGGGCCGAAGGTTTCTTCGCGCGCCACCAGCATGCCGGCATTGACGTCGGCCAGCACGGTGGGCTGGAAGAAGCTGTGCCCGAGGTGATGGCGTTTGCCGCCCAGCAGCAAGCGTGCGCCCTTGCCCAGCGCATCCGCGATATGCTCTTCCACTTTGACGACCGCCTTCTCTTCGATCAGCGGGCCTTGCGTCACGCCGTCGTCGGCGCCGTTGCCGACCTTGAGCTTGCGCACGGCTTCCACCAGCTTCGAGGCGAAAGCGTCGTACACGCCATCCTGCACATAGATACGGTTCGCGCACACGCAAGTCTGGCCGGCGTTGCGGTACTTGGAGGCGATGGCGCCTTCCACCGCCGCGTCGAGGTCGGCATCGTCGAACACGATGAATGGCGCGTTGCCGCCCAGTTCCAGCGACAGCTTCTTGATGGTGGGCGCGCACTGTTCCATCAGCAACCGGCCGACTGCCGTGGAGCCGGTAAAACTCAGTTTGCGCACGATGGGGTTGGACGTCATCTCGCCGCCGATCTCGCGCGAGGCGCCGGTGATGACGCTGAACACGCCCGCCGGCACGCCGGCGCGCTCGGCCAGCACCGCCAGCGCCAGCGCGGAGAACGGCGTGAGTTCCGCCGGCTTGACCAGCATCGGGCAGCCCGCCGCCAGCGCGGGACCGGCTTTGCGCGTGATCATCGCGGCGGGGAAGTTCCATGGCGTGATCGCCGCGCTGACGCCGACCGGCTCCCGCGTCACGACGATGCGCTTGTCCGGCCACGGCGACGCAAGGGTTTCGCCGGCAACGCGCTTCGCTTCTTCGCCGAACCACTCGATGAAGGATGCGGCGTATGCGATCTCGCCTTTCGACTCGGCCAGCGGCTTGCCTTGTTCGGCCGTCATCAATGCCGCCAGGTCGTCGGCATTGGCGAGGATCAGGTCATTCCATTTGCGCAGGATGGCTGCGCGCACCTTGGCCGTCTTCTTGCGCCATTCAGGCCAGGCTTCGTTCGCCGCATCGATGGCGCGCCGCGTTTCGGCGGCGCCCATTTTAGGCACCGTGCCAAGCGTCTGGCCGGTAGCGGGATTGGTGACTGCGATCGTTGCGCCCCCGTCGGCATCGCACCAGTGGCCAGCGATGAAACACTGTTGGCGCAGAAGGCTGGGATCTTTCAGGGTCAGCATGATTCACCTCCAAAACAAAGAACCAGTATACCGGGTATCACGGCACACGGTTGCCACATCCGCAAATTGGGAATAAGATCAAACTGCACACTGATAGTTACTGAAGAACTAAAATGCGCCGCCCCATCGTACTGGTCCCCGCCTGCAGCCAGAAAACCGGCTCCCATCCCAGCTACGCCGCACAAAACAAATACGTTGATGCGGTTGCTGTGGGAGCGCGCTGCCAACCGTTACTGGTGCCTCCGCTGGCCGATGCCACCGACATTGAAAGCCTGCTTGGCATCGCGCACGGCATCATGTTGACAGGCGCCACCTCCAATGTGCAGGCGCACCTGTATGGGCAGGACACGCTCGATCCCTCGCTGCCGCAGGATCCGGCGCGCGACGCCACCATCATGCCCCTGATCCGCGCAGCCCTGTTGCGCGGCATCCCGCTGCTGGCGATCTGCCGCGGTTTCCAGGAAGTGAATGTGGCACTGGGCGGAACGCTGCACCAGTCGGTGCATACGGTACCTGGTTATTTCGACCATCGTGAAGACAAGACCCAATCGCTGGAGCAGCAATACGCGCCGGCGCACCGCGTCAAGCTGGAAGCGGGTGGCTTGCTGGCGCATATCCTCGATGGCGCTAGCGAAATACAAGTGAACTCGCTGCACGGGCAGGGCATTGACCGCCT
>CAMLRG010000209.1 GCA_946482335.1 uncultured Duganella sp. | reverse complement strand
AGCAGTTGGGCAGCAACGGTTACGCCAACACCGCGCTCAACGACCTGGAGCTGGAACGTCGGGGTCAGCTCTGGCAACCGGACATTTGCGTCGCAAATGTCCGGTTGCCAGAGCTGACCCCGACTTTCAACCAAATAGGTCGTCCAGCCCGGCGGGACGGGTGCCGGCCTGCGGTTTGGCGCGGCCTTTGCGGCCGGTGTATTCCTCCTCGATATTGTCGCGGTAGAAGCTCCACGCGCTGCCCGAGGTGGACAGGCGCTGCCAGACGTCGCGGGCGACACCATCGTAGTCGATGGCGCTGCCGTCGTCGAATTCGACGCGCAGCGTGCGCGCGCGCTCGTCGTAGCCGATGGCGCGCAGCTTGCCTGCATTGATGCGTTTCATGTCCATGTCATAGTTCCTTTCCCTGAAAACGTGCCACCAGCGCGTGGGCTTCGGCGAACATTTGCGGCTGCTCGCCCGCGCAGCGCGCGCGCTCGGCGGCGATGCGGCGGCGGTTTTGCTCCACGTTCTGCGGCGTCAGCACCATGCCGAAGCTCCCGTCCGGCGTGCCGGCCAGCATGCGCCGCATCATCTCTTCACCCAGCGCGGGCTTCTGGTGGCCCGCCTCCCAGTACCAGCGCGTCGACCGCCATTCTCCCGGAGCGGGGATCGCTTCGCAATTGAATTCGCCAAACCCGCTGAAATCATGCACCACGATGCGCGCCTGGGGATAGCGGGCGCGCGCCGCGTCGGCGGCTTCCAGCACGATGTCCTTCCATTCGTCGAACAGCGGCCACAGGCCGCTCGCTTCGTATAGCGCCAGCAATTGCGCATGGTAAGCGTACACCAGCAGGTGGATTTCAACGCCGGGATTGTCGCCGGCAGCGGCTTGCAGCAGGGCATGCAGCTCTGCGCGCAATCCGTCGCGGTCGAGCCCGCCGCGCACCTTCTTGACCAACGTCGCCGCGTTCTCTTCCGCCCGTTGGCGGAAAATCTTGTAATAGCCGTCGTAGCGCGCGAATTTCCGGTACTGGTTCAATGGGTTCAGGCCATGTGCCGTCATCGTTTCGGCTTCGCGGTCACCCTGCATGGCCAGGGTGGTGGCGGCATCGCGCAAGGCATCGAACGAGAACAGGGTTTCGAAGCGCCAGACCCAGCCATTGCCAGGCAGCTGCGGGGCGCGGGCCCCGCCTTTCTGCCCTGGCGCCAGCAGGGCGTCATGGAAATCGAGGCCGGCAATCACACGCACCGGTTTGATGCCCAGTCCACGCAAGTGCCGTAACTGCCCAACCGCCACCATGGTCCCGGTACCGGCCAACCCCAGGTTATACGCGCCGCCGCCCAGTTGCGGACTATCGGGATCGAAACCGACTTCGATGCGCGAATTGCCGACCAGGAGCTGGGTCGCGGCCATGCGCTGGGCCGCGGCCAGCTTGATCTCATTGCGGAAGCGCTTCGGCACCGGCTTGGCGTCGTTCCATCCCGGCTGGCGCAATACGCCGTACTGGTCGTAAGGATCGGCCAGCACGACCAGCGCGACCACCAGCAGGAACCCGGCCAGCATCGCCAGGCCCAGCTTACGCAAGTAATGCCGGTGGAGGAAGTCGGACATGGTCAGAATTGGAAGTAAAGAAATTCGCTTGGCCGCGATAGCGCGAGCAGGCAAACCACCGCCAGCATGCCCGTGGCCAGCGCTGCGCGCGGTGCGGGAAGCCAGGCCAGGCGCGGTGGGGCCGCCGTGCCGTCGTGGTCCAGCCCAGGCGCGAAGCGGTGCATGATCTGCTGCGTATTCGGCGCGCAAAACGCGACCAGCGCGGCCACCGCCACCCAGCACCAGGTCTCGATGAACTGGGTGGCGCCGCCCAGCGTCCAGCGCACGCCCAGCTGCGCCAGCGCATCGCCCGCCGCCCCCAGCCGGATGCCGATCGCGTCGGGCAGCGTCACGCCATGCTGTCCCGCCATGCCGGCCGCGATGCGCAAGGCGGCTGGCAAGTCCGGCGCACGGAAGAAGACCCAGGCAAAGGTCACGGCGAGGAAAGTCAACGCCCAGGCCGCGCAGCGCCCCGCCCTGCCGCCATCGCCCCAGCCAAGGCGCATCCTGAACAATTGCCAGGCGTGCGCGGCGACCAGGTAGATGCCATGCAGCCCGCCCCACAGGACGAAGTTCCAGCTGGCCCCGTGCCACAGGCCGCCCAGCAGCATCGTTACCATCAGGTTGGCCTTGGCGCGCACCGCGCCGCAGCGGTTGCCGCCCAGAGGAATGTACAGGTAGTCGCGCAGGAAGCGCGACAGGGTCATATGCCATCGCCGCCAGAATTCCACGATATCGCGCGCCTTGTAGGGCGAGTTGAAGTTCAGCGGAAGGTGTACGCCAAACATGCGCGATAAGCCGATCGCCATGTCCGAGTAGCCGGAAAAATCGAAGTACAGCTGGAAGGCATAGGCCAGCACCCCGCCCCAAGCCACCAGCAGGGAAGGTTCGCCCGGCGCCGCGAACAAGCCATTGGCGTAAGGCGCGAGCGTGTCGGCCAGCAGCGTTTTTTTTGCCAACCCGATGATGAAGATGGTTGCCCCCACCGAGAAATTGTCGGCACGCGGCACGGCATTCCGCGGGTCGGCGAATTGCGGCATCATTTCCTTGTGGTGCAGCACCGGCCCCGCCACCAGATGCGGGAAGTAGGTGACGAACAGCAGGTAGTGGATAAAGCGACCTTCCTGCACAAAGCCGCGCGCCGTATCGACCAGGAAAGCGATCTGGGTGAAGGTGAAGAAGGAAATCCCGATCGGCAGCACGACCTGCAGCACCGGCGCCTGCTCGCCCGTCAGGCTGGAATAAAAGAAGTTGGCGTACTTGTAGTAAGCGAGCAACAGAAGGTTGCCGGCAATGGCGCCAGCCAGCCACCAGCGGCGCACCCGGCCCGCGGCACGGCGGATAACGAGCGAGCAAAGGTAGTTGGCGGCGATGGATGCCAGCAGCAGCGGCACGTAGCGCACGTCCCACCAGCCGTAAAAGAATAGCGACGCCAGCGCCAGCCAGGCGATGCCCCACGACGGACGGCGGCGCGCCAGCAGGAAATAGCCGGCCAGCGTCAGCGGCAGAAAACCCAGCAGGAAGCTGTAAGAGTTAAACAACATGATCGCTTGAACCCCATTTGGCATGGCCGGGAGTGCAAGACGATTATGTTGGAATATTGCTAACGGTGTCGCACGATACTGGACAGTTCGACGCGGCCGCGCGGCACGCAGGCTTAGTATTCGATCGCTACTTCCTGGGCGCCGAGGCCCTGCTCCAGGGCGACTTTCAGCGCGTCCGATGGCGCGACACGCCAGTCGTCGCCCAGTTGCAGCACGCAGTCGATGCCTTGCGGCTGGACCCGCATCGACACCGGCAAGCCGTATTCGTCGCGGTGCGGGCCGAGCACTTCGGCCAGCTTGGCCGATGGCACGGCTTTCGGCAGCGCCAAGCCGATCTGGCGGCCGAACTGGATGCGCGCAGCCGTGATGTTGTACACCTTTTCCGCCGAAATGCGCAGGCCGCCGGAGAAGCGGTCTTCCGACACCTTGCCCGTCACGCACAGGAATTCGTCTTCCTTGAACATATGCTTGTTCGGCTCGAAGACTTCGTTGTAGACGGTGACTTCGACCACGGCGGTCTTATCGTCCAGGGTGACGATCAGCAGCTTGCCGCGCTGGGTCATCTGGGTGCGGATGCCGGAGATCACGCCGCACATCATGCGCGGTTCGCGCGAAGGCTCCAGTTCCGACAGCTTGGTGCGGGCGAAGCGGCGCGCTTCCTGCTGGTAGGAGTCGAACATGTGGCCGGACAGGTAGTAGCCCAGCGCGATCTTCTCTTCCGCCAGTTTTTCGCGATCGGTCCAAGGGGTCGCCTGCACGTAATCGGGCGGCGCCACCAGGTCGGAATCGTCGCCGCCGAACAGGCTGACCTGGTTGGCCGACTTGGCTTCCTGGTCCGCATACTCCATGGCGAAGCCCACCGAGGCAAACAGCACGGCGCGGTCGACGCCGAAGCAGTCGAAGGCGCCGGCGCGGATCAGCGCTTCCACGGTGCGGCGGTTCATCTGCTTCTTGTCGACGCGCTTGCAGAAGTCGAACAGGCTGGTGAACGGCCCGCCCGCTTCGCGCGCGGCGATGATCGCTTCGATCGCGTTCTGTCCGGCGCCTTTCACGCCACCCATGCCGTAACGGATCTTGGTGGCTTTCTTGCCCGGTTCGCCGTCCGGGCGGAAGCGGTAGGACGACTGGTTCACGTCCGGCGGCAGGATGGTCAGGCCGCACACGTCGATGGAATCCTCGACCAGGATCTTGACCTTCTCCGTGTCGTCCATGGCCAGCGACATGTTGGCCGCCATGAACGCGGCGGTGTGGTGATGCTTGAGGTAGGCCGTGTGGTAGGACAGCAGCGCATACGCGGCCGCGTGCGACTTGTTGAAGCCGTAGCCCGCGAACTTTTCCATCAAGTCGAAGATCTCGTCTGCCTTCTCGACGGTCAGGCCGCCGGCCTGGGCGCCCTTGCGGAAGATTTCGCGGTGCTCCGCCATCTCTTCCGCCTTCTTCTTACCCATCGCGCGGCGCAGCATGTCCGCGCCGCCCAGCGAGTAGCCGCCGATGATCTGCGCCATCTGCATCACCTGTTCCTGGTACACCATGATGCCGTAGGTTTCGGACAGGATGCCCTCGGTGCGCGGGTCGGGGTAGTCGAACTTTTCGCCGTGCTTGCGTTTGCAGAAGTCCGGGATCAGGTCCATCGGGCCCGGACGGTACAGCGCCACCAGCGCGATAATGTCTTCGAAGCGGTCGGGACGCGCATCCTTCAGCATGCCCTGCATGCCGCGCGATTCAAGCTGGAACACGGCGACGGTTTTCGCCTTGGTCAGCAGCTCGTAGGTCGGGCGGTCGTTGAGCGGCAGCTTGGCCAGGTCGAAGTCCTTGGCGCCTTCCGGATCGAGATCCTTGATGTAGTTGACGGCGCGGTCGAGGATGGTCAGCGTGGTCAGGCCCAGGAAGTCGAACTTCACCAGGCCGACCGCTTCCACGTCGTCCTTGTCGTACTGCGACACCACGCCGGCGTCGCCGCCCTGGGTGTACAGCGGGCAGAAGTCGGTCAGCTTGCCCGGCGCGATCAGCACGCCGCCGGCGTGCATGCCGATGTTACGGGTGATGCCTTCCACCTGCTGCGCCAGGTCGAGCAGCTGGCGCACTTCCTCTTCGTTTTCCTGGCGCTCTTTCAGCAGCGGTTCTTCTTCGATCGCCTCGGCGATCGAGACCGGCTTGCCCGGCTTGAACGGGATCAGCTTCGACACGCCGTCGCAGAAGTTGTAGCCGAAGTCCATCACGCGGCCCACGTCGCGGATCGCGCCTTTCGCCGCCATGGTACCGAAGGTGGCGATCTGCGACACCGCATCGCGGCCGTACAGGTCCTTCACGTGCTGGATCACCAGTTCGCGCTTTTCCTGGCAGAAGTCGATGTCGAAGTCGGGCATCGAAATACGTTCAGGGTTCAGGAAACGCTCGAACAGCAGGTTGTATTTAAGCGGATCGAGGTCGGTGATCTTCAGCGCATACGCCACCAGCGAGCCCGCACCGGAGCCGCGGCCCGGGCCGATCGGCACGCCATTGTTCTTGCCCCACTGGATAAATTCCGCAACGATCAGGAAGTAGCCCGGGAACTTCATCTTGATGATGGTGTCGTTCTCGAACTTCAGGCGCGCCTCGTAGCGCGGGCGTTCCTTCTCTCGCTTCTCGGGATCGGGGAACAGCTGGACCAGGCGCTCTTCCAGGCCCTTCTGCGTTTCCGCCACCAGGAATTCGTCGATCGACATGCCCGGCGTCGGGAAATTCGGCAACTGCGGCTTGCCCAGCGTGAGCACCACGTTGCAGCGCTTGGCGATTTCCACCGAGTTATGCAGCGCGGCCGGCAAGTCGTGGAACAGCTCCGCCATTTCCGCTTGCGTGAGGAAGCGCATCTGCTCATTGAAGCGCTTGACCCGCTTGGCGTTGGCCAGCATTTCGCCTTCCGCGATACAGACGCGCGCCTCGTGGGCGATGTATTCATCCTGCGACAGGAACTGCACCGGGTGGGTGGCCACCACCGGCAAGCCAAGCTTGGCCGCCAACGCGACGGACTGGCGCACCTGCACTTCCTGGTTGGCCTGGCCGGCGCGCTGGATCTCGACGTAGAAATGGCCGTTCGGGAAAATCTCGGCCCACTTCTGCGCATTGCGCTCGGCCTGGTCCAGGTTGCCGGCCTCGATCGCCTGGCCGATATCGCCGAAGTGGGCGCCGGACAGGGCGATCAGGGCGTTGGCGCCGCTCTCGCCCGGCAGCAGCGGGTATTCCTTGTTGGGCAGGTTGCGCAGCCATTCCTCGCGGATTTCGGCGCGGCCCTTGTACTGGTTGTTCAGCCATGCTTCCGACAGCAGCTCGCACAGCTGCAGGTAGCCCATGCGGTTCTTCGCGAACAGCATGATGCGGTGCGGCTTCTCGCGGTTTTCTTCGTTGGTGATCCAGGCGTCGACGCCGACGATGGGCTTGATGCCTTTGCCGCGCGCCGCCTTGTAGAAGCGCACCATGCAAAACATATTGGCCAGGTCGGTCACGGCCAGGGCGCCCTGCTTATCCTTGACTGCCGCCTTGATCATGTCATCGATGCGCACCAGGCCATCGACAATCGAATACTCGGTATGGACGCGCAGGTGAACGAATTGCGGTCCTACGGGCGCTGCGGCTGGCACGGCGTCGGCTGGCTGGTCGATTGTCTCAAGGCTCATGTGGCGGGCGGATGTCTGGTCGAATATCCGCCTATTTTAACGCTTGAGCTGCCTATGCTCCTATTCCACAAGCTGCAGGCCCGCCTGCCGGGCCGCCGCTGCCAACTGGCGGTCAAAAGTTGCCAGCGCCGCACCCTGGCGCAAGGCCAGGTCAAGGTAACAGGCGTCGTATGCCGTCAGCCCGGTGCTGTGGCCGCGCATGAAAGCTTGCCGTCCCAGCACACCCGGATCGGTCCTGTCTGTCGTGATTGGCAAGCAATACAGGTGTTGCAGGAAATTGGCAGCCCCGGCCTCACTCAAGAGTGTCCGCCGGATTCCAACAAGCAAGCCGTTCGCCACTTCCAGATGCCATAGCGGCGGCACCTGAAACTGCCAGCCAAGCGTCGGTTCAAGCAGCCGGTCCGCAAGTTCCCGCTGGCCCAAGGAAACCCGCTCAAAAATCCAGGCCAATGCCATGGAAGCGTCGAGCACGACATTCACTCACGCCCCTCGCGGATCATGGCCGAGACTTCGTCGTCGCCCACACCCTTGACCTTCGGAAGCTTACGCAATGCTTCCATGGCCAGCCTGGCGTCGGCCAACGGATTCGCCTGTGACGGCACCAGGTCCGCCACTGGCTTTCCCCGCACCGAGATCGTATATCGCTGCCCTTCGCTGACGCCGCGCAAGAGCTCCGAAAACCTTGCCTTAGCGTCAAATGCACCGATTTCTTTATACATGAGCCGCCCCCGATGAACTAGTTTGTTGCCTAGTTCAGTATAGGACGCGCCATAATTGCTTACAAATGAGCCGGCTGCAGCTGCGCAGCAAGGCTAGAATCAGCCTTACCAATCCACCTTGGAGAAGATGATGAAAATTGTTGCTGCTGCCGTCCTGATGTCCGCATCGCTGCTGGCCCACGCGGATACCCCTGAGCAGTTGGCCAAGTCGAAGAGCTGCTTCGCCTGCCATGCCATGGCGAAAAAGCTGGTCGGGCCATCCTTCAAGGACGTGGCCGCCAAATACAAAAACGACAAGGGCGCCGAAGACAAGCTGATCCTGAAGGTGCTGCAGGGTGGTTCCGGGGTCTGGGGCGCGGTGCCTATGCCGCCCAACCAGGTGACCGACGCCGAAGCGCACCAGCTTGTAAAATGGGTGTTGGCTCAGAAGTAAGCACTAACCTGGGGCTGGCGCCGCATCATGAGCGCCAGCTGCCCTCGACCGCCAGTTTTCCACCTGCCCACACCTGGTAGTTGCCCCCGGCTTCCGCCAGCCGCAATTCCGCCTGCGAACCAAGCTCGACCGGAGCCTTGAAACGTGCGGAAATCCCCGTCAGGCGCCTGCCCTCCTGCCGTTCCAGTTCAGCGCAAGCCTTGCCCACCGTGTGCATGCCGTGGATGATGGGCGTTTTCATGCCCAGCAAGCGCGCAGACCACGGCCACAGGTGGATCGGATTCCAGTCGCCCGAGACGGCGGCATAGCGCCGGCCCGAATCCGCTGTGAGTGACCACTCACCCGCCTTCAAGCCATTTGGCTGCGGCGCGCCCGCCTGGCCGCCCGGCGCACTGCCGCTGCGCGTGTCCGATCTGGCGCGCTGCTTGCCGCGCACCGCCAGATAACGGCTGCGGCATTCGAAGATGGGCGAACCTTGTTGGGTACCCTCAGTCAGCAATTCACAGAATTGCGCGCCGCTCTTGGTCGGCGCCCCCATCACCACGCGCGTCGCCAATTCCATTGGCTGGTTGCGGTCGGGCTGCCCAAGTTCCGCCAAATCGTTCTCGACATGGACCATTCCCGCCACCCGGTGGGGAAAGGCTTGCCCCAACAGCGTCGCCAAGTGGGCACGTTGGGTTGGCAGATAGTAGAACGAGACGGGCAAGGCATCCGGTGCAAAGCCAAGCAGGGCGTTATACCGTGCCAACTGCCGGGCATCGATGCGGTCAAGGCGGAAAGTGGTGGCAATCTGTGGCGGCGCCTCTTGCGCGCTGGCGCCCTTGAACAAGGTGCGCAGCAAGGTCAGCGGGCCGGCCGACGGGAGGGAAGGAAATGTTGTCATACCCATCATTTTGCCTGATTCCGCTCTTGCTGGCTAAGCCATCATTGCCGCGATAACTGCCGCGATGACAATGCAGGCCACTCCACGGAACCAGTTTCGCATTTCACGGACGTTTTCGCGGCGCCATTCTTCGAGCCTGCGGTCATACTCGATCCGCCAAGCGTCCAGCTTGCCATCGTTCTCTCTCCGCCATGCTTCAAGCTTGCCTTCAATATCTTTACGGAAGGCGACGTTGCGGTCAGCTTGGACCTCAGCTTGCGCGCTCAAATACTGCGCCATTTCCGCTTTGACAAGCATGGAAATCTTCTCAGGCAGTGCGTCAACTGTCTGCCTGAGCAATTTAAGCTCAACCGAAAGATCCAGCACCTGTCCCTCCAGCTTGGCGATCCTTGATTCGTTGTCCGGAAGATTTTGACCTGGCTGGTGGTGTGGAAGTTCCATAGGACCTCAGAAAAAGAACTGTGTTCCCACATTGTTCGTCACTGAGCCGTGAGCGCATTGATCGCGCGCAGCCAGATACGATAGCGCGCCACCTGAGCTGCGTTATCTGCCCAAAATTTGGGCATAAGGCCGAGTGCGGCTATAATATTGGCTGTTCCGGTTTTAACCTCACTCCAACCCCATGCAAGCAACCATTGAAAGCGCGCCTGCAACGCTCGGCGCGGCACCAGCCGTTTACGTCAACATCGCAGCGTACAAATTCATCACGCTCGACAACCTGCAAGACTTGCGTCC
>CAMLRG010000208.1 GCA_946482335.1 uncultured Duganella sp. | reverse complement strand
TTGTCGGGAAATCCTTACATCTACGTAGCATTACGTAGGATCACCATACATGCGAGTCCGGGGGATGAATGTGTCAATAGTCCCCATCAATGTTATAAAAATCACGAATTGTCACCAAAAAATATTGCGATGCGATAGAATCTTTCGATAGGGAAACTAAAGGAGCAAAAATGAAATGGTTGCATGACCTGAAGCTCGCCACCAAGCTGGCATGCGCTTTCGCGGCGGTGCTGGTGCTCACCGTCGGCGTCGGCATTTTTTCGATCGTGCAGTTGGCCACCGTGCGCACCACGGCCAGCGAGCTGTCGACCCGCTGGATGCCCAGCATGCGCGTAGTGCAGGATTTGAAGGCGCAGATCGCCCGCGTGCGCACGCGTGAATTCCAGTACATCATCTCCACCAAGCCCGAAGAGATGGATAAGTACGACCAGGTCATCGCCAACGACCTGGTCGACCTGCGCAAGATGCAGGACAATTTCGAAAAGCTGATCGCCACGCCGGAAGAGAAGGCGCTGTATGACGGGTTCGTGCAGATGTGGGCACGCTATATGGCGGAAGACGCCAAGATCCGCGCTGCCGCCCGCGCCAATGACGACGCGCTGGCCAAGGAATTGATCCGCGGCGAGTCGAACAAGTTGATCGTGGCCTTGCGCGGCCAGGTCGACAAGATGGTCAAGCTGTATGGCGAGGGCGGCGACGCGGAAGCGCACAAAGGCGAGCAAATCTATGAGTCCTCGCGGGTCTGGATCATCTCCCTGTTGGCCGCCAGCGCGGTGCTGGGCGTCCTGGCCGCAGCCACGCTGACGCTGTGGCTGACGCGGCGCCTGGGCGGCGAGCCGGATTATGCAGCTGCCATTGCCAAGCAGATTGCAGCCGGCGATTTGTCGGTGCCGGTGCAAACGCGCGCCGGCGACCGGGACAGCCTGCTGTTCGCCATGAAGCACATGCGCGACGGCCTGGCACGCATCGTCGGCGAAGTGCGCGGGGCGACCGACACCATCGCCAGCGCCTCCGACCAGATCGTGGCCGGCAACCTGGACCTGTCATCGCGCACCGAGCAGCAGGCCAGCTCGCTGGAGGAAACCGCCGCCTCGATGGAAGAGCTGACCACGACCGTCAAGCAGAATTCGGCCAGCGCGCGCCAGGCCAACGAACTGGCGCTGAATGCGTCGAACATTGCGCAGGAAGGCGGCATGGTGGTGTCCCAGGTGGTCGACACCATGGGTTCGATCAATGAATCGGCCAAGAAGATCGTGGACATCATCGGCGTCATTGACGGCATCGCCTTCCAGACCAACATCCTGGCATTGAATGCGGCGGTGGAGGCGGCACGCGCCGGCGAACAGGGGCGCGGTTTCGCCGTGGTGGCCTCGGAAGTGCGCAACCTGGCGCAGCGTTCCGCCTCGGCCGCCAAGGAAATCAAGGAATTGATCGGCAATTCCGTCGAGCAAGTCGAGATCGGCGCCCGGCTGGTGGGGCAGGCCGGCGCCACCATGGAAAACGTGGTGGTCAGCGTGCGCCGCGTGACCGACATCATGTCCGAGATCACCACCGCCGGCCAGGAGCAAAGCGCAGGCATCGAGCAAGTCAATGCGGCCGTAGCCCAGATGGATGCGGTGACTTCGCAGAACGCGGCGCTGGTGGAGGAAGCGACGGCGGCATCGCAAAGCATGCAGGAGCAGGCGGCCAGCCTGGCGCAGCTGGTCAGCGTGTTCAAGCTGGAGGCGGGACATGCGCCAACGCTGTCCGCCGTGCCGGGCGGTGCGCGCAACGTGGGCGGGGCGGCAGCGGTGGCGGCAAGTGCCGGGCGCCAGCGCCTGGCCCGGCGGGCAGGCTGACGGCCTAGCGCCGCAAGGCGCCCAACTGGCGGTCGTGGCTGCGCGACAGCAGCAGCAAGGCCGCCGTCCCGCCCAGCAGGGCCATGAACATGTCCGACTGGGTATCCCACTGGTCGCCCTGGGTGCCGAGGAATTCGTCGGCACCCTGGCCCAGCGCCACCGCCGCCGCCCATTCGATCAATTCATACGTCGCGCTGATCGCCAGCACGATGCAGATCACCAGGAAGGCCAGCATCTTGCCGCGCGCGACGTAGCCGCCGCGCAGCAGGATTTCGCGCGCGATCATGGCCGGGATGAAGCCTTGCGCGAAATGCCCGATGCGGTCATAGGGGTTACGCGCCAGCCCCAGCCAGTGCTGCAGGTCGAAGCCGAACGGCACCCTTGCGTAGGTATAGGCGCCGCCCACCATCAGCACCACGCAATGCACGGCAATCAGCGCATACAGCAGGTCGGTCAGGCGGAAATGGCGGTAGGTCGCCGCCAGCAGCGGCAGGGCCACCAGCACCGGCGCCACCTCCAGCCACCATGTCACCCGGTCGTAGGGCGCGATGCCGGACCAGATCAATACTAAAATGGTAATGGCGGCCAGCGCCAGGTGCAGGGGAGCGATCATTTTGGTCATGACCGAATAGTAACTCGAAAGCTGGCCCGGTTCTTGCTCGATTGGCAGTATGAGCCGCAATTTACGCATCGTTTTGATCCACCCGCCGCACGAAAGTGAGGCACGCGCCCAGGCCTTGCACGCCGGCCTGGCGGAGGCGGGCTACGACCTGGTGGCCTCGCTGCCGGCCGATTTCCACCTGCCCGAACACATCGCCCGCCTGCAGCCCGACATGATCATCGTCGACGCCGAATCCGATGCGCGCGACGTGCTCGAACACATCGTGATCGCCACCCGCGACGAGCGCCGCCCGATCGTCATGTTCACCGAAGACGACAAGGCCGATTCCATGGAAGCGGCCATGGCGGCGGGGGTTTCCGCCTATGTGGTGGCGGGTTTGCAGCCAGAACGCATCAAGCCCGTGCTGAACGTGGCCATGGCCCGTTTCAAGCGCGAACAGAAGCTGCTGGACGAGCTGGAAGGCACCCGCCTCAAGCTGGCCGAGCGCAAGCTGATCGACCGCGCCAAGGGCATCCTGATGGCGCGCCACGGCCTGACCGAAGACCAGGCTTTCCAGAAGCTGCGCACCATGGCCATGAACAAGAACCTCAAGCTGGCCGAGCTGGCGCAGCGCATTCTGGACGCGGAGGATTTGCTCGGCTGACGCACCGTTGTGGTGCATCGCGGGCAGGAGTAAAGCATGCAGATCGAAAAAGACATCGTCAGGATTGGTTTCAACCCGCTGACCGATTGCGCCTCCCTGGTGATGGCGTCGGTGCTGGGCCTGGACCGCAAGCATGGCATCCGCATCGTCCTGAGCAAGGAAACGTCCTGGGCCGGGGTGCGCGACAAGCTGCTGACCGGCGAGCTGGACGCCGCCCATGCGCTGTACGGCCTGGTCTACGCCACCCACCTGGGCGTGGGCTCGGCACGGCGCGACATGGCAATCCTGATGAACTTGAACCGCAACGGCCAGGCCATCACTTTGTCGCGCCGCTTGGTGGACGAGGGCGTGCGCGACGGCGCCGCCGTGGCCGCGCTGTCGCACCAGCGCGAGCTGCGCTGGGCCCAGACCTTCCCGACCGGCACCCATGCCATGTGGCTGTATTACTGGCTGGCGGCGCATGGCGTGCATCCGCTGCGCGAGGCGCGCGTGATCACGGTGCCGCCGGCGCAGATGGCCACCAACCTGGCGGCCGGCCATATGGACGGCTTTTGCGCCGGCGAGCCGTGGAACCACCGCGCCGTGATGGACGGGGTGGGCGTGACCATTGCCACCACCCAGCAAATCTGGCCCGACCATCCGGAAAAGGTGCTGGCCACCACGTCCGACTTCGTGCGCCGGAATCCCAACACGGCGCGCGCCCTGGTGGCGGCGGTGCTGGAGGCGGGCCGCTGGATCGACGCCGCCGCCACCAGCCGCATGGCGATGGCCGAGATCATTTCGGCGGTCCAGTATGTCAACACTGGCAAGGATGTGATCTGGCAGCGCATCCTCGGCCATTATGAAGATGGCATGGGCCGCACCTGGGAGGATGCGCACAGTGTGCGCTTCCACCAGGAGGGCGCCGCCAACTTCCCATACCTGTCGGACGGCATGTGGTTCATGACCCAGCAACGGCGCTGGGGCTTGCTCAAGGCGTCGCCGGACTATCTCGGCGTCGCCCTCAAGGTCCACCAGATCGCCCTGTATAAAGAGGCGGCGGAAATGACGGAGACTGCCATCCCGGCCAGCACCTTGCGCAGTTCGGTGTTGATGGACGGGACCACCTGGGACGGCAGGGATCCCGAGCGCTACGCCGATTCCTTTGCCATCCACATGTCGTGAAGGAGAAAGCCATGCAGGAAGCGGCCAAACCCTTGTCGGGTGAAGTATTCGGGGCATTGATCAACCTGTCCGGCCGCCGCCGGTTCACGTCGCAACGGCTGGTGCTGTACGCGGTCCTGGCGGCGCAGCAGCAGCCGGGCGCCGCCGACATCGCGCGCGACGCGCTGGCCCTGTTCCGCAGCGCGCATGACACGCTGCTTAAAGGTAGCGATACCTTGCCCGGTATCTTCTGCCCGGAATTGCAGGAAGCGTATTACGGCAAGCTCGCTGGCGCGCGCCGCATCAAGGAGTTCACCGACCTGGCCCAGCGTGCGCTCGACAGCGGCCGTCCCGGTCCGGCGCTGGAACAGCTGGTGGCCGACGCCACGCCGGTGCTGGCAGTGCTGAACGAAATCACGGCCATCTATGAAGAGCAGTCGAAGAAGAATGCCGTGCTGCTGAAAAAGCAACTGCGCGGCGTGATCACCGACATCGAGACCATCGCCCGCCAGGCGCGCATGGTCACCTTCAATGCCCGCGTGGTGGCGGCGCGCGCCGGCCACGCCGGGCGCGAATTCGCGGTGGTGGCCGGGGTGCTGTCGAATATCACCACGGAAATCGACGACATGGTCAAAGCCGCGTTGCAGGCGGCCAGCGCCTGAGCCGCGCTGCCGCGCCGCGACCGGGCGTGCGCTATTGCGGTGCACCATTCTTGGGCGCGGTGCACCGCGAGATGGCGAAAATACCCCTGATGCGTCGGCTGGCGGCGCATTTTCCCGCCTAAAAGGGCTGGCACAGGTCTTGCAAAGCATAGGTAAAGGGTCGGTCTAACGGAGGATCGGCAAAACCGGACAACGGCGTCCGCGCAGCGCTACCTTCGATAGGCGGCGGCTGTGCGGGCGCCTTTTTGTTTTCAGGACAAATCATGGCCAGCAAAGCGACCAGCATCAAACTGTTTTCGTTCTCTTCGCCGCAGATGCGTGCCTTCCACCTGACGTGGATGGCCTTCTTCGTCTGCTTCTTCGCGTGGTTCGCCTGCGCGCCACTGATGCCCGTGATCAAAGGCGAATTCGGCCTGACGCCGGCGCAGATTGCCAACATCAATATCGCCGCCGTGGCGATCACCATCATCGTGCGCCTGATCATCGGCCCGCTGTGCGACCGCTACGGCCCGCGCAAGGCGTACACCGGCTTGCTGCTGCTTGGCGCGATCCCGGTGCTGGGCGTGGCCGCCGCGCAGACTTATGAAAGCTTCCTGTTCTTCCGCCTGTTGATCGGCGCGGTGGGCGCCAGCTTCGTGATCACCCAGTACCACACCTCCGTCATGTTCGCGCCGAACGTGGTCGGCACCGCCAACGCGGCGGCCGCCGGCTGGGGCAATGCGGGCGGTGGCGTGGTGCAGTCGACCATGCCGATGATCATGGCCGCGATGGTCATGCTGGGCGTGGGCGAAACCATGGGCTGGCGCGCCGCCCTGGTGGTGCCGGGCGTGCTGATGCTGATCATGGCCTTCTTCTACTACCGCTACACCCAGGACTGCCCGGACGGCAACTACGCCGACCTGCGCGCCGCCGGCGTCGCCTTGGAAGGCGGCAAGAAGGGCGGCTGGGACAGCTTCAAGCTGGCCGCCAGGAACTACCGCGTCTGGATGCTGTTCGTGACCTACGGCGCCTGCTTCGGCGTGGAGATCTTCATCCATAACATCGCCGCCACCTATTACGTGGATACCTTCAAGCTGTCGCTGGCGCAGGCCGGCCTGGCTGCGGGCAGCTTCGGCCTGCTGGCGCTGTTTGCCCGCGCCCTGGGCGGCTGGGTGTCCGACAAGGCCGCCATCCGCGGCAGCCTGAATAGCCGCGTCACCCTGCTGTTCGTGATGATGCTGGGCGAGGGCATCGGCCTGCTGTTCTTCGCCAAAGCCGACAGCGTGGCCATCGCCGTGATCGCGATGCTGGTGTTCGGCCTGTTCACCCACATGGCGTGCGGCGCGACCTACGCCCTGGTGCCATTCGTCGACAAGCGTGCCCTGGGCGGCGTGGCCGGCATCATCGGCGCCGGCGGCAACGTGGGCGCGGTGGCGGCGGGCTTCCTGCTGAAAGGCGTCGGCAATACCCAGCAAACCCTGAGCATCCTGGGCGTGCTGGTCGCTGTCTCCGCCCTGTGCGCCCTGGGTGCACGCTTCAGCGAATCCACCGTAAAAGAAAATGCAATTGCAGGAGCAGCAGCATGAAGAAGATCGTCGTCATCGGCCACGGCATGGTTGGCCATCAATTCCTGAAATCGCTGCCGCCTGGCAGCGCCGACGTCACCATCCTGTGCGAAGAGCCGCGCCCGGCCTACGACCGCGTGCACCTGTCGGAATTCTTCAGCGGCAAGAGCGCGGACGAACTGTCCCTGGTCGAACCGGGCTTCTTCGAGCGCGACGACATGGTGCTGAAACTGAACGGCCGCGCCATTGCCATCGACCGCGCCGCGCGCACCGTCACTTCCAATAGTGGCGAAGTGCTGTCCTACGACAAACTGGTGATCGCCACCGGCTCCTTCCCCTTCGTGCCGCCGCTGGAAGGCAAGGACCGCAAGGATTGCTTCGTCTACCGCACCATCGAGGACCTGGAAGCCATGCAGGAATGCGGCGCCCGCTCGAAGACCGGTGTCGTGATCGGCGGCGGCCTGCTCGGCCTGGAATGCGCCAAGGCGCTGAAGGACATGGGCCTGGAAACCCACGTGGTCGAATTCGCGCCGCGCCTGATGGCGGTGCAGGTCGACGACGGCGGCGGCCGCGTGCTGCGCCAGAAGATCGAAGACCTGGGCGTGACTGTCCACACCGGCAAGAACACCACCGCCATCGTCGATGGCGAAGCCGGCACCCACCGCATGCTGTTCGCCGACGGCACCTCGCTCGACACCGACATGATCGTGTTCTCGGCCGGTATCCGCCCGCGTGATTACCTGGCCCGCGAATGCGGCCTGGAAGTCGGTCCGCGCGGCGGCATCGCCGTCAACAACCACTGCCAGACCAGCGACCCCGACGTGTACGCGATCGGCGAATGCGCACTGTGGAACGGCCAGGTGTTCGGCCTGGTGGCGCCTGGCTACGACATGGCCCGCGTGGTGGCACGCCACATCAGCGGCGACACCGCCGCCGAATTCACCGGCGCCGACATGAGCACCAAACTGAAGCTGATGGGCGTGGACGTTGCCAGCATCGGCGACCCGCACGCCAAGGCCGAAGGCGCGCGCAGCTACCAGTTCACCGACGAGCGCAAGCAGATCTACAAGAAGATCGTCGTGTCCGACTGCGGCAAGTACCTGCTGGGCGGCGTGATGGTGGGCGATGCAGGCGAATACGGCACCCTGCTGCAAATGATGCTGAACAAGATCGAGTTGCCGGAAGCGCCGGAATTCCTGATCCTGCCGCAATCGGACGGCGCCGCCAAACCGGGCCTGGGCGTGGACGCCTTGCCGGCCGGCGCCCAGATCTGCTCCTGCAACGACGTGTCGAAAGGCGCCATCTGCGAGGCGGTCGCCAACGGCGCCACCAGCATCGGCGCCATCAAGCAGTGCTGCGGTGCCGGCACCTCCTGCGGCGGCTGCGTGCCGCTGGTGACCCAGATCATGAAGGCCGAGATGAAAAAGCTCGGCATGGACGTCAACAACCACGTCTGCGAACACTTCCCGCACTCGCGCCAGGAACTGTTCCACCTGATCCGCGTCGGCCAGATCAAGACGTTCGAAGACCTGCTCGCGCGCCACGGCAAGGGCCTGGGTTGCGACATCTGCAAGCCGCTGGCGGCCAGCATCTTCGCCACCTGCTGGAACGACTTCGTGCTGAAGAAGGAGCACGCCAGCCTGCAGGATTCGAACGACTACTTCCTGGGCAATATCCAGAAGGACGGCACCTACTCCGTGGTGCCGCGCATGCCGGGCGGCGAAGTGACGCCGGAAGGTTTGATCGCGGTCGGCCAGGTCGCCAAGAAGTACGGCCTGTACACCAAGATCACCGGCGGCCAGCGCGTCGACCTGTTCGGCGCCCGAGTCGAGCAGCTGCCGGCCATCTGGGAGGAACTGATCGCCGCCGGCTTTGAAACCGGCCACGCCTACGGCAAGTCGCTGCGCACCGTGAAATCCTGCGTCGGCTCCACCTGGTGCCGCTATGGCGTCGACGATTCCGTCGGCCTGGCCATCGAGCTGGAAAACCGCTACAAAGGCCTGCGCACCCCGCACAAGATCAAGTTCGGCGTATCGGGCTGCACCCGCGAGTGCGCCGAAGCGCAAGGCAAGGACGTCGGCATCATCGCCACCGAAAAGGGCTGGAACCTGTACGTGTGCGGCAACGGCGGCATGAAGCCGCGCCACGCCGAACTGCTGGCCTCCGACCTGGACAAGGCCACCCTGGTGGCCTATATCGACCGCTTCCTGATGTTCTACAGCCGCACCGCCGACCGCCTGCAGCGCACCAGCACCTGGCGCGAAAACCTGGAAGGCGGCCTGGATTACCTGAAGGACGTGATCATCCAGGACAAGCTGGGCATCAACGCCGAGCTGGAGCAGGACATGCAGCGCGTGGTCGACACCTACGCCTGCGAATGGAAGGAAGCCGTCAACAACCCGGAGACGCGCGCCCGCTTCCGCCACTTCGTCAACAGCCCCGAAGCCGACAGCAACGTCGTCTTCATGGAAGAGCGCGGCCAGATCCGCCCCGCCACGGTCGAAGAACGCAAGCGCATCCCCATCAAAGCCATCGCCTGAACAGATGGGGGTCAGGCCCTGCGGGCCTGACCCCGGTTTACCGGTTTTAAAGTAAAGGAGCCCGATAAAATGCACCGAGACACTCAAGCCTCCGCCTGGACCGCCGTTTGCGCCGTCGAGGAAATCGTCCCCAACACCGGCGTCTGCGCCCTGCTGCAAGGCCAGCAAGTGGCCGTGTTCCGCATGAACGACGGCGAAGAAAGCCGCGTCTTCGCCATCGGCAACTACGACCCCAACTCCGACGCCGCAGTGCTCTCGCGCGGCCTGGTCGGCAACCTCGGCGAACGCCTGGTGGTCGCCTCGCCCATCTACAAGCACCACTTCGACCTGCAGACCGGCGAATGCCTGGAAGCGCCGGAACACTCCGTGCCCACCTGGCCCGCCCGCATCGAAGGCGGAAAGGTCTGGGTCGGGGCATGAAGCCCGCACTGGTCGTCGTCGGCAACGGCATGGCCGGCATGCGCACGGTCGAAGAGCTGCTCAAGCTCGCGCCGGACATGTACGACATCACCGTCTTCGGCGCCGAGCCGCACGGTAACTACAACCGTATCCTGCTGTCGCCGGTGCTGGCGGGCGAGAAGACGGTGGACGACATCATGCTCAACACCCGCGAATGGTATGAGCAGCACCGCATCACCCTGCACGCCGGCGACCCGGTCGAGTACATCGACCGCAAGCGCCG
>CAMLRG010000207.1 GCA_946482335.1 uncultured Duganella sp. | reverse complement strand
CGGACACCTGGCCGTCGATGATGTGGACATTGCGCTGCGAGCGCTGCGCCAGCTCCGGGTCGTGGGTCACCATCAGGATGGTGGTGCCATCGGCATTGATCTCTTCCAGCAGTTCCATCACGCCGCGCGCCATCTGGGTGTCCAGGTTGCCGGTCGGTTCGTCGGCCAGCAGCAGCTTGGGCGAGCCGGCCAGGGCGCGGGCGATGGCCACGCGCTGCTGCTGGCCGCCGGACAGTTCGGCCGGGTAGTGGCGCATGCGCGACGCCAGGCCGACCTTGGCCAGCGCGTCTTCGATGCGTGCCTTGCGCTCGCTGGCGTTGAAGCCGCGGTAGCGCAGCGGCACGTCGACGTTGTCGTACAGGTTCAGGTCGGGGATCAGGTTGAAGCCCTGGAAGATGAAGCCCAGCTTTTCGTTGCGCAGGCGCGAGCGCGCATTGTCGTCCATGCCCTTGACGTTGATGCCGTCCAGCACGTACTCGCCGCTGGTGAAATCTTCCAGCAAGCCGGCGATGTTCAGGAAGCTGGTCTTGCCCGAGCCGGATGGCCCGGTGACGGTGACGAATTCACCCTGCTTCACTTCAATCTCGAAGCCGCGCAGCGCGTGGGTTTCGATCATATGGGTGCGATAGACTTTGCTCAGGTTTTGCATGCGCAGCATGGCGTGCCCTTTCCGTTGGAGGTTATTTGTTGATCGAAACGCGCTTGGCGTTCTCGAAGTTTTCGGTACCGGCGATCACGATCCTGTCGCCCTGTTTCAAGCCATTGACGATTTCCACGGCGGCCACGCTGGTGGCGCCCAGCTGCACCTGCGTGCGCACGGCGATGCCGTCCTGCACCAGGTAGGCATACCGGCCGCCTTCCGATTCGACGAAGGGGCCGCGCGGCACCATCAGCACGTTCGGCTTTTCGTCGATCAGCAGGCGCGCCGACACGCGCTGGCTCTGGCGCAGGCCTTCCGGCTGCTGGTCGAAGCGCACGCGTGCCAGCACCTGGTTTCTCACCACCTCCGGCGACAGGGCCGACAGCTTGCCCTTGGTCTTCACGCCGGCCACTTCGATTTCGGCGGTCATGCCCAGGCCCAGGTCGTTGACATAGGTTTCCGGCACTTCCAGTTCGACTTCGAGCTGCGACAGGTCGACCAGCGTCATGAGCGGCGTATTGGCCTGCACCACGCTGCGGTTGGCCACCGACAGCGTGCCGATGAAGCCGTCGACCGGCGCGCGCACGGTCAGTTCGTCGACGCGGCGCTGGGCATTGGCCAGCGACAGCTTCTGGCGCTCCATCTGGGCGGTCTTGGTTTTCAGTTCCAGCGACACGTTGTCGCCCTCCAGTTCCGCAGCCTGTTTGGTGTGTTTGGCGCGGATGTCGGCGGCAGCCACGGCATCCTTGGCTTTTTGCAGGTCGATCTTGGCGATGATGCCTTCGTTCGACACGCCTTCGTAGCGCTGCAGCGTGCGCATGGCGGAGACGCGCTCGATTTCGGCGGTGTCGGCTTCGCGCTGGGCGGCCAGTTTCTGCTTGCGCGCCAGGATCTGCTGGCGCGCGACTTCGGCTTGCAGCTCGTTGAACAGGGTCTGTTCCTTTTTCAGTTCGTCGGTCAGGTCGGGCGATTCCAGCACGGCCAGCACCTGGCCCTTCTTGACGGTGTCGCCGGCATGGACTTTCAGCTCCACGGTGGAGGTGGAGGTCGAATACAGGGTCGGGCTGACGGCGGCCACGATGCGGCCATTGACGGCGGCGTCGCGGATCAGGGTGCCGCGCGTGACTTCGGCCACGCGCAGGCGGGCGGCGCTGACCGATTGCTCGCTGCCGCTCCAGCCTTGCAGCAGCCCGTAGGCCGCGGCAGCCAGCGCCACGCCACCCGCCAGCAGCAGCACGTTGCGGCGCGGGACGCGGCTGGCGGGGGCGGCAATCACTTGGTCCTGGTGGGAAGTGTCGCGAATCATGTTCTTGTGTCCTGGGTTGGTGATTTGGTCAATCTTGCTAATGCATGAAGTGTGCCAATTGCTAAGTGATTGATTTTTATGGCGTCCATTCGGCTGCGCCGGCTGTCCGCGACCGTCCACCGTGTCCGCTCCGTCCGCCCGGCCGTGTGCGGCGCTACTTGTTTTTTTGGTAAGCGGCTATACTTATGGGCTTATCTTTGTGGCAAGGAGTGGTTCTGTGGAGTATCCGTTCCCGGAAAGCGCTGTGACGCAGTACGACGAGCTGGCTGGCGCCGCCGGCAATGGGGTCGTCGACGAGCAGACCTGGCAGGACTTGCTGCTGCCCGCCTACCTGGCGCAAGCCGGCGACGGCGCCAGCATTTTTGGCCGCCAGATGCTGTACCGGCGGCTGCGGCGCGGGATGGCGGCAGCGGGCGGCGCGGCCGGGGCGTCAGCGGAACCGTTCGCGCGCGTGCGCTCGCTGCTGGCGGACAGCGCGACGCGCGAGCGCCTCACCACCCAGCTCGCGCCTTTGCGCAAGGCCAGGGCGGAAGTCACGGCGTCGCTGTTCCTGCCCGCGGCGGACGCCGGCACGGACGGCGCCCGCGCCGGCACGGGCGCACCGCCTGCCGCCTCGCCGCTGGCGCCCGTGCCGCGCTGGTCGGCCTGCCTCTGGGCCTTGCCGCTGGCTTTCCTTGCCAGCGCCGCCGCGAGCTTCTTCTGGCCGGCCGCCCTGGTGCCGACCGTCGTGCTGTCCCTGTTGCTGATGGCGATCCAGGTCGCCTGCCACTGGCGCATGCAGCAATGGGAGTCCGTCGCCGAGGCACTGCAACTGCAGCTGTACGTCCACAGCCAGCAAGAAGGAGCCCCCGGCGCCGCGCAGGCCGCCCAACTGCGCGCCAGGCTGGCCCGCAGCGCCTGGACCACCGCCCCGGGCGCGACCGAGTACGCCGACTGGGTCATGCAGGCCAACCTGAAGCATTACTTCGCCACGCGCACGCTGGTCCGCGAGCACGCCGCCTTCCTGCGCGAGAGCTACCTGCTGGTCGCCAACCTGGATGCCGACCTGGCGCTGGCACGCCACCTGGCCACGCAACGGCAATGGTGCTGGGCGCAGGAGGGCTGGGAGCAGGAAATCCAATTCCAGGCCGTGCAGCATCCGCTGCTGGCCGACGCGCAGGCGCTGGATTTGTCGCTGGAAGGCAAGAGCGCGTTCATCAGCGGCCAGAATGGCATCGGCAAGAGCACCCTGTTGCGCACCGTCGGCCTGAACCTGCTGGCCGCACGCGCCTTCGGCTTTTGCTACGCCCAGGTGGCACGCGTCCCCCACCTGCCGGTGTACGCCAGCATGCAGAATGAAGATGCGCTCGAGAGCGGGGAAAGCCTGTATCAGTCCGAGCTGCGCCGCGCGCAGGAATTGCTTGCACTGGCAAGGGAACCACAACGCGCCATCTTCATCATCGACGAGATATTCCGCGGCACCAACCATCTTGAATCGGTTTCCGCCGCCGCGGCGGTGCTGGAACAGCTGGCCGCGCGCGGTACCGTGCTGGTGTCTTCGCACAATGTGGTGCTGGCGCAGTTGCTGGAACCTTGCAGCGTGCCGCTGCTGGTGCAGAAGCGCGCCGACCGGCTGGTGCTGACGCCCGGCGTACTGTCGGACACCAATGGCCTGACCCTGCTCACGCAGTCCGGCCTCGACGCCTCGATCGAGCAGCGCGCCCGCGACGTCTACAAGCGCCTGTCCGGGCGCCTGCTGCCGGCGTAGGGTGGATGTCGCGTTTTGGCGGTTTTTCTCCGCCCCTACCATTTGCGACATACGTCGCGCTGAGGCAATTTTTGCCCAAGCATGGCATAACGCAGGAATTGCACGAAGTCGTCGATCAGGCAATCAAAGATTGGTGGAGAGAAGAAGCGCAACGCCTTCTGGCCTCATTTGGCGCATCGGCCGGAAGCAGGGATGATGCTGGCCGCTTGCCTGGCGAACAGCCGGACCCTTCAGGCTGATGCGGCTGGTGCTGGCGCGGCTGTTGCACCGCGCTTGCGCCAGCGCAGCCACAGCCTGGTCAGGCCGAACATGATCGCCACCATCACGATCCACGCGCCATACACGGCGGCCAGCGAAGGCTCGTAACCCTTCGGCAGCACCAGGCCTTGCGGCCCGCCTTCCGGCAAGGTCCCGTAGCGCAGCAGGAAGTAAGGACCGGCCAGGAAGTGGATCATCGCGATATGGACCACATAGAAGAACATCGGCGTGCCGCCGAACAGCATCAGCAAGGGCACCGGCCGCAGCCGCTCGAACCAGGCCAGCAAGGGCAGGGCAATGCCGATCGTCGCGCACAGGTAGAGCACCGATGGCGGATACTTGTGCACGCGGATGAAGGAAATGAAGTCCCACAGCAGGCCGCGCCCTTGCGGCGACCAGGGATCGGGATCGCCGTAGAAATTCCCGCTGCGCAGCACGACGAACACCAGCAGCAGCACGGCGCCGGCGGCGACCAGGAAGCGCTGGCGGCGCGCGGCCTGCCACTGGAACACGGGGCCGAGCGCATAGCCGGCCGCGATCAATCCGAGCCATGGCATCAGCGGATAGGCGATATACACGCCATAAGTGCCCGCCACCGGCCAGAAGCCGCGCTGGTGCCAGGCCAGCCATAACGGGTGGCTGGATTGGATCGCATCGAGCAGGTTGTGCGGCAGGATCAGCAGCGCGGCAATGGCCGCGATGGCCGGCAGCGGCAGCCATACCAATCCCGCCAGCATGATCATCCCCATGCCCAAGGCCCACAGCACTTGCAGGATGGTGACGTTGTAACCGAACTGCCAGCTGAAACTGATCCAGGTGGCCTCCAGCACGATCAGCAGCAGGCCGCGCGTGAAGAGGTAGCGCGACAGGGCCGGGATACCGCCCTTGGCCCCGCGCAGGAAGGCCGACGTCCCCGCCAGCAGCACGAAGGTGGAGGCGCACAGGTGGGTGATCCAGCGCGTGGCGAACCACAGCGGCGTGGTCTTCGCCAGGTCTTCCGGGTCGAACAAGGCGGGGCCGAAGAAATCCCGCGTATGGTCCAGCGCCATGAGCACGATCACCAGGCCGCGCAGCATGTCGATGCTGGACAACCGTCCCTTGTTTTCCATGCGCTTCCCCTGCCGATTTACCTTTGGTAATTCTACAAGATATACTGGCCCGGTTATCAATTGGTTAACAGGAGAGCTTATGCGTTGGATCATGCTGTTGGTGTTGGCGCTGAATGGCGCGCCGTTGTGGGCCAAATGCGCGCCCGGCCCGGTGAGCGAGCAGCGCTTCTTCGAGGCCGGCGGCATCAGGCAATGGGTGACCATCGAGGGCAGCGATTGCGCCAATCCGGTGGTGCTGTACGTGCATGGCGGCCCGGGCAACCCGCTCAGTCCTTATGGCGACGCGCTGTTCGCCGCCTGGCGCAAGCAATATACCGTGGTGCTGTGGGACCAGCGCGGCTCCGGCATGACGTATGGCGCCAACCCGCCGCCGGGCGAAGACGAACGGCTGACGATCGAACGCCTGCGCGACGACGGCCTGGATATTGCGCAGCAGGTGGCGCGCCACCTGGGCCAGCGCAAGCTGATCCTGATGGGCAGTTCCTGGGGTTCGGTGCTGGCGGTGCACATGGCGCAGGCAAAGCCGGAGCTGTTCCATGCCTACGTGGGCGTCAGCCAGGTGGTCAATGGCGCCGAAAACAATGCCGACGCCTATGCCGGCGTGCTGGCGCTGGCGCGCAAAGCCGGCGATGGCGAGCACCAGCCGCGCCTGGAGGCACTGGGCACGCCGCCCTGGACCAACCCGCGCAACTTCGGCGTGATGCGACGCGCCATCCGCAAATACGAGGGACTGGCGACCGAGGCCGCGCCGAAACAGTGGTGGCAGCCTGCCGCCATCTACACCACGGCCAAGGCGCAGGCCGATTATGAAGCGGGCGAGGATTATTCCTTCCTGCAGTTCGTCGGCCTGCGCGGCGACGGCATGCAATCGAAGATCGATTTGCGCGGCCTCGGCACGGGCTTCCAGTTGCCGGTCTACCTGGTGCAGGGCGAGCAGGATCTGTTGACCTCTCCCGCCGTCACGCGCCGTTATTTCGACCAGATCAAGGCCCCGCGCAAGGCGCTGGTGCTGGTGCCGCGCGCCGGTCACGACCCGAACCGGCCATTGATGGACGCCCAGTTCAAGGTGCTGGAGGAAAGCGTGCGCCCGGCGCTTTAAAGCCGCCCGCTCATTTGTCCTGCTTTTGCGGCTTGCCCTTGTCCATCACTTCGCGGCAATCGCCCTTGAAGGTGGCGTTGTCGTAATTGGTCCAGCCGTAGCTGTCCACCACGCGCTTGTGCACCTTGAAATCCCGGTTGAGGAAGCTCCATGCCGGCTTGTCGTCCGGGTAGCGGATGTCCGCAACGTCCAGCATGGTGTGGAAGAAGTTTTCCGTGGCCAGCTTCGCCTTGCGGTTGCGGTGCAGGGCGCTCACCTTGTCGGGGTAGCGTTCGCGGTACTGGTCCGAGTACCACATGAAGGCTGGCACATGGAATTCGTACTGGGTGTTGTGGCCGTGGAAGGCCAGCTTGCATGAACCGTCGTACAGGGTCTGCCCGTGGTCGGACACGTACAGCATGGACGCCAGCTGCCCGGTCGCCTTCAGGTCGCCGATCAGCTGCGCCAGGAACCAGTCGGTGTACAGGATCGAATTGTCGTAGCTGTTGTTCAGCTGCGGCTTGATTTTCAGTTCGGTGTACACCGGCTTGTCGATGCCGAACAGCGAAGGCTGCCATTTGTCGAAAGCTTGCGGGTGGCGCTGGCTGTAATTCCAATGGCTGCCCAGCGAATGCAGCACGATCAGCTTTTTCGGCGCCGGATCGGCCAGCGCGCGCTGGAACGGCTCGAACAGCACCTCGTCGTAATTGGAGTGGTTGGTAAAGCCGCCCAGGTTGAGGAACTGGATCACGTCCGCTTCCTTGGCGAACACCGACACCGGCGTGTCGTAGCGGCCGAACGAGATCTGGTTCGACAGCCACCAGGTCTTGAAGCCCGCTTCCTTGTAGGCGGTGAGGAAGGATTTTTCGCTGAAGCCATCCTTCAGGCTTTGCGTGGCCGGCTTGCGCGAAATGATCACCGGCACCGACAGGCGCGTGGCCGATACCGACGTCACCACGTCCGACAGCGCCACCAGGTTGGCCTCCTTGCCCAGCAGCGGGTTGGTGTCGCGGCTGTAGCCGTTCAGGCTCCAGCGGTCGTAGCGCGCGGATTCGCCCAATACCATCACCACGATTTCCGGCTGGGTGCCGGCGTCCAGCTGGCGGGCGCCGAAGGCGAAGCTGGCGCTGCGCTGATTGAGTTCGGACAGGTAGCGCCGCTCCTTGTAGAAATCGTAACCGCGCGCGGCCAGCCCGAAGGGCCAGGAGCCGATGAAGGCTTGCGGCTCGAACGGCACGCGCGCCCAATAGGGCAAGGGTGGGCCGGGCAGGCGCAGCAGGCGCGCGCCGGCCACCGCGGCGCGGACCGGGGCGCTGGCTGCCGGCTCTTCGGCTTCGAACAGGCTGTCGCTTGCGGCAATGCTGGCGGCCGGGGGCGGCGCCGGCTCGGCATCGATGCCGAACTCGTAACCCCATGCCGCCACCGCCGCCAGCAGCACCAGCATCGCCAGCGCCGCCCAGCGCGAACCGTCGTGCCAATCCAGCGCGCGGGTCTGTCGCGCGGCGCGGAAGCTGAGCACCCACCAGAGCGCGACCATCACCATCACCGCCAGCATGGTCCACACCTTCTGGCCGAGGAATTCCAGCGCTTCCTGCGGGCTGGTCTCGGCCAGGATGCCGAGGTGGTGGGTGGAAATGCCCTGGCCGTAGAACACCAGCAGGTAGATCTCGGTCGGCAGCGCCAGGAAGGCCGGCAGCAGCAGCCAGTGGAAGCGGGCCGGGCGCTTGAACAGCGCCCACACCGCGATCCAGGCCACCAGCTCGATGCCCGCCAATTGCCACGGCTGCTCCACCGGCTTGCCCAGCAACAGCGGCAGGAAAGGCACCGCCGACAAGGCCAGGTAGCTGAGAAGGATCAACAGGTGGACGGGGCGCAGCAGCAGTCGCATTACAAGCAGGAAAGGACGAAAATGAACGCTATTATGATGGCAAGGCCTCTTCCCGGGGGCGTCGGCATGCTGCCACTTTATTCAGCATTCCGGTTGACTGAGCGGTTAACCAGGTATATACTCGCGAGTTCTCAATTTAGTCTGCGCATCGTATACGCGTTAGTTTGAGCGACTTCAGCGCACACTGAGAGATACCGTTTTAGTCCCCGGGCAGCACTGCTCGGGTTGTCAATGCTGTAATTTTGTTGGATTTAAAACGATGCCAACCATCAACCAATTGATTCGCCAACCACGTACCAAGCTGGTCGTGAAGAGCAAATCGCCGGCACTTGAAAACTGCCCGCAAAAGCGTGGCGTGTGCACCCGTGTGTACACCACCACTCCTAAGAAGCCTAACTCGGCACTGCGTAAAGTGGCCAAGGTACGCCTGACCAACGGTTTCGAAGTGATTTCGTACATCGGCGGTGAAGGCCACAACCTGCAGGAACACAGCGTTGTCCTGCTGCGCGGCGGTCGTGTCAAAGACTTGCCAGGTGTGCGTTACCACATGGTCCGCGGCTCGCTGGATACCCAGGGCG
This sequence comes from uncultured Duganella sp., assembly GCA_946482335.1. The sequence goes on along the minus strand of CAMLRG010000207.1, from coordinate 1,127 downwards.
TTAAAGACCGTAAGCAGGCTCGCTCCAAGTACGGTGCGAAGCGTGCCAAGGCCGCTAAGAAGTAATTCTTGCAATTTAAATGAGTTGAGGCGGTCGCGAGACCGAGTAAGTGGAAGGCTATGATGGCCTCCGCGAGTGCCCGAGGCACTCAACTGAAGACAAAGGAAATAACATGCCACGTCGTCGTGAAGTACCCAAGCGCGAGATTCTGCCGGATCCAAAATTCGGTAGCACCGAAGTCGCTAAATTCGTTAACGTTCTGATGCTGTCCGGCAAGAAGTCGGTTGCAGAAAACATCATCTACGGTGCCTTCGACCATATCCAGTCCAAGTCCGGCAAGGACCCGCTGGAAGTGTTCACCGCAGCGATCAACAACGCCAAGCCACTGGTTGAAGTGAAGTCCCGCCGTGTTGGCGGCGCCAACTACCAGGTGCCGGTCGAAGTGCGCCCAGTGCGCCGCCTGGCCCTGTCCATGCGTTGGCTGCGCGAAGCCGCGAACAAGCGCTCCGAAAAGTCCATGCCACAGCGCCTGGGCGGTGAGCTGATGGAAGCCGCGGAAGGCCGTGGCGGTGCGATGAAGCGCCGTGACGAAGTCCACCGTATGGCAGAAGCGAACAAAGCGTTCTCGCACTTCCGCTTCTAATACGTTTGGCCGGCCGCTCGTGGCCGGCCTAGTTCAAGCCGGGCGCATTTTTCTCAAGAAAATGTTGCTCGGTTTTGTCCATTCAAAGATTTAGGATCAATTATGGCCCGCAAGACCCCCATTGAGCGCTACCGCAACATCGGTATCTCCGCTCACATCGACGCCGGTAAGACCACCACTACCGAGCGCGTGCTGTTCTACACCGGCGTGAACCACAAGATTGGTGAAGTGCACGACGGCGCCGCCACCATGGACTGGATGGAGCAGGAACAAGAGCGCGGCATCACCATCACGTCTGCTGCGACCACCTGCTTCTGGAAGGGCATGGACCTGTCCTACCCCGAGCACCGCTTCAACATCATCGACACCCCCGGCCACGTGGACTTCACCATCGAGGTGGAGCGTTCCATGCGCGTGCTGGACGGCGCTTGCATGGTTTACTGCGCAGTGGGCGGCGTGCAGCCACAGTCGGAAACCGTGTGGC
>CAMLRG010000206.1 GCA_946482335.1 uncultured Duganella sp. | reverse complement strand
GTGCGGACAGGGTGTCAGCATTGGTCGCGCTTGGCAGAGCGTTGAAGGTATCGTTGCCCACCGCGCCCAGGAAGGAGTCCACGCCTGCGGTCAGGGTGAAGGTTTGTGCCGGGGTGTTAGCCACAACCAGCGAATCAGCGGTAGCTGCAACAACTGCCAGAGCGGAGGTCAGGCTAGCATCCGTGGTAACAGTAGCCAGCCAGTTCTTTGCGACGGTCAGAACCTTGGTGTCGCCAGAGGCGTACGCCAGACGCTCAGCTTCGTTGCCGGCGGTATCCAGCTCAACGGTGAAAGCTTTAGAAGCAGCTACTTTGTTTTCGTATGCTTCAGCGTCGGTGCCTTGTGCACCCTTAACGATGTCCAGCACAACCTTGTCGATGGTGATGGTACCGTTCTGAACCAAAGGACCGTAGAAGTCCAGAGCAGCCTTCTCAGCGGTGCGGCCGAACATGTTCATGTACACGGTGTTGATGACCGACTCAGCGCCTTTGCCTGCGAACAGGGCGGTGTATTCAGCTTGCTTTGCGAACTCAGCGGCGATCACGTCGGAGGACACGCCACTTGCCAGCGCGCCAACCCAGAAATTCAGACCAGCAACATCAGCTGGACGGTTGAAATAGGCAACGTACAGCTGTTGTACTTTGTCGATATTTGTAGCCATTGAAAAGCTCCTAATTAAATTGAAAACGCTTCGGCGACGCGACCTTGCGCATCCCGCAAGTCGGCCACCGAATCATCGCAGAAGCACCCAGGGAAAAATGTGACGGTCATCACACCCACCTGCAGAAACTTCCACTTTTTTTGCTGTTTTGCGACATAGATTTACCGCGCGGCCATTATGGGAGAAGGCTGTGGATAAATCAATATTTAACGCCCCATTGTGGCGCGTCAACCCAACTAAATGAGAGATGTCTGGGCGCAAACAGCTTTAAATCTCTCACAATCTAACAAAAAGCCCGCTTTAAAGCGGGCTCTTTCATGCAAGTCATTGATTTCAAACGTTACTTCTTCCAGCTCGTCGCGCCGGTTACCACGCGATTGTTATCAAGGCTGCCACGGAAAATATATGCGGCGTTTTCCAGATCTTTAATAGCGCCGGTCAGGCCGATATTCGCTCCCGGCAATGCCCGGTCCCGCGCATAGAAAACGCCGTCTTTCTGGACTGTGCCAGTGGCGCCCATTTTGAAGGACTCCTGCTGGCTGGTCAGCAAGTCAAAGCTAGTGTTAAAGCTTGACTTTCCAAAATCAAAGGACAGCACGCCATTCTTCAGCGTCGCGAGCGTGTTGCCGGTAGTGACGCGGTCATCGCGCACCTGCGCATGGCTGTCGGCCAGCACGAAGCTGACGTTGCCGCGCTCGGGTGTTACGAAAGCGTTGCCCTTATCTTTGTCCTCATCATCCCGGAACAGGACATAGTTTTCATTCAGATCAATACGTTGCGCACCAGCCTTGCTGATGCCGGAAGTGGCAGGCGAACCAGCCAGCGCGGTCCAGCGTCCCCAGGAGACATCACGCATGGGAACTGCCGGCTTAGGATCGACGGTCACCTCTGGCGGCACCGTTACAATCGGATCGGTCGGCAGCGGGTCCGGTTTCGGTGGGACGTTCGTATCCTTGTTGGCGTTTTGCAACTGGAAATCTTTTTTGGGATCCAGGTTCACTTCGACGTGCGCGGCGCTGTTTTTCGGCTCGTCTTGGCGCGGCGGCGCGACGACGTCCGGCGTCAGCGCTGCGCCGCCCTGCAGGAGCTGCGGGGTGGCTTGGCCTTTTTGCACCTGGAGTTGCAAGCCGCGCTGAGCGGCACTCAATTCGCGGGCGGCCGCACCTTCGCAAGGGCCGGAGCCATCCGGGCTGCAGGAGCCGGCGAAACCGCTGACGGTGATGCCACCGGACAACACGGTCACGCGCGATGTTTCCTGGTTGGTAAATACAGTAAAGTCCGTGCCGCGCACCCCGATTGCCGCCACCGGGGTGTTGAAGCGGAAGTTCTGGCGCGCCAGCTTCACCGCTTCGCCGGACTGGCTGCGGGCGACGCCGGACAGCAATTCCAACTTGACGCGGGTATTGGCGGGATTCTGCTTGTCGATCTGATAGGTGGCGATGCGGCCCTTGCTGCCGGGGCGCAGGATGAACAAGCCATTATCGGGAGTACGGATGTAGAGGTAACCGTCGCTGCCGGTGGAGAGCAGTTCGCCCTCGTTCACCTGTCCATTCAAAGTGGCTGCCTTCCCGTCGACCTGGACATTGCCGGCGACGAAGATGATTTTGCCTGCCTCGCCAGCGGACGCGGCGGAGGCGGCCAGTGCGAGTGAAGCAGCAAGAATGATTGGACGCAACATATAGATTTCCCCTTTTGCGGCAATTATCCCGATCGTGCGGCAAATTACCGTGATGATCGTCACATTTTTACGCAAACACTACCAGGGGGATGGGAATCTTACACTTTGTAGCAAAGTAGGCTTCGGGCGCGCAACACTTGAATGATCGCTCGCGATTAACTACGATCAAAAGTGAATCTGCATGAACTGGGGGAGCAATGGCAGACAGCGGCACAAAAGTATTGACGGCCCACGTGCCACTTGCGTTAGCCGAAAGGATCGACCACATGGCTGAACGCCTCGATCGTTCACGCGGGTGGATCGTGAAGCAGGCACTTGCGGCGTGGCTTGACCAGGAACAAGAGCGTGAACGATTGACGCGCGAGGCAATGGCGGACGCTGAATCAGGAAATTTGGTAGATCATGAAGCCGTCCAGGCCTGGGTAGACAGTCTCGACTCAGGTAATCCGCTGCCCGTGCCGGGAAATGCGACTTAAGTGGACAAGTAAAGCAACCTCTGACCTGGCAAGATTGCATGATTTCCTTGCCTTTGCCAGACGGTGGGTGATGCCCATTGGTTTCAGGAACTCTTCGAGGAGGATCTCGCCGAGATGGGGTAAGGCCACCCGCACTGGCGACCTCGATTGAAATTACGGGCAGCTGAAGATTACTACTTCGTAGCGTTTTCTTTGGAAGGATCGACCTTTTTCGCGGCTCTCTTCGATCGTGCCATGGCGGTCACCGCCGATTCTCTGGAATCGTTGACGCCACGTACAGCTTCCCATTGAAGGAAATTTGGAAGTTCAATCCGTATGCCGTTCTTATCGACGACCGACAACTCAAGCGTCATCCCCAAGGACTTCAAGTATCTACGTAATGTCGAGACATATGTATCTGAGCGCTTTTCAAGCTGTGAAACCGCGTGTTGATTGATACCCAAGGTCTTCGCTACTTCAGCCTGGGTTTTGCCCACGGCCTTGCGAAAGTCTGTGAGGGTGGCTGCGTGCGCAATCATCTCTTCAACTTTTTCCTGAGTAAGCGCGGCAATTTTCGCCTGTCGGTCAGCAGGGAGGCCCTGAATGACATCATCTATATTTCTTCCCATCGCGCTCTAACCTTTCCCCTCTTGCCTTCTCTGCCTTGCCGCAGACCTTGCCTTGACCAGCACTGCCTTCGCGGCTCGCAATTTCCTCAGATGCCTATCGAATCGATCGTTGGCTTTCTTCAGCAAATCTTTATAGAATTTCTTCTCGTCAATTCCTTGCTTATCCCCGGCAACCAAGATCACTGCCTGACGATCCGGGTCAAACGCAAACGCTGCCCGCCAGATCTCAGCGCCATTGTTTGCTGTGAAGCGAAGCTCCTTCATGTTGGGATGCTTCGGATTTCCCAATGTTCCGACATGAGGACGACCGGCCTTAGGACCAAGCTCCCTGACAGCAGCTGCAACTGCAAGCAATTCGTCTTGAACATCCTTCGATAAGGCGTCGAACTCCGCATCAAATTCGTCGTGGAAGGTTACCTTCCAGCTTTGAAATTGAGCCAAGGCATCACCTTCTTATGATATCACTTCAAGCTGATCTTCCGACGCCCGCAATATGGGCGCAAAATTTCGCCATCTCAGCCAGGAGGCGCCTTGCTATTTTTATGGTTGCTCGTTCTGAAGCCTTGACGGAACTCAACTCACGTGTGCATTGATCGAGTGCACGCATCATGTCCGAATAGACGCTTTGGCGAGTGATACAATTGCCAATTATTAAATTTCCGTAGGAAAACAGTGCCCGCTTTCCGGTCCATTTCCCCTTCGCTGATCCGCTGGGCGCTCGGCATTGCCGCGGTGCTGCTGACAGTGGCTGCGCAGTGGGGTGCACCATTGTGGATCACGGATGAGTGGCTGCGCGACCGCTATGCGCAGATCGGGGTGAGCACGGCGCCGGAGCCGCGCATCCTGGTGGTGGACGTCGATGAGGCCAGCTTGCGCGAAGTCGGCCCGTGGCCCTGGTCGCACGCCAGGATCGCCGACCTGGTGGAATTGCTGCTGACCCACTATGAATCCAAGGGTGTGGCGCTGGATATCGTTCTGCCCAAAGTCATCGAGCCGGAAGCCAGCATGCGCCTGGCTGCGCTGGCGGCACACGGGCCGCTGGTGCTGGCCCAGGCATTCGACTACAGCACGATGCGTCCCGAGCCGCTGCGCGAGGGCACGCTGGGCGGCGCGCTGGCGCCGCAGCGCCAGCAAGCCTTGCCGGCCACCGGCTACCTGGCCAACCATGAATCCCTGAGCGCGTCGGCGCGCCACATCGGCAATATCGGCTTCCTGCCCGATCCGGACGGCGCCTTGCGCCGCTTGCCGCTGCTGACCACGTTCCAGGGCAAGCATTACCCTGCCCTCTCGCTGGCGTTGATGCAGTGCTGCGGCGGCAATGTGGATTTGCCGCAGGATAGCAGCGCGGTGCGCGTGCAATTCAACCGCGACTGGAATGCTTACACTGTGGTTTCAGCGGTGGATATCCTGAACGGCTCGCTGTCGACCGAGGGCGCGTCGGGACGGCTGGTGTTGGTCGGCTCTTCCTCGCTGAGCCTGGCCGACCGCGTGACCACCCCGCTTGCGGCCAGCCGGCCCGGCCTCGGCGTGCAGGCGACCATGCTGTCCAATCTGCTCGATTGGCGCGACGGCAAGGCGCCGCCGCGCTGGCCAGGCCGCTGGATGGCCATCGGTTTCGCCGCGCTGATGGCGGCGCTGGCCATGTACGCCCTGCCGCGCTTGGCCGCCACGCGCAGTGTTGCCCTGCTGGGCGTCTGCACCGTGCTGTGGCTGACGTTGGCCGGAACGATCAGCGTGCACGATCCCGATTTTTCGCCGTCCGGCCCGCTGCTGTCGGCCTTGTTCCTGCTGGCCGTGGCCGTGCCCTACCAATGGCAACTGGCACAAGACCGTTCGCGCCACCTGCTGAACACCCTGCGCCAGTACGTGGCGCCTTCGGTGGTGGATGAGCTGCTGAAAAGCGACCTGGCCGACCCGCTGGCCCCGCGCGAGCTGGAAGTGACCACCCTGATCGCCGACATGCAGGGCTACACCACCCACGTGGAAGCGCTGCCGGTGGAAGAAGCGGCCAAACTGACGCGCGACTTCCTGGAATGCCTGACCGGCCCGGTGTTCGAACAGCAAGGCACGCTGGATAAATACACCGGCGACGGCCTGGTGGCGTTCTGGGGCGCCCCCTTGCCGAACGCGGCCCACGCCGACCTGGCGCTGGATGCGGCGCAGGAAATGGAGCGCCGGGTGCGCGCCCTGAGCCTGCAGCGCGAAGCGTTGGGCCACCCTCCGCTCAAAGTGCGCATCGGCATCGAGAGCGGCGAGGCGATGGCGGGTGACTTTGGCACGGCCCTGCGCAGCATTTACACGGCGGTGGGCGACAGCGTCAATACCGCGTCGCGCCTCGAACAAGCCGCACGCGACTTTCCACACAGTGTTATCGTCGGGGCCGGTACCGTGGCCCGTGCCAAGCGCCACCGCTTCCTGAAGCTGGGCGAGCGCCTGCTGCGCGGCAAGGAGAAGCCGACCATACTGTATACTTTCGACCCAGGCATGACAGACCAGAAACACAACGAGACCAACCCTGCGGGGAACAAGGCGGCGGAGCAACAGGGGTGAGACCAGTTTTCCGTTTCGGGCGCGCGCGCGCGCTCGCCTTGCTTTGCACCATCCTGGCGATGGCCCCGGCCCGCGCACAGGAGACCGATGCGCCGCCGGACGAACAGCAGCAAGCCATCCAGCTGCTGTACCGGGAAGCCCTGCAATCGATCGCCGAAGGGCGCAAGAATGACGCCAGCGCCACCCTGGAGCGCCTGGTTACCCAGGAAGCCCAGCACGCGGGCGCCTGGCTGGAACTGGCCCTGATCCAGTGCGCGCTCGGCCATGCCGACGAGGCGGAACGCCTGTTCACGCATATCGAGAAGAATTTCAACCCACCGCCCGGCATCCAGCAATTGATCAACGATAGCCGCGTAGCCGGCTGTTCGAGCTGGCAGCCGCTGAGCCAGCTGTCGGTCAATGTGGGACGCGGCATCGACCAGAACGTCAACCAGGGCTCGAAAGCCACGATCGGTTTGCCGGTCGACCTGGACCTGACGCCCGAATTCCGCCCCATGCACGACCAGTACCTGACGTTGACGGCCGACTATGTGCGCGACCTGACGGCCAATGGCATGACCGGCTTCGTGCAATTCCAGGGCCGGCGTTACGACCGCTTGAACCAGTACGATGCCACGTCCATCTTTACCGGCGTGGAAAGCCCGTGGCGTTTCGGCCGCTGGACCTTGCGCACCAGTGCCATGGGCGGCCTGGTCGGCCTGGGTGGGCGGCTGTACCAGGCGCAAGCGCAGGTACAGGCGCGCATCGGTGTGCCGCTGCCCTTGCCTGCCGGCATCCAGTTCCATCTGGTGACCGGCTATAGCCACGTGCATTACCGCACCATCAGCAACTTCAACGCCAATACCGCCGAGCTGCGCGGGCAATTCAGTTACCGCGGCGACTTGAGTTACGGGTCGGCCAGCCTCGCCTTCCTGGACGATGAAGCGACTGCCGCGCGCCCGGGCGGCGACCGCCACGGCTGGCAGTTCAACGCCAGCTGGCGGCGCGGCTTGCCGCACGACTTCATCGGCGAACTCGGTTTTTCGGCCCAGCGCTGGGATGGCTCGCGGCCGTACGCACCAGGCATCATCGACACGGTGCGACGGCAAACCACCAGCACCTGGCGCGCCGGATTGACGTATCCGATTTCGCGCAAGCAATCGATCGTGATCGAAGGCCGCATCCTTCACAATAAGGAAAACATCCCGATCTTTCAGTACAATGACCGCCAATTGCAAATCAGCTGGCAGTGGCAGCGTCCTTGAAGGCACGCCGCGGCAGTTTTCGGAGCGTGTATGATGGGATGGAACCTGGCATTGCTGGTTGGCGGCGGCCTGGTGTTTGCGGCGGGTTGCCTGGTGCCAAATCGTTGGCTTCCAGCAAAATTGCCAAACGATAAATTGATGCATTTTGCCGCCTTCGCGGTGCTGGGCCTGCTGGCCCTGGGCCAGGCGCAAGATTACCGGCAGGCTGCGGCCTGGCTGGTGGGTTTGACGCTGGCGGGCGCCGCTATCGAATGCTTGCAACAATTGGTGCCGGACCGCGGCTTTTCGTGGCGCGACATCGCGGCCAATACGGCGGGCGTCGCCTTCGCGGGTGCGGCGGCACAGCTCTATATGATTTTGGGAACGATCTGAAGCATGACTTCCAGCGTCAACAATCCGTCGGCGGATGCGCCAAAGGAAGCCCAGCCTCAGCCTGAGCAGCGCCAGGTCCAGATCCACCTGCGCAAGATTCCCTTACTCTCCGAACTGACGGACGAGGAGATTGCACTCGTCAAGCAGGATATCCGGATCCGGCAGTATGCCAAGCGTGAAGTGGTCTTGCACAAGGGCGGCAGTGGCGATGGCTTGATGTTCCTGCTGTCGGGGCTGCTGCAAGTGGTGGATATCACCGAGGATGGGCGCGCGGTCGGCTTGCGTTTGCTGCAGCCCGGGGATTTCTTTGGGGAAATCGCCCTGATCAATAATTCGACACGTTCGGCGTCGGTGGTGGCGACGGCCGAATCGCTGGTGGCGTTCCTGCCGGCGGCGACGGCCATGCATCTGTTTTCGCACGTGCCGTCGGTGGCGAAGCAGATGCTCAAACACTTGGCGCAAAAAATCCAGCGCGATTCGGAGTTCCGGTCGCTGTTGAGCATTAATAATACGTCGCGGCGTATTTATACCTATCTGGTATTGATGCAGAAGAAGAATGCGGATGGGACGGTGGTTGAAAATCTGCCGACGCATCAGGATATTGCCAATATGATCAATACCAGCCGGGAGACGGTGACGCGAGCGCTGCTGGCGCTGACACAGAAGGGCATTATCAAGAAGGATCAGCATCGGCTGATTATTCAGAAGCCTGAGGATTTGCAGAAGCTTACTCAGGGCGAAAACCGGTAAGGCGGTGTCAGGCCCTCAGGGCCTGACACCGGTGTGCAGGTTTGCCGGTTTCGGTTCAAAGCTGTTGACCTTTTCCGAACGTCAACAGCATATAACCCACCCCGCGGCTTATGCCCCGCTGGTGTCAGGCCCTGCGGGCCTGACACCGATTTGCCGGTTTCGGTTCAAAACTGTTGACCTTTCTGGAACGTCAACAGTATACAACCCCCTTATTTACCGGTTTTACCCTGTGACAACCCGTTACAGGTGTGACAAGATCGCTAAGGTATAATCGCCCCTCCTGAATTTCCCCAGCTTGTTGCATGATTTCTCTCGCAATGTTGCGCGGCATTTGGGCTTACCGCGGCTTCGTCACCGGAAGCGTCAAACGGGAGTTCCAGGCCAAGTACCGCAATACCATGCTCGGCGCGGCCTGGACCGTGCTGAGTCCGCTCGCCATGATCCTGGTGTACACGCTGATCTTCTCGCAAGTGATGCGCTCCAAGCTGCCGGAAAGCGCCGGCGAGTACGCCTATAGCATCTACCTGTGCGCCGGGGTCCTCACCTGGGGCCTGTTCGCCGAAATCACCGCACGCGGCCAGAACGTGTTCATCGAACAAGGCAACCTGATCAAGAAGATCAGCTTCCCGCGCATCTGCCTGCCGATCATCGTGGTCGCCAACGCGCTGGTCAATTTCGGTATCATCTTCAGCCTGTTCATCGCCTTCCTGATCGTCAGCGGCCAGTTCCCCGGCATGGTGTTCTTCACCCTGGTGCCGGTGCTGACGGTGATGGTGCTGTTCGCGATCGGCCTGTCCATGGTGCTGGGTGTGCTGAACGTGTTCTTCCGCGACGTCGGCCAATTCTTCACCATCTTCACCCAATTCTGGTTCTGGCTCACGCCGGTGGTCTACCCCTCTTCGATCATCCCCGATTACGTGCGCCCCTACCTGGAATGGAACCCGATGATCCCGATCATCCAATCCTTCCAGCGTGTGCTGGTGTCCGGCCAGGCGCCGGAATGGCGGCACCTGTTGATGCCGACCGTGCTGGCAGTCCTGCTCTGCGTGCTGGGCCTGAAACTGTTCCGCAAACGCGCGGGCGAAATGGTGGATGAACTGTAATGGGCACCATCGTCGTCTCCAACCTGGGCAAGGCCTACAAACAGTATCCAACCCGCTGGTCGCGCCTGCGCGAATGGCTGCTGCCCTTCCAGGGCCCCCAGCACAAGCTAAAATGGATCCTGCAGGACATCAGCTTCACCGTGCAGCCGGGTCAGGCCGTTGGCCTGATCGGCATCAACGGCGCAGGCAAATCGACCCTGCTGAAGCTGATCACCGGCACCACCCAGCCCACCACGGGCCACGTGCACCTGGAAGGCCGCGTGGCCGCGCTGCTGGAACTGGGCATGGGCTTCCATCCGGATTTCACCG